>NZ_JBVJBI010000027.1:50626-111762 GCF_055589745.1 Kitasatospora sp. NPDC041917 | reverse complement strand
CGCGTCCGGAACGACGCCGAACGCACGCCACACCTCCGCCAGCGACACCATCACCGACCACAGCACCGGCTGCACCACATCGACCCGCGCCAGCAACCGCTCCGAGCCCAACGCCTCCGCCAACGACCAGTCGACGTAAGGCGCCAACGCCCGCCCGCACTCCGCCATCCGCCCCGCGAACACCTCCGACCCGGCCAGCAGCTCCGCGGCCATCCCCACCCACTGCGAACCCTGACCCGGGAACACCAACACCGAACGGCCCGAGGACACACCGTCGCCCCGCACCAGCCCCGGCACCGATCGGCCCTCCGCCAGCGCCTTCACGCCGTCGAGCAGTCGGTCCGGGTCGGTGCCCACCACCACGGCGCGCCGTTCGAAGGCGGTCCGCGTGAGGGCGAGGGCGCGGCCGGTGTCGGCGGCCCGCAGGGGTGCGGGGTCGGCGCTCAGGTGTGCCAGCAGCCGGGCCGCCTGGTCGCGCAGCGCCTCGTCGGTACGCCCCGACAGCACCCAGGGCAGCGGGTACGCATCGCCATCGGCCGCCGTGTCGGCCGCCGGTTCGGCTTCCTCCGCCGGGGCCTGTTCCAGGATCAGATGGGCGTTGGTGCCGCTGACGCCGAAGGCGGACACCCCGGCCCGGCGCGGGCGTCCCGTGTCGTCCCAGACGCGGGCCTCGGAGAGGATCTCCACGGCTCCCGACGACCAGTTCACCATGGGCGTCGGCCGGTCCGCGTGCAGGGTCCTGGGCAGTTCGCCGTGCTCGATCGCCAGCACCATCTTGATGACGCCGCCCACTCCGGCCGCCGCCGACGTGTGGCCGATGTTCGACTTCAACGAGCCCAGCCACAAAGGCCGTTCGGCGGGCCGGTCCTGGCCGTAGGTGGCCAGCAGGGCCTGCGCCTCGATCGGGTCGCCTAGCACGGTGCCGGTGCCGTGCGCCTCCACCACGTCCACCTCGGACGGCGACAGGTCCGCGTCCGCGAGCGCCGCCCTGATCACCCGCTGCTGCGACGGACCGCTCGGCGCGGTCAGCCCGTTGCTCGCACCGTCCTGGTTCGTGGCCGAACCCCGGATGACGGCCAGCACCGGGTGCCCGTTGCGCCGCGCGTCCGACAGCCGTTCCAGCAGCAGGACGCCGGCGCCCTCGGACCAACCGGTTCCGTCCGCGTCGGCCCCGAACGCCTTGCAGCGGCCGTCGGCCGACAGTGCCCGCTGGCGGCTGAACGCCACGAACGCGTCGGGGGTCGCCATCACCGACACCCCGCCGGCCAGGGCCAGCGTGCAGTCGCCGGCCCGCAGGGCCCGGATCGCCAGGTGCAGGGCGACCAGAGAAGAGGAGCAGGCCGTGTCCACGGTCACCGCGGGCCCTTCCAGGCCCAGGATGTAGGCGATCCGGCCGGAGACCACACTGCTCGCGGTCCCGGTGTCCAACAGGCCCTGGACCTCGGGGAGGTGGCGCGAACCCGCGCCGTAGCCGTTGCCGATCGCCCCGAGGAAGACACCCGTGCCGGTGCACCGCAGCGTGCGGGGGTCGATCGCGGCCCGCTCGACCGCCTCCCAGGCGGTCTCCAGTGCCAGCCGCTGCTGGGGGTCCATGGCCAGGGCCTCGCGCGGCGAGATGCCGAAGAACTCCGCGTCGAACTCGGCGGCGTCGTGCAGGAAGCCGCCGTGCCGGGTGTAGGACGTACCGGGCCGCTCGGGGTCCGGGTCGTAGAGGCCCTCCAGGTCCCAGCCGCGGTTGACCGGCCAGGCGGAGACCGCGTCGGCGCCCTGGGAGACCAGGTCCCACAGCAGTTCCGGCGTGTCGGCGCCGCCGGGATAGCGGCAGGCCATGGAGACGATGGCGATCGGTTCGTGGCGGGCCTGCTCGGCCTCGCGCAGCTGCCTCCGGGCGTCACCGAGGTCCGCGGTGGCGCGCCTGAGGTAGTCGAGCAGCTTCTTGTCGTCGGACATCAGTGCCAGCTCTCTTTCAGGCGTTTCCGAAGTCGTTGTCGAGCAGGGCGAACAGCTCGTCCGCTGTCGCCGTTTCCATCGCGGTGGCGGTGTGGTCCACCGGTCCTGGCGGTGGTGCCTCGCCGCCCGGTGCGCCGGTGCGCCGGCCCCAGCCGCGCAGCAGTTCGTTCAGCCGTTCGCCGACCCCGTCGGTGTCGGCCGCTCCGGGCGGGACGGCCGCGAGGAGCGCGGCCAGCCGGTCCAGCTCGGCCAGCAGCGGCGAGGGCGGTTCGGGCGCGGCGGACAGCTCCGCGTCCAGGTGGGCGGCGAGCGCCTCTGGCGTCGGGTGGTCGAAGACGACCGTCGGCGGGACGGCCAGCCCGGTGGCCTCGCACAGCGCGTTCCTGAACCGCACCGCGAGCATCGAGTCGAAGCCGATCTCGGAGAAGGCGCGTTCCGGGCGCACCGGACCGGTTCCGGAATGGCCGAGGACCGCGGCCGCGTGCCGGACGACCAGGTCGAGCACCGCTTGGCGGCGTGCCTGCCGATCCAGCGGGGCCAGCCGGGCGGCCAGTCGTGCGGCGGGGGTGCCGTCCTCGTCGCCCGCGGTCCGCGGAGTGTCCACGGCCGGCGCCGCGGCGGTGGCCGCGGCGGCCGTCCGGCCCGGTGTGGGCAGCCAGTACCGGTCGCGCTGGAAGGGGTACGTCGGCAGCAGGACGGGTGCCGGGCCGCCCGGCCCGGGGGCCCCCGTCCAGGGCGACCAGTCCACCGGGCCGCCGCCGGCCGCCCACGCCTCGGTCAGTGAGGCCAGCAGCCGGTCCCGGCCGCCGTCGCCGCGCCGCAGCGTGCCGACCGCCGACACCTCCCGCCCGGCCTCCGCGGCCACCGCCTCGATCCCGGCGAGCAGCACCGGATGCGGGCTGACCTCGACGAGCAGGGTGTGGCCCGCGTCGAGCAGGGCGCGGGTCGCTCCGACGAAGTCGACCGGCTCGCGCAGGTTGCGGTACCAGTAGGCGGCGTCGAGCGATTCTCCGGCGACGGGTTCGCCGGTCACCGTCGAGTAGAGCGGGACGGCCGAGGCGCGGGGGCGTATCCCGGTGAGGGCTTCGCGCAGTTCGTCCTCGATCTCGGCGACCTGGGCCGAGTGGGCCGCGTAGTCCACCGGGATCGCCTTGGCCCGTACACCTTCCCGATCGCAGGCCGCGAGCAGGGCGGCCAGCTCCTCGGGCTCCCCGGCGACGACCACGGCGTCGGGGCCGTTCACCGCGGCCACGCAGAGGCGTCCGCCGGCGGGCATCAGGCCCGTGGTCCGCTCGGCGGAGGCGGCGACCGACACCATGCCGCCGCGTCCCGCCAGCCTCAGCAGCGCCCGGCTGCGCCGCGCCACCACGAGGGCCGCGTCGTCGAGCGACAGCGCTCCGGCGACGTGGGCGGCGGCGATCTCGCCCTGGCTGTGTCCGACGACCGCGTCCGGGGTGACCCCGGTGTCGCGCCAGTGCGCGGCCAGCGCGACCATCACGGCGAAGAGCACCGGCTGGACGACGTCCACGCGGTCGAGCGTCGGCGCGCCGGGCGCGCCGCGCAGCACCTCGGTCAGGGACCAGTCGGTGTGCGGGGCGAGCGCCCGTTCGCAGGCGGCGATCGCGGCGGCGAACGGCGCGGAGGCGTCGAGCGCCGCCGCGGCCATGCCGGCCCACTGCGAGCCCTGGCCGGGGAAGACGAAGGCCGTACGGCCGCCGCGCGCCCGGTCCCGCACCGCGTCGGGCGCGGGTTCGCCCGCCGCGAGGGCGTCCAGTCGGCCGAGGAGCGCGTCGCGGTCGCGGCCGACGGCTGCTGCCCGGAAGGGCAGGGCGGGGCGGGTGGTGGCGAGCGCACGGGCCGGGGCGGCGGCGCCCCCGTCGGGGCCGGCCCGCAGGTGCTCGACCAGTCGGCTCGCCTGTCGGCGCAGGGCCTCGGGGGTCATGGCGGAGAGCAGCCACGGAACGGTGGTCCCGGTGTCCTCGGACGGTTCGCCGTCCGTGCCGTCGGGCAGCGGGGCGTCGTCGGCTGCGGGCGCTTCCTCCAGAACGGCGTGGGCATTGGTGCCGCTCATGCCGAACGCGGAGACGCCGGCCCGGCGCGGCCGGTCCCCGTCCGGGGCTTCCCAGGGGCGGGCGTCCGCGAGCAGCCGGACCGCGCCGGCCGACCAGTCCACCCGGCTGGACGCCTCCTGTGCGTGCAGGGTGCCGGGGAGCACGCCGTTGCGCAGCGCGAGCACGGTCTTGATGACGCCGGCGACCCCGGCGGCGGCCTGGGTGTGCCCGATGTTGGACTTCAGCGATCCCAGCCACAGCGGGCGGTCGGCGGGCCGGTCCTGGCCGTAGGTGGCCAGCAGGGCCTGCGCCTCGATGGGGTCGCCGAGCACGGTGCCGGTGCCGTGCCCCTCGACCAGGTCGATATCGGCGCCGGACAGTCCTGCCGCGGCCAGCGCGGTCCTGATCACCCGCTGCTGCGCGGGGCCGCTCGGAGCGGTGAGGCCGTTGCTGGCACCGTCCTGGTTCACCGCGGTGCCCCGGACGAGGGCGAGGACCGGATGTCCGAGGCGGCGCGCGTCGGAGAGGCGTTCCACCAGCAGGACGCCCACCCCTTCGCCCCAGCCCGTGCCGTTCGCCGCTTCGGCGAAGGAGCGGCAGCGGCCGTCGGGCGACAGGCCCTGCTGACGGCTGAACTCGACGAAGACGTCCGGGCTCGCCATCACCGCGGCGCCGCCGACCAGGGCGAACGAGCAGTCGCCGGCGCGCAGTGCCTGGCCGGCCAGGTGCAGTGCCACCAGCGAGGACGAGCAGGCCGTCTCCACGGTCACGGCGGGGCCGCCGAGTCCGAGGGTGTAGGCGACGCGGCCGGAGGCGACGCTGGTGACCGTGCCGCTGAGGAGGTGCCCCTCGATCTCGTCGGACGGGTCCTGCGGGCCGGTGCCGTAGCCCTGGGCGGCGACGCCGACGTAGACGCCGCCCTCGCTGCCGCGGACCGACGCGGGGTCGAGTCCGGCCCGCTCCAGCGCCTCCCAGCTGGTTTCGAGGAGCAGTCGCTGCTGCGGGTCCATGGCCAGTGCTTCGCGCGGGGAGATGCCGAAGAACTCCGCGTCGAACTCGGCCGCGCCGTCCAGGAATCCGCCGCCGGTGGTGTAGAAGGTGCCCGGGTGCAGGGGGTCCGGGTCGTAGAGAGTGTCCAGCGGCCAGCCGCGGTCGGCGGGCAGCGCGGCGACCGCGTCCACTCCGTCGGCCACCAGCTGCCACAGGTCCTCGGGCGAGCGGACGCCGCCCGGGAACCGGCAGGCCATCGAGACGATCGCCAGGGGTTCGTCGGCCGCCGCGGGCCCGGCCGCGCCGTCGGCGGCCGCGGAGTCCGTCGCGGCCGTGCCGGTCGTGCGGTCGGCGTCCGGTTCGGTGCCGCTCAGCTCGGCGAAGAGGTGGGCGGCGAGCGCGGCTGCCGTCGGGTGGTCGAAGACGGTGGTGAACGCGAGCGGCAGAGCGGTGGCCGCGACCAGCCGGTTGCGGAGTTCGACGGCGGTGAGCGAGTCGAAGCCCAGCTCGCGGAACGGGCGGTCGGCCATGAGGCCGGCGGCCGACTCGTGGCCCAGCACGGCGGCCGCTTCGCTCCGCACCAGCTCCGTCAGCAGTTTGCGGCCCTCGGGCCCGGACAGTCGGTGCAGCCGGTGCGGCCACGACGGGTCGCCGCCCGTGCCGGGTCCGGACCCGGCGGAGGTGTCCGCGTCCGCGGGGTCGCCGTCCGCCGCCCGGGGCTCCGGGGCGGCCGACAGGCCGCGCAGCAGCGCGCTCTCCCGGACCGAGCCGAAGATCGGCGCGAAGCGGCTCCAGTCCAGCTCGGCGACGACCGGTTCGCCCTCGTCCAGGGCCAGCGCCAGGCCGAGCGCGGAGAGCGCCGCCGCAGGGTCCATCGGCACCAGCCCGTGGCGGCGCAGGCCGTCGCCGACCGCGCCCTCGGCCATGCCCGCGCCGGCCCAGGGGCCCCAGGCCACCGAGGTCGCCGTCAGGCCCCGGCCGCGCCGCGCCGCGGCGAGGCCGTCCAGGTAGGCGTTGGCCGCCGCGTAGGCGCCCTGGCCGCCGCTGCCCCAGGTGCCCGAGATCGAGGAGAACAGCACGAAGGCGTCCAGCGGGCGGTCTTCGAACAGGGCGTCGAGGTGGGCCGCGCCGCACGTCTTGGCCGCCGTCCGCCGGGCCAGTTCCTCCGGCGTGCAGTCCATCAGCGCGGTGTCCGAGGTGAGTCCGGCGGTGTGCACCACGGCCCGTACGGTGTCGCCCTCGTCGCGCAGCCGCCCCAGGACCCGCTCCAGCGCGGTGCGGTCGGCGACGTCGCAGGCCAGCAGGGTGCTCCGGGCGCCGAGCGCCGCCAGGGCGTCGGCCAGCGCGTCGGCTCCCGGGGCCTCGGGGCCCCGCCTGCTGAGCAGGACCAGGTGGTCCGCGCCGCGCTCCGCGAGCCAGCGCGCCACCTGGGCGCCGAGGCCTCCGGTGCCGCCGGTGACGAGGACCGTGCCGCGCGGCGTCCACGGTGCGGGCGCGGGTGTCGCGGGCTCCGGCGCGGGAACGAGCCGACGGCCCACCGGTGCCGGCGCGCGGACGGCCACCTGGTCCTCGCCGTCCCGTCCGGCCAGCACAGCGCACAGCCCGTCCAGCGCGGGCCCGTCCAGCAGGTCCGGCAGGTCGACCAGGCCGCCCCAGCGCAGCGGGTGCTCCAGTGCCGCCACCCGGCCCAGGCCCCACACCTGGGCCTGCACGGGGCGGACCTCCTCCGTGCCGTCGGCTGCCACCGCGCCGCGGGTGGCGCACCACAGGGGTGCGTCGATGCCGCTGTCGCCCAGGGCCTGGAGCAGCAGCAGGGTCCCGGTCAGGCAGGCGTCGAGCGTCGGCAGGCCCGGGCGGGGGCCCTGAGCCAGGGCCAGCAGCGACAGGACGCCGTCCAAGGAGCCGAACTCCGGGAGCAGCGAGGCCAGTTCGGCGCGTTCGGCGGCGACCCCGACCCGGATCACGACCACGTCGGCGCCGTGTCCGGCGAGCGCCTGTTCGCAGGCGAGTGCGGTGTCCTCGGCACCGGGTCCGTCCGGGGTGACGAGCAGCCAGCGGCCGGAGAGGCGGGGCTCCGCGGGCGCGGTGAGCGGCTCCCATGCGATGCGGTAGCGGCGGGGGCCGGCGGGGACCTCGGTCTCCCGGCGGGAGCGCCGGGCGGCGGGGGCCGGGTCCGGCGCGGCCACCGGCCAGAAGCGCCTGCGCTGGAAGGCGTAGGTGGGCAGGTCGACCCGCCGCACGTCGGTGCCGCTCCAGCCCGCCGACCAGTCCACCGCCACGCCGCGCAGGTGCAGCGAGGCGAGTGCGGCGCGGACCGCGTCCGGCTCGCCGCGGCTGTCGCTCAGCAGCGGCACCGTCCCGGGGCCGCCGGGGGTGGGGGTGGCGTCGGGGAGGCAGGTGTGGAGCATGCCGGACAGCACGCCGCCCGGTCCGAGTTCGAGGTACGTCGTCGCGCCCTCGGCCCACAGCCGGCGGGCCCCTTCCAGGAAACGCACGGTGCCCCGGACGTGGCGCACCCAGTGCTCGGGGGAACGGAGTTCCGCGGCCGTGGCCGTGCGCCCGGTCAGGTTGGAGACGATCTCGATGCCGGGCGCGTGGTACGTCAGCGACTCGGCCACGTCCCGGAACGCGTCGAGCATCCCGTCCATCCGGGCGGAGTGGAACGCGTGGCTCACGCTCAGCCGGCGGGTGCGCCGCCCCCGGGAGCGGAACGCCCCGGCCAGGCGCAGCACAGCGTCCGCGTCACCGGACAGGACCACTGAGGTGGGCCCGTTGACGGCGGCGATGTCCACCGCGTCCCGGCCCGCTTCCGTCTCCGGGAGGGGGTGCCCGGTGCGGTCGTCCAGCAGGGCCTGGTGCACTTCCTCCTCGGTGGCCTCCACCGCCACCATCGCCCCGCCCTCGGGCAGTTCGTCCATCAGCCGGCCCCGGGCCGTTACCAGCGCGCAGGCATCGGGCAGGTCCAGCACGCCCGCCGCGTGGGCGGCGGCGAGTTCGCCGACGGAGTGCCCCATCAGCAGGTCGGGCCGCACACCCCAGTGCTGCACGAGCCGGAACAGCGCCGTCTCCAGGGCGAACAACGCGGGCTGGGTGTACCGGGTGCGGTCGAGCAGCGCCGCACCGGGGGTTCCGGGCTCGGCGAACAGGATGTCGCGCAGGGGCAGGTCGAGGTGCGGGTCCAGGCCGGTCAGCACCTCGTCGAGGGCGTCGGCGAACACCGGGTCGTCGCGGTAGAGCTCCGCGCCGGCTCCGGCCCGCTGGCTGCCTTGTCCCGGGAAGAGGAAGGCGGTCCGGCCGGAGCGCACGGCGCCTCCGGTGAGCAGGTGGCCCGATGCCGTGCCGCGCGCGAGTGCGGTGAGCGAGCGTCGGACGGATGCCCGGTCCCGTCCCAGGACGGCGGCCCGGTGTGCGAGCGGGGCCCGTCCCGTGGCGAGCGAGTAGGCGACGTCCGCCAGTTCGGCGTCCGGGTCGGCATCGAGCCGGCTCACCAGCCGGCCGGCCTGTGCCCGCAGGGCCTCCGGTGTGCCGGCCGAGAGCAGCAGCGGCACGGGCGGGGCGGCCCGGCGCGCGGTGGCCGTCGTGGCGGTGTCCGGGGTGGGCACGGCCGAGGTGTCGGTCCGCTCCGGGGCGGGCGCGACCGCGACGGCCGGTGCCTGCTCGATGATCGCGTGCACGTTGGTGCCGCTGATGCCGAACGACGACACGCCTGCCCGGCGGGGGTTCCCGGTCTCCGGCCACGGGGTGTGCGCGGTGAGCAGGCGGATGGCACCGTCGGACCAGTCGACGTGCGGGTTCGGCGTCCCGGCGTGCAGGGTTCCCGGCAGTTCGCCGTGGCGGATGGCCAGCACCATCTTCATCACTCCGGCCACCCCGGCCGCCGCCTGGGTGTGCCCGATGTTCGACTTCACGGAGCCGAGCCACAGCGGCCGGTCCGCCGTGCGCGCCGGCCCGTGGACGGCCTGGAGCGCCTGCGCTTCGATGGGGTCGCCGAGCTTCGTGCCGGTGCCGTGGGCCTCGATCGCGTCGATCTGGTCGGCGCGCAGCGCGGCGTCGGCCAGCGCGGCGCGGATGACCTGCTGCTGGGACGGGCCGTTGGGGGCGGTGAGCCCGTTGCTGGCGCCGTCCTGGTTCACGGCGGTGCCGCTGATCAGCGCGAGTACGGGGTGGCCGTGGCGCAGGGCGTCGCTGTGGCGCTCCAGCAGCAGCACTCCGGCGCCCTCGCCCCAGCCCGTGCCGTCCGCGTCCGCCGAGAACGCCTTGCACCGTCCGTCGGCGGCGAGCCCGCGCTGGCGGCTGAACTCCACGAAGAGCCGCGGGGTGCTCATCACCGTCACCCCGCCCGCGAGGGCCTGCTCGCAGTCGCCGCGCCGCAGTGCCTGCACGGCCAGGTGGAGCGCCACCAGCGACGAGGAGCACGCGGTGTCGACGGTGAGCGAGGGTCCCTGGAGGCCGAGGACGTAGGACAGCCGCCCGGACAGCACGCTGGCCGTGTTCCCGGTCAGCAGATGGCCCTCGGACACGCCCTCGGCGCCCTGCAGCAGCGCGGAGTAGTCCTGGCCGTTGGTACCGATGTAGACGCCGACCTGCCGGTCCTTCAGCGCGGTCGGGTCCTGCCCGGAGCCCTCGACCGCCTCCCAGGCGGTCTCCAGGAGCAGCCGCTGCTGCGGGTCCATGGCCAGGGCCTCGCGCGGCGAGATGCCGAAGAACTCCGCGTCGAACTCGGGGGCGTCGTGCAGGAAGCCGCCCTGCATGCTGTACGTGGTGCCGGCGTGGTCGGGGTCCGGGTCGTACAGCCCCTCGGTGTCCCAGCCCCGGTTCGACGGCCAGTCGCCGACGGCGTCGGTGCCCTTCGAGAGCAGGTGCCAGAAGTCCTCGGGCCCTGCGACCCCGCCGGGGAAGCGGCAGCCCATGCCGACGATCGCGATCGGCTCGTTGCCGCCGGGTGCCGCCGCCCGGCCCGCCCCGGCATCGACGGAGCCGGCGGGCCCGGCGGTGCCGCTCGCGGCGTCCGGCAGGTCCAGGTCCGCGAGCAGCCGGTCGGCCAGTGCCGACGGTGTGGGATGGTCGAACAGGACGGTGGCGGGCAGGGCCAGTCCGGTGACGGCGGTGAGCCGGTTGCGCAGCTCCACCGCCGTCAGCGAGTCGAAGCCGAGCGCGAAGAACGCCTTTCCGGGCTGGACCGTGTCGACGTCGGGGTGGCGCAGGACCGACGCCGCGTGGGTGCGTACCAGTTCGGTGAGGGTCCTGACCCGGTCCTCGTGGCGCGGCAGTACGGCGATCTGCTGCCGCAGGGCGTCGGCGGAGTCGCCGCCTTCCCGGACCGCCGACGGTGCGGTGGTGTCCTGGACGGGCCTCGCGGCAGCCGGGTCCGGTATCCCGTGGAGGAGGGCGGCGGTCCACCGGCCCCTGCCCGTGGTGAAGCGCCTCCAGTCGACATCGGCGACCACGACCAGTTCGTCGTCCTCCGCGAGCGCCCGGCCGATCGCGGTGACGGCCGTTTCGGGCTCCATCACCGGCATGCCGAAGTCCCGCAGCCGTGCGGCGACCTCGTCCGCCAGCATGCCCGGCCCGGCCCAGGCGCCCCAGGCCACGGACGTGCCGGGCAGCCCGGCGGCACGGCGGGCGGCGACGAGTGCGTCGACGGCCGCGTTGGCGGCCGCGTAGTTGCCCTGCCCGGCGTTGCCCACGACGCCCATCACCGACGAGAACACCACGAAGGCCGACAGGTCGAGACCCGCGGTGGCCTCGTGCAGGTTCCGTGCGGCGGTCAGCTTGGCGCGCAGCACCACGGCGAGCCGCGCGGGGTCCAGCGCGTCGAGCACACCGTCGTCGAGGACGCCCGCCGCGTGGATGACGGCGGACAGCGGGTATCGCGCCGGGATGTCGGCGAGCAGCGCCGCCACTGCGGCCGGGTCGGCGACGTCGCAGGCCGCGAAGGCCACTTCGGCGCCCAGCGCCGTCAGTTCCGCCCGCAGCACGTCCGTACCGGGGGCGTCGGCGCCGCGTCGGCCGACCAGCAGCAGCCGCTCCGCGCCCTGGCCCGCCAGCCAGCGCGCCGTGTGCGAGCCGACGCCGCCGGTGCCGCCGGTGACCAGGACCGTGCCCCGCCACCGGACGTCCGGGCCGCCTGCACGGGCCTTCGGCGACCCGGACGACGCGGGGCGGAGCCGGCGTCCGTGGACCCCGGTGGAGCGCACCGCCACCTGTTCCTCGTCGGCCGCGGCTCCCGCGAGCACCGCGCACAGGCGGCGGGCGGCCCGTGCGTCCAGCACCTCGGGCAGGTCGACCAGGCCGCCCCGGCGGTGCGGGTGCTCCAGGGCCAGCGTCCGGCCCAGGGCGGCGGAGGCGGCCTGACCGACGTGTCCGGGCCGCTCCGCGCCGCCCAGGACCGCCAGTCCCTTCGTCAGCGTCCAGAGCCGGGCCTGGATGCCCGCGTCCTCCAGTGCCTGGGCCAGCGCGAGGGTCAGCGCCGGGCCACCGGGCAGGTCGGGGTGTTCGGGGTGGGGGCGCTCCTCCCAGGACAACAGGGACAGCACCCCGGCGATCGGCTGCTCCCCGGCGGTCTCCGTGAGCAGGGCGGCCAGCTGTTCGCGGGTCGCGCCCGGATCGGCGACGACGCACGGGAGGAGGCCGGCTCCGGCCTCGCCGAGGGCGTCCAGGACGGCCGCCGCGTCACCGCCCTCGGGACGCAAAGCGAGCCAGCGGCCGGGGAGGCCGTCCGTCGGCGTGACCGACAGGGGTGCCCAGGCGACGTGGTAGCGCCAGGATTCCGCCTTCCGCTCACGGCTCCTGACGGAGCGCCAGGCTGCCAGTGCGGGCAGGACTTCGTCCAGGGCGGCATGGCCGACCCCGAGGATTTCGGCGAGCCGGGTGGGGTCCTGCAGTTCCAGGTCGTCCCAGCGGTCCTCGGCGGGGGCGGCCGGGATGGCGGCGGGGGCCGTCAGCCAGTAGCGGGTGCGCTGGAAGGCGTAGGTCGGCAGCTCAACGCGCCGGGCCCCCGGGAACGCCCGCGGCCAGTCCACCTCCAGCCCGCGCTCCCAGCCACGGCCGACCGCGCGCAGCACCTGCGCCGGACCGCCCTCCCCGCGACGCAACGTCCCCAGCACCGCGGCGTCCGCACCCGCGGCCTCCACCGACTCCCCCACCGCCACCGACAGCACGGGGTGCGGGCTGGACTCGATGAAGACGCGGTGCCCGGCCGCCAGGAGCGCGCGGGTGGCCTGCTCGAACTCGACGGTCTCCCGCAGGTTGCGGTACCAGTACTCGGCGTCCAGGGCCTTCGTGTCCAACAGGCCGCCCGTGACGCTCGAATAGAACGGCACCGCACCGGACAGCGGCACGATGCCGTCCAGGTCGGCGAGCAGCCGCTCGCGGACCTCCTCCACATGCGCGGAGTGCGACGCGTAGTCGACCTCGATCAGCCGCGCCCGCACCCCCTCCCCCACCAGAGCCTCCACCAACGCGGCGACCGCGTCCGCGTCACCCGACACCACCGTCGACGACGGACCGTTCACCGCCGCCACCGACAACCGGCCGCCGATCCGCTCCCGCACCGCCTCCACCGGCAGGGGAACCGACGCCATCCCGCCACGCCCCGCCAGCACCCCCACCGCACGGGAACGCAGCGCCACCACCCGCGCCCCGTCGTCGATGCTCAGACCACCCGCCACCACGGCGGCCGCGACCTCACCCTGCGAGTGGCCCACCACGGCGTCGACCGCCACACCGAACGAGCGCCACACCTCCGCCAGCGACACCATCACGGCCCACAGCACCGGCTGCACCACATCGACCCGCGCCAGCAGCGCCTCCGAGCCCAACGCCTCCGCCAACGACCAGTCGACATAAGGCGCCAGCGCCCGCTCGCACTCGGCCATCCGTTCCGCGAACACCTCCGACCCGGCCAGCAACTCCGCGGCCATCCCCACCCACTGCGAACCCTGACCCGGGAACACCAGCGCCACCCGACCGGAAACCAACCCGCCGCCGGACACCGCGGCACCCTGCGCCAGCGCCTTCACGCCGTCGAGCAGTTCGCTCCGGTCCCCACCCACCACCACCGCACGGTGCTCGAAGGACGCACGCCCCACCGCCAGCGAACAACCCACGTCCGCCACGTCGAGGCCGGGCTCCGCCGCCACCCGCGCCGCCAACGCCTCCGCCTGCGCGCGCAGTGCCTCGGCGCTGCGCGCCGACACCGGCCACACCACCGTCCCGGGACGCGGGGCGTCCTCCACCGCCTCGGCCGGCGCGGACTCCAGGATGACGTGGGCGTTGGTGCCGCTGATGCCGAAGGAGGACACGCCCGCCCGGCGCGGACGGCCCGTGTCGTCCCACGCACGGGCCTCCGTCAGCAGCCGGCCGGCGCCCGCCGACCAGTCCACCTCGGGTGTGGGACCGTCCACGTGCAGCGTCTTGGGCATCACGCCGTGCCGCAGCGCCAGCACCGACTTGATGACCCCCGCCACACCGGCCGCGGCTTGGGCGTGGCCGATGTTGGACTTCAGCGAGCCGATCCACACCGGCCGGTCCGAAGGCCGCCCCTGGCCGTACGTCGCCAGCAGCGCCTGCGCCTCGATCGGGTCACCCAACCGCGTCCCCGTACCGTGCGCCTCCACCACGTCCACCTCGGACGGCGACAGGTCCGCGTCCGCCAACGCCGCACGGATCACCCGCTGCTGCGACGGACCGTTCGGCGCCGTCAGACCGTTGCTCGCACCGTCCTGATTCACCGCCGAACCACGCACCACCGCCAGCACCGGATGCCCGTTGCGCCGCGCATCCGACAACCGCTCCACCAGCAGCATGCCCACGCCCTCGGCCAGGCCGAAGCCGTCGGCGGCCGCCGCGAACGCCTTGCAGCGGCCGTCCGGGGCCAGGCCGCCCTGCCGGCTGAACTCCACGAGCATGCCGACCGTGGACATCACGGTCGCGCCGCCGGCCAGCGCCAGCGAGCACTCGCCGGAGCGCAGCGCCCGGACCGCGAGGTGCAGGGCCACCAGCGAGGACGAGCACGCGGTGTCCACGGTGACCGCCGCTCCCTCCAGGCCGAGGGTGTAGGCCAGGCGGCCCGACGCGACGCTCCCGGTGTTGCCGGTGAGCAGGTGGCCGCCCTCGTCGGCGCCCTGTTCGAGGGAGGGGCCGTAGTCCATGGTCATCGCCCCGACGTAGACGCCCGTCGGGGTCCGCCGCAGGGTGGACGGGTCGATCCCGGCCCGCTCCAGCGCCTCCCAGGTGGTCTCCAGCAGCAGCCGCTGCTGCGGGTCCATGGCCAGCGCCTCGCGCGGCGAGATGCCGAAGAACTCCGCGTCGAAGTCGGCCGCTCCGGCGAGCGAACCCGCCTCCCGCTGGTAGAACCGGCCTGGTGTGCCCGGTGCGGGGTCGTACCGTCCGGCAGTGTCCCAGCCGCGGTCGTCGGGCAGCGCGGAGACGGCGTCAGCGCCCGCCGACACCAGCTCCCAGAGTTCGTCGGGGCTGCCGACCCCGCCGGGGTAGCGGCAGCCCATGCCGACGATCACCACGGGGTCGTCGTCCGCGGCCCGCCGCACCGGCTCGACCGCATCCGTACTCCCGTCCGGCCGGTCGCCGCGGATCCGGGCGCTGAGGTACGCGGCCAGGGCCGCCGGGGTCGGGCAGTCGAAGACGGCCGTCGCCGGGACGCGCAGCGCCGTCGCCGCGCTCAGCCGGTTGCGCAGCTCCACGGCGGTGACGGAGTCGAATCCCAGGTCGAGGAAGGCCACGTCGGCGGGGACCGGTTCGGACCGCCCGGTCACCGCGGCGATCTCCTCGTCCACCAGCCGTGCCAGCGCGGCGCGCCGTTCCGGGGCGTCCATTCCGGCCAGCTCCGCGCGGAACGCGCGGCCGACCTCCCGGCCGCCGCCCGCGTCGTCCGGCCCGTTCGCGTCGGCCGGGCCGGGCTCCGCGAGCGCCGCCAGGACGGCCGCCGGCAGTTCCGGTGCCCGGGCGTGCTGCCCGGCGGGCGGCGCTTCCCGTCCCGGGGCGGCACCGCACACGTACAGGTCACCGAGCGAGGCCAGGAACCGGCCCGGACCGTCCTGGTCCCGGCGCAGCGTCCCGAGGACGGCGGCCTGCGCGCCGTGTTCCTCCGCGCAGTCCGTGAGGGCGGAGGTCAGCACGGTGTGCGGACTGACCTCCAGCAGGACGCCGTACCCGTCCCGCAGCAGGGCGCCGGCCGCCTCGTGGAACCTGACCGTGTTGCGCAGGTTGCGGCACCAGTAGTCGGCGTCCAGGACCGGGGCGCCCAGTCGTCCGCCGGTCAGTCCGGAGTAGTAGGGCAGCCGCGGTGCGCGGGGCCGGATCGGTGCGAGGTCGGCGCGCATCCGGGGGATGATCGCGTCGATGTGGGGGGAGTGCGCGGCCAGGCCCACCGCGATCCGCCGTGCGTGCACCCCTTCCGCGGCCAGGTCGGCGAGGAATTCGGCCGCGGCGTCGCGGTCACCGGAGACGATCACGGACCGCGGACCGTTGTGCGCGGCGACGACGAGGCGGCCGTCCCAGCCGCGCAGCCGCGGCTCGACCTCGTCGGCCGGGGCCATGACGGAGACCATGTCGCCCTGCCCGGCCAGGGTCGCCTGGGCCTGGCTCCACAGGGCGACCACCCGCGCGGAGTCGTCCAGGGACAGCGCGCCGCTGACCGCGGCGGCGGTGACCTCGCCGACGCTGTGCCCGAGCACGGCGGCCGGTTCCACGCCGTGGAAGCGCCACAGCTCGGCGAGCGACACCGTCACGGCGAACAGCAGGGGCTGCACCACGTCGGCCCGGTCCGCGGCGGGCGCGCCCGGCGCGTCCGGGTCGCGGAGCACGTCGATCGGCGACCAGTCGACGAACGGTTCCAGGGCCTGCGCGCACGCGTCCATCCGGTCGCGGAACACTGCGGAGGTGTCCAGCAGGTCCACCGCCATCCGGGGCCATTGCGCGCCCTGTCCGGGAAACACGAAGGCGACCCGGCGGCCTACCGCTGCGGCACCCTCCACCAGGCCGGGCATGCTCCTGCCGTCGGCGAGCGCGTCCAGCCTCCGCAGGAACCCGTCGCGGCCGTCCGCCACCAGTGCCGCCCGCCGGCTCCCCTCGGAAGCGGTGCGCGCGAGGGTGAACGCGATGTCCTGGGGGCTCCAGTCGTCACGACCGGCCAGGTACGCGTGCAGGCCACGCGCGCCGGCCGCCAGCGACTCCTTGCCGCTGCCTGCCAGTGTCCACAGCAGCGATGCTTCCGTACCGTCGGGGTGCGCCATCGTGTCTTCGGACTCCTTCACGGCGAGCAGGACCATCAGTCGCCGGACCGTGGCGGGGGCCCGCTCCCACGGGTCGCGCGCCGACCGGGACGCCTTCGTCATGCCCGGCGTGTACCGCCACCGGACCTGCGACGTCGATCTTGCCCAAGTCGCATAGCGGCTCGATAGCGCAGGCCGCGACACGACGTGGACAGGGGAGCGGGCGGGTCGCGGAGCAGCGGGAGGCCCGCGCGCGCACCGTGGGGCGGGTCGACCGTCCGTTCCGGCGGACCGCTCCGGGCCCGGAGTTCGCGTCACCCCCGGCTCCCGCCAGATCCCGTCCGGTGCCGCCACGAACTCGGGGCGAGCCCCCCACCTCGACCCGCTACGTCGACGGGGGGCGGGCGGCATCGCCTGCACCACCTCCGTGCTGGCGTACGACACCGCCTACCACCCCAGCAAGACCACCACCACGATCCCCGGCACCGAGATCGGCCAGGGCACCACCCCGTTCACCTACACCTGCCAGGCGGTCCACAACCCCGTCACCGGCGCGGTGACCGACGACAATCGCTCGGCCGTCGGCGACATCGCCGCCCAGACGGTCCACTACGCCTACGACGTCTTCGGCCCGAGGGATCACCAACGCCCGCCTCGCCCGTGCCCAGCTCGGCCAGGGCGACCTCGAACCCGCCGTCACCACCGCCATGGCGATCCCGGCGGGGTTGGCCGCGCACCCACGGGTCGCCGGCATGGCTGATCGACCTCTACGCGGACGTCCGAGCGCCGCTGCTCCACCTCCCCAACTACGCCGTCGCCACGTTCGCCGAACGCCTCGACCGCCACGGCGGCGAGCCCGGCTTCGAGACCGTCATCGGCTACGACAAGGACCAGCCGATCGGCTACGCCTACGGCAACACCATCCGCTCCGGCGAGCGCTGGTGGACCCGGATGTCCAAGCCGATGGATCCCGACCTCACCACCAGCCCGGTCTTCGCCCTCAAGGAACTCGGCGTCCGCACACCGTGGCGCGGCACGGGCGCCGCCCGCCGCATCCACGAGAGCCTCGCGGGCAGCCGCCCCGAAGAGCGGATCACCCTGATGGTGAACCCCGCCGCCGGCGACGGCAAAGTGCTCGCGCTGTACGAATCCTGGGGCTACTCAGCCGTCAACGAGGTCCAGCCGAACCCGGACGCACCGCCGCTCATGGCCATGATCCGGAAGTGCGCGCTCCGAGCATCCGAGCGGGCTTGGGAGCAGTCGCCGGTCCCGCCCGGCTCGGCCGGACAGAACTCCTGGTCGGACTGCCTCCAGCTGGCAAGCATTCGGCGAATGGAGACCTCCTGCAGGCGTGCCACCCGCCCGCACCCGCACGTCGCCGCGTCACCCGCCAGCGGGGCCCAGCACCCCCAGCGGATGACGCGGCGTCGTTTATGGTCTAGCCTTCGGGGTCCTGCTGCGGGATCGGCGCGTCGACGACGTCCACGACGAACTCCGAGGTACCGCTGCCCTCGTAGTCGACGTCACGACGGCTGTGCAGCCGCGTGTGCACCCTCACTCAGCGCCCCTCGGCGCTCGCACCGGCCGCCACGCCGAGTACAGCACGGACGAGCGTGAGACCGGGATGCGGCTCCTTGCTCGTCCAGGTGTTCAGGAGGTCGACCCCGGCAAGGAGTTCCCACGAACGTGGCTCGGCGCTGGCCGGCACCGACACCTCGTCATTGCGGAGCTGGACCACCCAGTCGACGTTGCCGTCGCTGCCGCGCTCGTTCGACATGCGGATTCCGAGGCCGATCGCGTAAGCGCCCTCGAGATGGTCTTCGAGCTCGTCGTCGATCCGGCTGAAGTGGACAGCCTCGCGGACGATCTCGATCGGCCCGAAGCTGCTGAAAGCCCTCATCTCCGGCGGGCACTCGTCCTTGAGGTACCGCCTCGTGGCCATCTGGACGGCCTTGGGGAGGCTGTCCAGCACAGCCTGCAGCGCGACGTCATCGCGGTCCGCCAAGTACGCACCTACAGCGTCACGGCGCATGTTCCGCCTTCCCTACCTGCGCCCTGAGCGCCGGCCGCCCAGACGCATGCCGCCGAACACCAGGGCGGCGAGGAACAGGACGATCCCGATCACGAGCAGCCACAGCAGGCCCTTCACGAGGGCGCCGACGAAGCCGAACACCACGGCGATCAGGACGATGAACAGAAACAGTGCCATCGCGGTTCCGCCTTTCTCACTTGTCGCGCTTCAGAGCGCCCTTCACACGGTCGGCGACGTCGCGCACGCCGTCCTTGACGTCCGCGGCGGCCTGCTTGAGCTTCGACTCCGCCTGGTCGGCCTGCCCGTCGCCCTTCAGCTCCTGGTCACCGGTCAGGTCCCCGACCTTCTCCTTGGCCTTGCCGGTCACGTTCTGCATCTTGTTCGACAGGTCACCCATCGATTGCTCCGTCCATCCGTCAGTGCGCGAATCCCACTGTCTGATCATGCACCTTTGCCCGGTTTCAGGGGTTTTATGCTCGCGGCATGCCGATGAGGCGCGGGCCGTCCTGAGGGGACCGCCTGGGCGGGGCGGACGGCGGCGCGAGGCGGTACGCGGGCCGGGGGGATCGACGCCGCGTGCCGCCGGCCTGCTGACCGCGGGCAGGCGCGCGGTTCAACGAGCCTCTCCCGCGGACGGGCACGGGTGGCGGGCCGGGCCGCCGGGGGTGTCGGGGCCCTGCGGGGGCCAGGGCTGGGTGGCGAGCCGGCGGCGCAGGGCGTCGAGGCGGGCGAGGCGGGTGTCGAGGACGGTGCGGGCCGCGGTGCTCTGTTCGCGGATCCGCAGTTCGATGGCGGTGAGGCGGTCCTCGATGTGCTGCCACCGGTCCTGGGCCAGGGCCGGGGTCGAGTGGTCAGGCGCGTCGTTGGTCACTGTCATGGCGGAGGCGGTCGGTGCGGTCGGTGAGGTCGTCGAGGCGGGCGGCGAGGTCGGGATGGGCGTCACCGAGGTGGGGGCGCATACCGGTCAGGGGCGCTATGAGGTCGGCCGGGTCGGTGGCGCCGAGGGCGGTGCTGAGGGCGTCCAGGGCGGGCCCGGCTTCGGGGGTGTGGCCGGGGGCGGCGGCGATCCGGGCGGCCAGGACGCGCAGGCCGGCGGCGTGGTCGCGGGCCCAGGCGTCGACGGCGCGGTCGGCGGCACGGCGGTCGCGCACGGCCTTGACCCGTTCCGCGCCGGTAGCGGTGGCGTCGGTGGTGTCGGTGGTGGTGCGGGCGGGGCGCAGGCGCAGGTAGCGGTTCTCGGCGGCCTGGCGGCTGGCGACGCCCATGGGTTGGGCGAGGTCGGCCCAGGTGGCGCCTGCGGCGCGGGCGGCCTCGACCATCGGGGCCTCCCAGTCGGCGAGCTGGGTACGCACCTCCCGCAGCAGCACGAGGGCGGCCAAGGCCTGCTCGGCACCGCCTCCCGGTACGCCGTGGCCTGCGGGACGGCCGGGTTCCCCGGCCGTGCGCACGGCGTCGTCGATGGCCGCGAGCGCCGCGGCGGCGGCGAGGAAGGAGACCGGCTCGGGCCTGGCTGCGGGCTTCGGGGGCTTTGCGCTCATGCGGTCATTCTACGGACGACGCGCAGCAATTGTCATCGGATGGATGACGTGCTACAACGGTGTCAGGTGAAGCGCACTGGCACCCAACGATCAATGGAGGTGTTTCGCGATGCTGCTGCGCACTGACCCGTTCCGCGAGCTGGACCGGCTGACCCAGCAGTTCCTCAACACGACCGGTACCTGGTCGCGGCCGACGCCGATGCCGATGGACGCCTACCGCGCGGGCGAGGAGTACGTGATCTGCTTCGACCTGCCCGGGGTGGACCCGCGGGCGCTCGACATCGACGTCGAGCGGAACATGGTGACCGTCAAGGCCGAGCGCCGTCCGCACCGACAGGGTGACGACGTGAAGTGGGAGCTGTCCGAGCGCCCGCTCGGTGTGTTCTCCCGGCAGGTCATGCTCTCCGACACCCTCGACCCGGAGGGGATCACCGCCGACTACGACGCCGGCGTGCTGACCCTGAAGATCCCGGTCGCCGAGAAGGCCAAGCCCCGCAAGATCGCCATCGCCCACGGCGACGGCCACAAGCAGATCCAGGCCTGACCTCTCCCCGAGCCGTCCCGTGCCGCCCCGCAATCCCCCCGGCGGCGCGGCACGGGACACCCCGGCCCTGGCCTGACCTTCCGGACACGCCCGCGCCCCGCGGGACCAACGGACAGCGAGCCGCCCCATGACCACCCCGGCACCACAGTTCACGGTGAGGGTGTGCGGCGAGATCGACCTCGACACCGCCGCGGACCTGCGCCGCGAGCTGTCCCGCGCGCTGGTGGACCACCGGCAGGTGGTGCTCGACCTGTCACAGGTGACGTTCATGGACTGCTCGGGACTGAATGTCCTGCTGGAGGCCCGCAACCAGGCCGACCGAAACGGGGGGCACCTGGCCCTGCGCGGCATCTCCCGCCCGGTGGCCCGGCTCCTCGAACTGACCGGCCTGACGACCTGGCCGGCCCCGGCGCCGTGCCCGCCCGGCCGCACGGCCCAGACCCGGCGTCCGCCGCCGATCGGAGGGAGGAACCCGCCATGACACTGCACTGGGAGGCGTTCCTGGACCAGGTCCGGGAACGCGGCGAATACGACACAGCCCAGGAAGCCGAACACTGCGCGCACGTCGTCCTGGCCCTGCTCGGCGCACACCTGGTCGGCGCCGTGCGCTCGGACCTTGCGGCCCGCCTGCCCGAGACGCTCGCCCTGGTCCTGCTCAACCCGCTGCAGGCCACCGAACCGCTCAGCCCCGAACGGTTCGTGCGCGCCACCGCCGCCTGGATCGAAGGCGCCACCGAAACCACCGCCTTGTGGGACATCGGCGCCGTCCTGTCCACCGTCGCCGACGCCGCCGGCGACCAGCTCATGGAACAGGTCCTGCTCCAACTGCCGCCCGGCTACGACGTGCTCTTCGGCCGCCCCGCCGCCGGACAACACCCCTGACCCCCATCACGGCCGCCCCGGCGCGGCGGCCCACGCCTGGAAGGCCACCCCCATGACCCGGCACCGCCACCTGATCCAGCAGGTCCGCACCCTCGGCCGCTACCCCAGCGACGACGAAGCCGAACGCGCCCTCGCCGCCGTCCTGGCGCTGCTCGGCTCCCAGCTCACCGGCGACGAACGCTGCGACCTCGCCACCGCACTCCCCGAGCGGGCGCGCGCTGTCTTCGCTTCCCAGATCCCCCTGCCCCAACCGGTCTCGGCCCCCGCCTTCGTCGAAGCCGTCGCCGACGCCCTCGGCACCACCCTCGCCGCAGCCCGCTGGGACACCTCCACTGTCCTGGCCGCCCTGACCGACCTCGCCGACGACCACCTCACCGACCGCATCCTTCACCAACTGCCCCACGGCTGGGCCCTGCTCTTCGGCCGCGCCGACCTCACCCCAATCGCGGCCTGAACCGCCAACCATGACGTGGCGGCGACCGCGCATGCCCAATCGACCGGCTCACCTCGTCGGCCGGGACCTCCGCGACGGCCCGTTTCCAAGGCCAGGGCTCGTCACCACTCCCCGGGTGACCCGACCGCGGGCGCGGCCGTGCTGCGGAGCCGGCCGGGTGTCGCGCCCGCTGGACCAACGCCGGCCGCCGACGGACCGACCGGACCGGGGGCGGGATGTCGCGGGCTGCTGTCCGGGCCGGAACCACCGGCCGCGCCGGAAGATGTCGACGGCCTCGTCCACCGCGCCATACGCGAACCTGCGCACCCCGCCAACCCACCGGAGCGCGGACCGGCGAGCGGCCGTTCGAGCCCGTCTGCTTTTCGCCAAATCGCCACGGTGTGCCCGGACGGGCCGCCGGAGTCCCGAACCATCAGGTTCCAGACACTGCTGCCTTGCCCACAGGGGTCGCCCGCTCAGGGCATCGGGACGGCGTCCAGGCAGGGGTGGCGGCCGTCGTATGCGGCGGGCGCGGACAGTACGGTCGCCACGTCGCCGTCGATCCGCATCCGCCACTGGCCGGAGGCGTCCGTCCAGACGTGGCCACCGCTCGGGGCGACGTCTTCGCTCAGGTGCACCGGGAGCACCGTGGGCCGGGCGTGCGCGCCGACAGGTCCGGGCAGCGTCACCGCGTAGCGCCGGTGAACGGACATGGCCACCACCTCTCGTGGCTCGGGCGCCCGGGCACTGCCTCCAGCCTGCCCGGGTGCGCGCCCGGCTGTCCAGGCGCGGGCCTCGCGCCCTTTCTTTGGCCACGCTCACCTCGGCGGGCCGCCCGCCACACCTGCGGGCCCGCACACCCCGCACGGGGGCGCCGGGTTCTCGGGGCGCCATCGGCCTCTGGCCGCCTGCCCCACCGTACGCCGCACGCCGGGAGCGCGGGCCGGCAGTCACGGTGTCCGTTCTGCGGGCAGGACGATCGTCATGGCGCGCGGCAGGGTGCGCTGCGGGGAACGGATCTCGGGTTCCTCGCCCTCGCCGGTGGTCTCGTCCTGGTCCGGTCGACTGCGCGGGGCGGGGCCGATGCCGAAGAAGATCCGCAGGGCCGCGCGGAGAGCGGCGGCGCCGGTGACGGCGGAGGCGGCGACGAACACGGCGGGCAGCCACGGCTGCCACCGGCCGCGGCGTCCTCGCTCAGGGCCTTGCCGAGGCCCGTGCCGAACGGCGGCATCCCGGCCAGGGCCAGGGCGCCGGCCACGAACAGCACGCCGACTGTGCGCAGGTCACGTGCCTTGCCGTGCGGGCCGTGCTCGTCGACGGAGCCGTAGCGGTCCAGCAGGACGCCCGTGAGGGCGAACAGTGCGGCCTTCACCAGGCCGTGCGCGGCGACGTACACCGCGGTGCCGGTGGCGCCGTCGGGGGTGAGCAGGGCGACGGCGATGAGGAACAGGCCGACGTGGCTGATGGTGGAGAACGCGAGCAGGCGCTTGAGGTGGCGCTGCTGCCAGCACATCAGGGCCCCGAGCAGGGCGGTGAGAAGGCCGAGGGCGGTGAAGGTGGTGCGGAAGGCCTGGTGGGGGATGCCGCCGGGGCCGGAGAAGACGGTCCGGTAGATGCGGGCGATGCCGTTCCCCAGGCCGTTGTTCGATTGCCGGCCGCCTGGCGACACCGCGACGCAGGCGGCGCGTCCACGCGCCATCCAGGGCCCAGCCGTGTCATGGGCTCCAGGTCAATCGGGAGGCTCCGGCGGGCGGGGGTGCCCGGGTTCCGGCGGAGCCGGTTCCGTCGGCTCGCGCGGGGCGGGCGGGGCGGGCGGTTCGGGCGGAGGCTCGGGCGAGCCGGGAGGCGCGGGCGGATCCGGCGGCACCGGAGGCTCGACCGGCTCCGGCGGACCGGGCGGCCGCGGGGGCTCGGTCGGTGGCAGGGGGTTGGTGTCGGGGTCGGGCGGTACGGGAACGGTACCCACGGTCACCAGCTCCTATCGGCCCAGGGCGTGTTCGAGTTCCTTCTTGTTCATCTTCGAGCGGCCGTGGACGTTGCGCTGCTTGGCCTCGTTGTACAACTGCTCGTACGTGGGACCCTGCGAGCCGCTGTGCGAACGCAGACCACCTCGACGGGAGGACGAGATGTCCTTCACCGAGCTGCGGCTGGCGGTCTTCGACTCCCCGTGCCGGGCCCTCTCCTTGTTCACGGTGCGCGCGGCGATCTCCTTGGCGCGCTTCTCGCTCTCACCGCGCTCCAGCGCGCTGTCCTTGATGTGCTCGTACTGCCGCTCCCGTTTGGGAGTCGATCCGCGAGGCATGATCAGACACTCCTTTCCGACGACTCCGGGGCGCGTGTTCCCCGCATCCGTGAGAGGAACCCGCCACCGGCGCCGGGCAAACCGGCTTGCACCCGTCCGGCCGCGCGACGCCCCGCGTCGGCGAGGGCGCCGAAGGCGTGCGCCACCTGCTGCTGGGGGCTGCGGTCCCGGGCCCGGTCGTCGAACCGGCCGTGCGCCCCGAAGTCCCGCCGGGCATCGACCGGCTCGAACAGGTTGTCCGGGTCTGTGGCGCGGCGCCGGCGGTCTTCCTGCTGGGAGCCGAAGCCGGTGCGGGCCGGGTAGCGGTCCAGCAGCCCGGGCACGACGGCGTTCGCCACCAGGGTGGCCACCGTGCTGCCGCCGACCCAGTACTCGCGCCGCCCGGGGTGGTCGGCCGCGTACAGCACGGCACAGGCGGCGACCTCGGGCTGGTAGATCGGCGGCACCGGCTGCGCCCGGTTGGGCAGTCGGGAACGGACCCAGTCGAACTGCGGGGTATTGACGGCCGGCATCCGCACCATCGTGGTCCGCACCCGCGCGCCGGAGGCGAGCAGTTCGCAGCGCAGCGCCTCGTTGACGCCCTGGATGGCGTGCTTGGCGCCGCTGTAGGCGCTCTCTCGGCCCGTTCGGCGTCGGCTTCCACCGCGTCCGTGTCGGCGACGTCGGCCTCGATGGCGATGACCTCGGCGGCGCCGGCCAGCTTGGCCTCCCGCGCGGCCGCCTCGAGGCCGGTCCGGCCGCGGGCGATCAGCGCGAGCCGGTCCCCGTGGGCGGCGAATGCCTCGGCGCAGGCGCGGCCGATGCCGCCGCTGGCCCCGGTGATGACGACGGTGCGGCATGCAGCTTCCATAGGTTCCATGCTGCTCCGGGTTTCCCGGAGACGGCGAGGCAAACGGTCCGGCGCCGCGTGCGTGGCCGGTTGTCGGGTCGTAGCGTCGACAGGGTGGACCTACCCAGGGCGTGAACGAAGGAGGCCTCGATGCCGGCCGCAGCACTGTTCGATGTCGACGGCACACTGCTCGACACCAGCTACTGCCACACCGTCGCCTGGGCCGAGGCGCTCGGCCAGTTCGGCCACACCCCGGCGATGGCCCGCATTCACGGGGCGATCGGCATGGGCGGCGACCAGCTCCTCGACCACCTGCTGGGTGAGGACCGCGACCGCGAGCAGGATGAGGCGATCAGCGCGGCACACCAGGCGCTCTTCGCCCGCTTCTGGCCGCGCCTGCGCGCCTTCGACGGCGCCGGCGGCCTGCTGCGGGAACTGAAACGGCGCGGCTGGACGATCACCCTCGCCTCCTCCGCCTCAGCACGCGACCTTCAGGTGATGCGACGCGCGCTGGA
This sequence comes from Kitasatospora sp. NPDC041917, assembly GCF_055589745.1. NCBI lineage: Bacteria > Bacillati > Actinomycetota > Actinomycetes > Kitasatosporales > Streptomycetaceae > Kitasatospora > Kitasatospora sp. NPDC041917. The sequence continues at coordinate 86,465 of NZ_JBVJBI010000027.1, read as the reverse complement.
CGCCGACGACGCGATCGACCATGCCACCAGCGCCGACGACGTCGAGGCCAGCAAGCCCGCCCCCGACCTCGTCCACGCCGCCCTGGCCGAGTCCGGCGCCAAGCCGGACCAGGCGCTGTTCATCGGCGACACCCCCTGGGACGTCCAGGCCGCCGCCGGGGCCGAAGTCGCGTGCGTGGCGGTACTGTCCGGCGGCTTCGGCGAACGGGCTCTGCGAACGGCCGGAGCCCTCGAAGTCCACCGCGACGTCAGCGAACTCCTCACCCGCCTCGACAGCAGCGCTCTCGGAGACCCGACCCGCTACACGACGCAGCCCGGTTAGCCGCCCGGACGTGGGCGACACCGGCGGCTACGCGGTCTCCGCGGAGTTCTACGACCTCCTGCAGGCCGAGACCGACCGCCGTCTGGCCGAGCGGCGCTTCGCCCCGGCCGCCACCCGGGCCCGCCACGCGGTCCTGGATGTCGGCGCCGGCACCGGCATCGTCACCGAGGTCCTGCTGCGCGCCTCCAGCGTGCCCGTCCACGCCGTCGAACCGGCCCCGGCCATGCGCGCCGCCCTGCTGTCGCGCCTGGCCCACCTCGGGGCGGACCAGCGCGCCCGCGTCACCGTGCACCCCGAGCCCCTCGCGGCGGCAGGCCTGACGGCCGTGGCGGACCTCGCCGTCGCCTCCAACGTGATCGCCTGCCTGGATCCCCCGACGAGGCGCGCCACCTGGAGGGCGATCTCGGCCGCCCTCCTGCCGGGCGGCCTGCTCCTGTTCGATCCGCCACCCGCCGACCTGACCGGTGGGTGCGAGACGATGGGACGGCTCGGTCCGGTGCGGGTGGGCCCCGACCTGTACAGCGCCGACGTCACCCGCCGACCCGACCGCGGCATCCTGCGCGTGGTCTTCACCTACCGCGTCCAACGCGGGCAGGAGCTGCTGCGCGAGGCTCGGGAGGCGTTCGACATGTGGCCGGCCCCGCCCGAGCGTCTCACCGAGGAGCTCGAAGCCGCAGGACTGCACGTTGTGCAGGCCCCTGGATCCGGCCTCGTGGCGGCTCGCCGCCCCGCTTTCTAGACAACCCCGACCTTGCCCGCCTGCGGGTATCACATTCCGGGCGCCATGCCGCTGGACGACCCACAGCACGAGCGTTTGACTGGCACTCTGATGGATCCACCAGCCCGGCTACGCACGGATACGCAGCCACGCTGTGGGTCGGCTCGGTCTTCCATGGCCGGAAGGACTGAGCCGTCCGGCCCCCTCGCGCGAGCATGCCGTCAGAGTCGGCATCATCCGCTCGGCCAGCCCCACGCACCGCCCACACGCCACGGCGAACAGGCCGCGGGAATCGCACCGCGGCTTCGATCCCGTGCCGCACCCGATCAGTCGCCTGTCTCTCCTGGCGGTGTTCCGCCTGGTGCCCCGCCACCCTCGTCAGCCGGTTTCTCACCGGATGCCGGCGTGCAGCGACCGCCGCTGTCCCCCTCACCACCGTCACCTACGGCTGACTGGTCGCCACCGGCCAGGGCCCACCCCACACCGATGGTGACCCATCCACTCACCCTCCGAGCCGGGCCCTGCGGGGCTCGGCTCGGGTGGTGAACGGGGGGCTCGGCTCGGAGTCCTGCGGACGCTCGTGAAGCGCATCCCGTCGACGGGCGTGGCCGTGCGGCGGCCCCGGCCACTCGGACCGGGGCCGCGGCCAGGGGGTGCGGTCGACGACGGACGCTCAGCCAGGGGTGATCCGGCCGCGCCAGCCGCCCTCCTCCCGGCCCTCGTGCTCGATGAAGTCCTTGAAGCGCCGCAGGTCCCCCTTGACCCTCCGGTCGACCATGCCCAGCATGTCGCCGGCCCTCTCGGCCATGCCCTCGGGCTGGAAGTCGATGGCCAGGTTGACCCGGGTGTGCCGGTCGTCCAGCCGCTGGAAGGTCACGACGCCCTTCTGGCGCACGTCGCCGTCCGTCGTCCGCCAGGCGATCCGCTCGTCGGGCAGCTGGTCGACGATCTCGGTGTCGAACTCGCGGGTGACACCGCCGATGCTGGTCCGCCAGTGATTGTGGCGATCATCCAGCTGGGTCACGGCCTCGACGCCTTCCATGAAGCGCGGGAACTCCTCGAACAGGGTCCACTGGTTGTACGCGGTGTGCAGCGGGACGTCGACGTCGACCGTCTCCTTCACCGTGCTCATCTGGGCCTCCTCGCGGGGTTTGGCGGCCGGGGCCTTCCCGGCCCGCCCGCGCGCCTTCCCGATGCGCCGCGCCCTAAGCACCGCCACGTTCATCCCGCGGGGCCCGGCCGGTGGGTGGCATGGGGGCTGCGCACTCGTCAGGGAAGCAGGTTTGGCGGACGCGGGCCCGGCTAGGCGCCCGGCATGGACTCCTCACTGCACACTCACCCGTGGTCCCGGCGGCTGCGCCGCGCGCTCGACGCGCCGGCCCGTTGGGAGTTCCTCGACACAGCCGCCGAACCGCTCGCCGGCGCGGTGGCCGGGCTGCCGCTCGGGCCGTACCGCGACGCCCTGCACGGCGTGTGGCTCGGGCACCCGCTGCACCCCGCACTGGTCCAGTTCCCGCTCGGCTGCTGGCTCTCCGCCGGGCTGCTGGACTGGACTCCCGCCGCGCACCGCGGCGCCGACCGTCTGGTGGCGGCGGGCCTGCTGGCCGCCGGCCCCACCGCGCTCGCGGGCTGGGTCGACTGGGCCCGGCTCGACCCGCCGCGCCGACGCACCGGGCTGGTCCACGCCGGCGTCAACACGACCGGCGTACTGCTGTACGGCGCCTCGCTGGCGGCCCGCTGCCGTGGTCGGCGGATGCACGGCCGACTGCTGGGCCTGGCGGGGCTGGCCGCCGTCTCGGCGGGCGCCGCGCTCGGCGGGCACCTGTCCTATCGGCAGGCCGCCGGTCCGAACCGCGCGGCGGCGGTGCCCCCGCTGGCGCCGTCGGACTGGGTCGGGCTGGGCGTGGTCGACGACTTCCCGCCCGCCGAACCGGTCCGCCGCATGGTCGGCGAACTGGCCGTGGTGGTGGTTCGCGACGGGGACGACTGCCATGTGCTCGCGGACCGCTGCGCCCACCTCTCCGGGCCGCTCTCGGAGGGCACGCTGATGGACGGCTGCCTGCGCTGTCCATGGCACGGCAGCGAGTTCCGGCTGCGGGACGGCGAGGTGGTGCACGGACCGGCCACCGCCCCGCAGCCGGTGTTCGAGACCCGGGTGCTCTCCGGACACCTGGAGATCCGGCTGACCGAGCCGACCTGACCGGTCCCACCGGGTCGCTGTTCGCGCCCGGCACGTCCGCCCGTCGCACCACCCGGACCGGGGGCATGCGAGCGTCCGTGGTCGGCGGAGTGCGGCCGCGGCGGCCACCCGCGGTGCCGGCCGGTGTTCGAGGTGTGGGCGCCGTCGATCCGGGCAGCCGCCCGGCATGCTGTTGATCAGAGCGCCGGGAGTCTACGCGCCTCAGGGCGACACCGAGCTTCTGCTCGCCTGCCTGCGCCGCGAGGTGCTGGACGCCGCCAGCCGGGTGCTGGACCTCGGCACCGGGACCGGTGCGGTCGCCCTCGCCGCAGCCGGGACGGGCGCGCGGGTCACCGCCGTGGACCTGTCGGCCCTGGCGGTGGCGACCGCCTGGGTGAACGCGAGGCTGAACCGCCGCAGGGTGCGGCTGTGCCGCGGCGATCTGGGGGCCCCGGTCGCCGGCCGGCGCTTCGACCTGATCACCGCCAACCCGCCGTACGTCCCCACCGGCGACGACGTGGCGCGGCCCGGCCGCGGGCCCGCTCTGGCCTGGGACGCCGGTGCGGACGGGCGGCTGCTGCTGGACCGGATCTGCCGGGAGGCGCCGCGGCTGCTGGCCAGGGGCGGGAGACTGCTGCTGGTGCAGTCCTCACTCGCCGGTGTCCCGGCGACGCTGGCCGCGCTGCGGTCGGCGGGACTGCGGGTGGCCGTGGTGGCCCGGCGCTGGCAGGCCTTCGGGCCGGTCATGACGGCGCGCGCCGCACTGTTCGAGCGGCGGGGGCTGATCCGGCCCGGCGAACGCGAGGAGGAGTTGGTGGTGGTGCGCGGTGTCCGGGAGCACTGACAGGGCCGCGACCCGGGTGGTCATCGTGCCGGGCGGGCCGCTGCTGGTCGAGGGTCCGGTGGAGGTGGTCCTGCCGGACGGGACTGTGCGCCGCTGCGACCGCCCGGTGGTGGCGCTGTGCGCATGCCGGCGCAGCCGTCGCTATCCGTTCTGCGACACCAGTCACCGGCGCCGCGCGCGGCCGGAGCGGGCTTCAGATCCGGCCGTCGGGCAGCGGTGAGCGCAGCGAGCTTCGGCCGGTCCGCCACCGGCCGAGCAGGTGGTCGGCGAACCGGCTGTCGACGACCTCGGCGGCCGCGATGCCGAACGCGATGTCGGCCTCCAACTCGGGTTCAGCAGTGATCAGTTCTTCGATCACACCGCGTCGGACCAGTTGCTCGTGGACTGCGTCGGCTTCGATGTGCTCGCGGTAGAACAGCGTGCCGTCCGGTCCTGCGCCGAGGCGCTGCAGGGCTGCGGCCAGGCGGGCGGAGCCGGGCGAGGAGGTGATCTCGACGGTGGCGAAGTGTCCGACGGCGGCGCCGCGCAGCGCACGGTGCAGGCCGAACAGTGTCATCAGGTTGACCACCGCGAGCGCGGGCGCGGGGACGAGGTCGAGGTAGTGCCGGTATTCCGGATCGAGGCCGAAGTCGGCCATCATCCGTGCGAACAGCAGGCAGTGGGCGCGGTCGGGCCGGCCGGCGCCGTACTCGTCGTAGGCCACCGTCATCAGCACCGCCTGGGCGGGACCGTGGAGCCGTGGCAGCATCCACAGCTGCGGGTCGGCTTCCTTGAGGTGGTAGACCGAACGGTGCACCAGGTACTCACGGGCGTGCCATCGTGCGCCCTCGGCCAGCAGGTAGTGCGACGGGCCGGCGCCGTCCAGGGGCTCCGCCAGGAGCCGTTCCAGGGCCTGGCGCAGCGGCCGGACAGGCTCCGCCTCGGCGCGCACCGCGGCGAGGAACGGCCGTTCCAGCTCTCGCCTGTAGGAGAGCAGTTCGGGTTCCCACTCCCAGCCCGGGTGGACTCCGGGCAGCCCACGGTCGTGGAGCTCGTAGCAGAGGTGGAGGGCGAGCTGGTGGTCCTCGCCCCAGGGATCGGTGGCGGGCTCGGGCGGTGCCAGGAACCGGGCCGCACCGGGCGGCCCGGCGGTCAGCAGGCCCAGCACCGCCTCGGACAGCGGCCCGCGCGGCTCCGGGAGCCCGCTCACCGCCCGCTCCCGCGGCCCTCGGTGCAGGCGCACCACACCGCGACGGCGGTGCCCAGGTCGGATTCGGAGGCCGAGCCGAACCTGCGCAGCAGGGCTGCCGGCCCATGGTCACGGCGCGGTTCGCTCCCGATCCCGGGCTGTGCCGCCTGTTCCCTCCGCTCCATCGTGCCCGCCTCCACGCGATCGTCGTCCCTGGCGCTGAGCGGCTGCCCTGGTTCGGTCGTGTCTAACGTTCGGATTTCTCACGGGTGCGGGCCGTCGCGGGGCGGCGCCGGGGTGTCGGCCCGCGCACCACGGGCAGACGCGTCGGCGTGAACCCGATCGAACGAACCCTGCGCGCCCTCGACCGCTTCCAGCAGCGCCACCGCGTTCCCGGTCTGGTCGTCGGTGTCGTCAAGAAGTACGGCGACGACCGTGGAGGGCTGCTCGCCGCCCTCATCACGTACTACGGCTTCGTGGCGCTGATCCCGCTGCTGCTCCTGCTCAGCACCGCACTCGGGTTCGTCCTGCACGGCCACCCCGGTGCCCAGCAGTCGGTGCTCGACTCCGCGCTCGCCGACTTCCCCATCATCGGCGACCAGCTGCGTCAGAACGTGCACTCCCTCCAGGGCAGCGGCCTTGCCCTGGTCATCGGCGTCCTCGGGCTGCTGTACGGGGCACTCGGCATCGCGCAGGTGCTCCAGCACGCCATGGCCGAGATCTGGAACGTCCCGGGAGTGCGGCGGCCCGGCTACTGGCCGCGGCTGGTGCGCAGCCTGTTGCTCTTCGCCGTCCTCACTGCCGGGCTGCTGCTCACCACGGCCGCCGCCTCACTGGTCGGCACCGCCTTGGGCGGGCCGCTCGCCCGCGTCGGGGGGCTGCTGATCTCGGCGCTGCTGAATGCCACGGTGTGCCTGGCCTGCTTCCGGGTGCTCACGCCCAAGGAGGTTCCCGTCAGGGCGCTGTGGCCGGGGTGCGCGCTGGCCGGCCCGCTGTTCACCCTCCTCCAGGCGTTCGGCGCCCTGCTGGTCACCCACGAACTGCGCCACGCCGGCCAGGTCTACGGCTTCTTCGCCACGGTGATCGGCCTGCTCTCCTGGCTCTACCTGGCCGCCCAGATCACCGTCTACGCGGCCGAGACGAACGTCGTGCTCGCCCGTCGGCTGTGGCCGCGCAGCATCCTGCAGCCCCCGCTCACCGACGCCGACGAGGACGTGCTGTCGTCCGTCGCCAGGCAGGAGGAACGCCGCCCCGAACAGCACGTCGACGTCTCCTTCCACGACGAGGACGGAGGTGAAGGCGTGGGCGGGGCGGAGGGCGACGACGACCGGCCCTCCGGCCCCGGGACGTGATGGACGGACGGGGACATCACGCTGCGCCGTGCGCGAGGACGAGGGCCCGGTGTGGTCGCGGGAGAAGAGGGTACGCGCGGGGCGACCCGCGTACGGCGAGCGTAGGAGGCCCGTCATGGCCGATCCGGTGAAGTCGACCGACCGGCGGGGAGACTCGAACGGCCGCACCGCTGAGCGGCCGTCGAACGGGCCCGGACGTGGGGCACCGGCCGAGAACGACTTCGACGACTTCGCCGCCCTGCTGGACTACCCCGTGTACGTGGTGACCGCCGCCGGGCGCGAGCCGGCCGGCTGCCTGGTCGGGTTCGCCGGACAGTGCTCGATCCGTCCCGCGCGGTTCGTGGTGTGGGCGTCGAAGGCGAACCACACCCATGCCGTCGCCCTGGCGGTGGAGGTTCTCGCCGTCCACCTGCTTCCGCCCGACCACCGGCTGGCAGAGCCGTTCGGGGGCCGGACCGGCGACGACACCGACACGTTCGCCCGGGTCGCGTGGTACCAGGGCCCGCACGGCGCGCCGGTCCTCGCCGAGGCACCGGCCTGGTTCGTCGGCCGGATCCTGGACCGTGCCGGCTGGGGGGACCACACCGGGCTGCTGCTCGCCCCGGTCGTGGTCCACACCCCGCCGGGGGCGGCCCCGGTGTTGTCTTCCCGGGACGTGGCAGACATCGAGCCGGGCCATCCGGCCTGATCGGTCCTACGGGCCACGGCGTTCCCGACCAGCGCGCCGCCGTAGACGGTGGAGCCGACGCCGATCAGCCAGGACCGGACGGCCGGCACCCGTCCCGACGGTGCTGTAGGAGACGGCGTTGGACACCAGCAGCGGCGCGAGGACCACCCGGGAGAACAGGCGGGGGCCGGCCGGCGCCGTCATCGTCGCCGCACCTCCCGGCAGGTCCCGCGGCCGGCGAACAGCAGCCGCGCCCGCGGCTCGTCGGGGGACGGACGCATGGAGGACAGCCGTGAGCCGGTCGTGCGGTCGCGCCTTCCTCGTCCGCTGCGGGGGTGCCGGTGGTCGTCGTGCAGTCAGAGTCTGTGGGCTTCGCGGCCCCTGGTGGCCGAACAGGTGGCGGATCCGACCGCCCCGGGCGGGCTCATCCGGTGTGCCGACGGCCCGGCCACCCTGCTCGGCGGCACGTTCCCCCGCGGGCACGGTCGCCTCGTCACGGGTGGGCGGAAGGGGCTGGGCGGGCGCTGGGCGGGTTTCCCCGTGCGCGCCCGGCCGGACGGGGCGCCGGGTTCGCCGGGTCATCAGGGCCAGGCCCAGGCAGAAGACCAGGGCGAGGGACACACCGGACAGGAAGATGCCCAGGCTGTCGAGCGTCGCCAGGTCGTTGCCCAGCACGGTCACCTGGTAATCGGGCCCGCCGGAGAGGTTGTCCGCGATCAGCGTCCGGCGAAGGCACCGGACGCCGTCATCAACAGGAGTCCAAGCAACAGCAACATGGCGATTCCTTTCCGTCCCGGTCCCGGTCCCGGTCGCCCCCACCGGCCCGCGCCTACCCGGGCGGGCCCGCTCACCACGGCACCGGGGGGCTGTCGCGTGGCTACCGCGGTCAACGCCGGGCGCAGCCCGCGCCGCCTGTGCGGTCCGTGCGCGAGCGCCTGGCGGCAGCTCGCGGCACGATGAAATGACCGCACCGTCTTCGACCCGCTGCGCCCGCGCGCTCGACGATCCCGGTGTCCGGCCCTTGATCCGGGAGGAAGCGTGATGTCCGCCCAACCGTTGGCCGAGCCCCTGCACATCTACCTGAACGACCACCTGACCGGCGCCTTCGGGGGCGCTGCGCTGGCTGACCGCATGGCCCGTACTCACCCCGGCAGCCCCCGCGCGCATGACCTGCGGCGGCTGGCCCGCGACATCGAGCACGACCGTGACGCTCTGGTGAGGATCATGACCCGGCTCGGCGTGCCCGTGCGGCGCTACCGGACCTGGCTCGGCCTCGCCGGTGAGCGTCTCGGCCGCCTCAAGCCCAACGGGACCGTCGTACGCCGGGCGCCGCTCAGCGACCTGATCGAGTTGGAGACGCTGCGCACCGGCGTCGAGGGCAAAGCCGCGCTGTGGCGGGCGCTACGTGCGATCGCTGACACCGATGAGCGCCTGGACCGGGTGGAGCTGGACCGCCTTGCCGAACGGGCAGCCGAACAGTCGCGCACGTTGAACGGCTGGCATCAGGTGGTCAGCGCCGCCGTGCTTGCGCACCGCCCCGGCTCCGGGCCGGGTGCCGGCTCGGGCACGGTCTTGTGAGCGGCTCGGTATTCGTGGATGAGGCAGGCCTGGCCGGGTGGTACGTGAGCTCATGCGGCGTTCCAGGCGGCCGGGAGCACGGTGGCGGTGGCGGGATCCCTCACCTGTGGCCTGCTGGCACCGGCATTATTCATCGCCCTCGCCGATCAGCACGGCACCCGGGTCATCTCACCGCGCCTGGAAGGCGACCGGCAGACCATCCAGCAGGAGTGGGTGGCCGAAGCCCTGAGCCTTCTCGGACACCTATCACCCTCCCTCGCCCTGACCCCGCGAGGAACTGGAGCCGGGCGGGGTCAGTGGTGGTGGTCGAGGGGCGCGGTACTCGGCTTCGGTAGCGGCTTCGCCGGTGTTGAGGTCGCGGCCGTAGGTCTCGCAGGCGTCCGGGTGGGCCCAGAAGCGGCCGTCGGCGTACAGCCGCTGGGTGCCAAAGGGCAGGACGGGCGTGGCCGGCCACTGGGTGCCGCCGTGTTCGCGCAGCAGTTGGTAGCTGAGGCCGGTGTAGTCGCACGGGCGGCCGGCGCTGCACAGCTGCCAGGCGGCGAACGCGGACGGGGCGTCGTGCCAGGTGATCGGCGGGCGGCCGGTGCGGTCGCGCAGGTCCATGCGGCGGGCGAAGTCGAGGAAGATGTCGAGGTCGGCCCTGGCCTGGCCGGGCGGGTCGACGGCCTGTTCGGAGAGGTGGACGGTGCGGTCGGCGTTGGTGAAGGTGCCCGTCTTCTCGCCCCAGGTCGCGGCCGGCAGCACGACGTCGGCGAGCGCGGTGGTCTCGGTGGGGAAGATGTCCTGCACCACGGTGAACAGGCCGGGCCGGGCGAGGATTTCGCGGATCCGGGTGAGGTCGGGCAGGGAGACGGCCGGGTTGGTGGCGCTGATCCACAGGAACTTCAGGGCGCCGGTTTCGGCGAGGCGCCATGCGACGCCTCACCGACCCCGGCACCCACGACGCCCAGGCCGCCGCCCTGCTGCGCCACCCCGACCTCCTCGAACCCGTCGCCGCCCTGCACCGGGGCCAGCTCGTGGAACGGCTGACCGTCGAGGGCGCCCCACTGGCCTGATACCGCCGGCCGGGTGAGCCGACCACTTGGGCCCGCGATGCACACAGCGGCGGGGGCCTGGGCGGCCAGACTCGGCAGGCGCGGCCGGCAGCGCCGAGCCACGCCAGTGCCACGCGTCTACCGACGAGGCGGACCGCGGTGGTGATGAGCGACCAGGACACCCCGCAGAACCCGGCCGAGCGGTTCCCGGGCCGCCGCTGCCCGACCGAGAAGAGCCAGTCCCATCCCGGCAGCGGCGAGCGGATGCGGCCCCAGCCGGACCAGCGCTGCAGGAAGCGTCATCGCGAGGGCCCGTAACCACCGCCGGTGTCGCCATGCTCGCGCGTTGCTGCCTGGCGGGCGGCTGTGCGCCGCAGCACGACCTGGGGCAGGACGAGCCAGGTGGCGGTGAACCAGAGCAGGCAGGCGGCGTTGAGGCCCCAGGCGGCGGCCGGGTTGCCGGTGGCGGTGCGCAGCAGGAGCAGCAGGGCGGCGGCGATGGTCAGGGCCAGGGTGGTGAGTCCGGTGGCGATGAGGCGGCTGGCGACGTGGATGAGTTCGGGTTTCATGCCGTGGCCGGTGAGGAAGCGGTGGAAGGCCACGGGTGCGATCAGGGCGCCGGTGGCGACGGCGCCGAGGACGACGGTGGCGACGTAGAGGTTCTTGTCGAAGTCGGGCAGGGTGGCGAAGCGTGGGGTGAAGGCCACGCCGATGAGGAAGCCGAAGAGGATCTGTGCGCCGGTCTGGCACACGCGGACTTCCTGGAGCATCTCGTTCCAGAGCCGGTCGGCGCGTTGCTGGGGCGTCTCGTCCCGGCCCGGTGCACCGTCATTCTTCGTCAACGGGTCCTCCCCCGCCTGCGGGCGGTGCTTTCAGCGGCCCGTCTGGGCCCCGGAGCGGTGCCGCTGGCACTCTCCACGCCGCCGGTGTGGGTTCGCCGCACGGACCGTCGCCTCGTGCGGCGCGGTGGGGCAATGGTCGTCCGTGACCGGTCAGGGGCGGTCCTTATGGTGGCCGCACAACCAGGCCAGCGCCTGGTAGGCGCCCAAGGCGTACGCGGCGTCCGTGCGTTCGTCCAGCGCGTCGCGCAGGCGGACCGCGGCGGCCTGGCACTCGGCCAGTAGCTGCGCGCGGCACGGCCCCGTGGCCCCGAGCGCGGCGGCGGCGGTGACCGGTGCCGCGACCTGGGCACCGGCGGCCCACCGGTAGGCCCCCAGAACCCCGTAATCGAACCCCGTCCAGGGCTGCGGACGCCGGTTGGCGGTGTCGATCGCGTCGAACACCTCGTCCAGTGGGCGCACCCCCACGGCCGGGATCGTCGTCTCGTCACTGGTCATGCCCGCAACCTACGACGACTCACCGCCACCCGCCGCCCGGCGGGACACCGGACAGTACTCCGGCAAGGGCCCGCCTGCCGGATGCCGGGCGTTCGGGTGAACCGCCCCGGCCGCAGGTGGCCCGCCTACCGGGCCGGGTTCAGAACGCCGCGCGCAGCGCCGGCAGCAGGGTGGCCTGGGCCCAGTCGAGGAAGGCGGGCTGGCTGTCGCCGCCGACCTGGACGAGGGCGATCTCGCCGAATCCTGCGTCGGTGAACGGCCGTACCGCCTCGACGAAGTCCTCGACCCGGTCGCCGCACGGGATGGCCTCGGCGACGTCGTCGGGGCGGACGAGGCGGCTCGCTGCGGCGAAGCCGGCTGGGCCGGGCAGTTCGGCGTTGACCCTCCAGCCGCCGCCGAACCAGCGGAACTGCTCGTGGGCCCGTCGTACGGCGGCGCCGCGGTCGGGGTCCCAGCACACCGGCAGCTGGCCCACCGCCGGTTTCCCGGCGCCGCCGTGCTCCGCGAACCCGGCGATGAGTTCCCGGTCGGGCTCCACGGCGATCACCAGGTCGGCCAGCCGGCCCGCCAGTGCGCAGGAGCCCGGCCCGGACACCGCCACGCCGATCGGGGGCGGCCGGTCGGGCAGGTCCCAGAGCCGGGCTCCCTCGACATCGAAGTACCGGCCTCGTGTGCTCACGTACCCGCCCTCGAACAGCGCTCGGATGATCTGCACCGCCTCGTCGAGCATCGCCTGGCGCACCGGCACCGCGGGCCAGCCCCGGCCGACCACGTGCTCGTTGAGGTTCTCGCCGCTGCCCAGGCCGAGCCGGAAGCGGCCCTGGGACAGCAACTGCAGCGTGGCGGCCTTCTGCGCGATCACGACGGGGTGGTAGCGGAACGTGGGGCAGGTCACGTAGGTCATCAGCGGGATCCGAGAGGTCGCCTGCGCGGCGGCGCCGAGCACCGCCCACGCATAGGGCGCATGGCCCTGCTCGTCCAACCAGGGGAAGTAGTGGTCCGAGATCACCGAGAAGTCGAAGCCCGCCCGCTCGGCACGGACGACGTCCGCGACCAGATCACTCGGGCCACGCTGCTCGGTCATCATCGTGTATCCGATTCTCACCATGACCCGCGCCTGCCCCGATTACCGCACCCCTCACACCGACGGCCCCGCCGGCGCGTCGCCGCCCGCGTGGGCGGCCGAACCGCCGCCTCCTCCTCCGCCGGCTACTCTGCGGCACAAGCGCTGACCGGCAACGGGCGGTGTTCGCCCACCGCCGCTCACTCACCGACGTCGACGGTCTGGCCCGCCTCACCGTCGGCCCCGGCATCGTGGGGGCTCAGCCGTGCCCCGGCACGTCCTCCTGCCGCCCCACTCTGACCGACGGTATTCGCGCCGCCACGGCACGCCGCAGCGCACCCGCAGGCCCCCCGGTGAATTGCTCGGGTCAGCAGTCTGCGGGCAACGCGATACGGCACACTTGCCCGGCCTCCAGCTCGACGACGACGGCCAGCACCGGATGCAGCCAGCGCACCACCGACCGCGCCCCCGGATGTGGCTCCCGAAGCCGACCGGCGACCGGCGCCTGTAGCTCTGCCCGTTCCTGCTCGGAAAGCTCCCCGGTCACCAGGCACCGACCGTCGACGAGCACCACCAGCAACCGCTCCCACGCGCCCGGTTCGCCGACAGCCCCGATCACCCGGCCCCTCACCGCGCCCCGCCCGGACGCCGCTCCAGCGCGGACGGCACGATCATCAGCAAACTCCCTCCGTATACGAGGTCAATCATCCGAGCATGCCACCGCACACCCACGGGATGCGATCCGTGTGCCGGTCGAGTGCTCTCGGCGCGGACCAGCGGCGGCCCGACAGCCCTCTGCCCGACGTCCTCGTCGAAGCGGAGCTCCGCTTCGACGGGGCCCTTCCGTACGCGGCATGCCTGGCGTTCCCGCTGACCCCGTGCGGCTGCACCGGCTCCGACGCCAAGGTGTGCTGGTACTTCAGCCGGGATCTGCTGAACGAGGGGCGCCACTCCCCCGCAGGCGACGGACACCAGGCGCCGACGAGGACACGCCGCCGCAGTATCCGCCGTCGGCCCACACCAGACTGATCGTGCGGAAGCCGGAGGCGAGCCGGGCCAGGACGGATAACACGGGCCGCTGACGGCCTCGGAGTTGTCACACTGGCACACACCACGTGATCATTCCGGGGCCGTCACCATGCCCGGACGGCAGACCCCGACCGCCACGCATCACGCGTGATTCAGCCAACCGACAGGCTCTCAGTCACCCGTCGCGAGCACCTCCCGCAGCGCCTTCGCCTGCTTCACCACCTGATTCGCCCCGCCACGCCCGGCGGCCTCCGAGACCTTCGCGATCGCGCCCCGCGCTCCGCTGCGCTGCGCGCAGTCCACTGCCACCCCCAGCAACTCGCCGAGCCCCCGCGCCGACGTACGCGAGAGCAGGCCGGGCAACGCCCCCGCCAATACCGACCACACCGTCCCGTACGCCCCGGTGTCGGCTGCCGTACGGAAGGACTTGGCGAGCCGGGCGGGCTCGGCCAACCCGCATGACGCCATGTCGGCCAGCATTCCCCCGAGCAGCGCGCCGTCCAGATCGCCCCGGGCCGCGAGCACCAGCAGGCCGTCCACGGCGGCCAGCCGGTCCTCGGGAAGCCGGGCACCCAGCCCGTACCCAACCGCGAGATGCACGGCCGGCCCGGCGGGTCCGGCCGCCTCGGCGAGGTGTGGCAGCAACCGCGTGCACCCCTTGACCTCCGGGTTGGCGACGCCACCGGACCAGGTCAGCATCTTCGCGGCCAGCAGCTCCCGGTGGTTGGGGAACACCGAGAGCCAGTGGGCCGACTCGGGCGAGCGGCTCACGTACGTCCGAGCAGCAGGGGCCTGCGGCTGAAGCAGCCACCGGCAGTCGGCCGCGAGAGGCTCGTCGGGAACAGCCAGGGACTGTTCGACGTGCTGCGACACGGCATCCAGCCGCCGGATCACCTCCCACGGCGCGAGTCCGGGCTCCGCTGCCGTCCCGAGATAGCCGGGCCCGGACAGTCGGGTCGGCAGGCCACCGGCCTTGAGCCAGCGTGCCGTCCGCTGCCCGGCAGTGGAGGTGAGGTGCTCGGCGGCGGCCAGGACGTCGGGGTCGTCGGTCGGCACGACACGGAGCAGCGCCTGCGAGAGATCGGCATCCCCGTCCTTGGCGTCCACCGCCTCGTACCCGGCCAGCCGCTCCACCAGGACGGCCGCGTCCAGCGCGCCCGTGCCCGAGGTCGGCGTGGCCAGCAGATACGGGGTCCGGCGGGCGATGATCAGCCGAGCCGCCTCCTCCAGGCGGCCCGCGAGCTGGTGGCCGAACGGCGAGGTGTGGTCGCGACTGCGCAGGGCACCGGTCGGCGCGTACCCGGAGGTCGCCGCCCTGGCGACGTAGAGGAGGTCGCGGGCGGTGCAGTCCTCCCAGTCGCGTCGGGCGTGGTTGTGGCCCGCGAGTACCGGCAGCAGCGCCTCAGTGAGCGCCGGCCGGCTCAGGTGGGCCTGCCGTACCAGCCCGTCCAGGGCCCGTTCGAAGGCGACCACGTCCGGGTCGCCCAGGAGGATCGCGCTGAGCTCCTCGGCCACTTCGGCCGGGCTGCCCAGCGGTCCGGGGACCGGCGCGGGTTGCGGTACGGGCGGCAGCAGTTCCTCGTACGTGCCACTGGGCGACTGGGCTCCGAGCAGCTCACCGGCCGACGCCGTGTGTGCCGGGTGGAGCGCTTCGGCGGCCTCCCGCAGCCGTGGCAGCACCCCTTCGCCCGCCGCCGCCAGATGGCGGGCGATCAGCTTGAGCGTGTGCTCCTGCACCTCCGGATCGGGGTGCCCGAAGGCCTCCGAGGCCGCCAACACCACCTGTCCGGCCAACGCCGGGTCACGGCCGGCGGCCTTGTCCAGCCGGACCAACTGGGTGCGGACTAGTTTCTTCTCGGTCCGGAACAGCACCGTCCCGGACGCTTCGACGAGCAGGTCGGCCGCCAGCAGCCCGGCGTCGTCCAGCTCGCCGAGCACCTGTTGGGCATGGACCGCGACGGTGGACACGGCGTCGAGCAGCGCGAGATAGCTCCTGACGCGGGCCGCGTTCTCGTCCGTGGACGGCGCGAGTGCCTGAAGCACCTTCAGGAAGACCCGCTGATCGCCCACCCTGCCTCCACGCACCAGGCGGGCCAGGCAGCCGTCGAGCATCTCGGCGCGATCCAGGACGCCCTGCTCGGTCAGCCGCGCCAGGCAGACCGGCCACCCGCCGCCGGGCTCGGTCACGTACCAGGAGCGGTCGAGGCTGGTCCCGATGTCGGCGATCTCGAACAGCCGAGGCACCAGCAGCGGGACGAAGGAGTCACCGGACAGCCGGTCCCACAGGTTGTCACCGGGCATCCTGCCGGTCAGGTGGGCGGGTAGGTCGCAGTGCTTGGCCGACCGCTCGTGCACCCAGCTCAGGACGAACTGGTCCGAGGTCGGCACCGGACACCCGGTCGTGCGCACAAGGTGCTCCAGCAGCCGGTACTCCCCCCACCAGCGCCCGGGCCGCCGCTCGGCGAGCCGGGCGACGACGTCGTGCTGCCACTCCAGCGGCTGGCTCTCAATGACGGCCAGCAGGGCGGGGTGGCGCGAGACCTCGCTCCAGCCCAGGCCGGGGCCGCCGATCCAGTCCGCCGCACCCGAGGACGAGGTGTGGCACCCCAGCCCGGCGATCAGCACCGGCTTGCCATCGGGCGCTGGCCACTCGGCGTCGCGGATCTCCTTGCGGATCACCTTCAACTCCGGCAGGAAAGCGTGCCGCTGACCTGGCGTCAGCCCGACCAGCTCCCGGACGATCCCGTCGATGTCCTCCGCCCGTACCAGCTCGATCAGGTTCATCGCGCCCCCTCCCGGTTCCCGTCCGCGTTCTCGTCCCGCGCCAGGCCCACGGCCAGCGCATGCTTGCACGGCCCGCGCCCGCCCCGGTACTTGGCCCACCACAGGCAGGTGCAGCTCAGCTTCCCGTCCGCTGCCCGCCGCACCCGCTGGACGTGGTCGTCCACCGTCACCAGCGCGCCGCCACCCTCCTCCAGGGCCACCGCACCGGCCGCGACCAGGGCGTGCGCTGCCTTCAGGCGCGGGTTCTGCGCCTCGGCGCGGCCGGAGTCGTACGGCAGCTGCCGGTGGAAGTACGCGGCTTCGGCCGTGTCGTAGCCGATCTGCCCGGACGTGCCGAGCCGGGTGAGCGCCGCGCGGACCCGCTCGACGCTCAGCCCGGCCTGCTCGGCGAGTTCGGCCGGGTCGACCGGGGGCTCCCAGGCGAGCAGCACCGACACCAGCTCGGCGTCTGCCGCCGCGTCCGCTCCCGCGAGCGCGTCCAGCACGCCGCCCTCGCCCGAGAAGCCGCGCGAGGCGTCCGGCGACAGAGTGAGCGTCAGCCGCATGCCGGGCAGCACCACCTCCCAGGCGGCGGCCATGGCCGACGGACCGCCAGGTGGCCCGTACACCCGCAGGGCGAGCGCGTGCCGCAGCACCCGCTGTAACGCCACCAGCCGCTCGGGGCCGGGCAGGCGGACCGCGCCGGGGACGGGCCTGCTGGTCGGTCGCAGCGTACGGCCTGCGGGCACCACCCACTGTTGCACGGAGCGGCCGTTGCCGCGCGGGAGCGAGCGCAGGAAGCGGACGGCTTCGGCCGCCGGTACCTCGGCGCGCAGGTCGAAGCCGGTGGCGAGCACCTGAGTCTCGGCGAAGCCGCGCAGCCAGCGGTCCGGCAGCGGGACCTTCTTCTCCACCAGCGGGCCGTCGAAGGTGGTCACCTCCAGCGCGTCCGGGCCGACCGCCAGGTGCAGCGGGTCGGCGGCGCCGATCCGGCCGAGGGCCTCGCGGAGTGGGTTGTTGACGTCGACGTTGGTGGTGCCGTGGCCGATCTCATCGCCGTCCAGCCCCTCGGCGAGCACGTCGAGGCGGGCGTAGACGCCGCAGCAGCCGGAGAAGGACTCGAAGCGCAGCCGGTCGCCGTTGGCCGTCACCACCGGATCGAGCGAGGCCCGCAGTTGCGGCTGGTAGTACCGGGCGGCGGCCACGTCGGCGACCGCGAGCAGTGCTGCGGCGGCGGGCGCGGGTGCGGTGAGGAACCCGCGGAAGAGCTGCGGGTTGGCCACCAGGCCGGCGGGTATGGCGCTGCCCGAGGTCTCCAGGGCGAGGCTGCGCCCGGCGCTGCTCTCATGCACGGCGGAGGAGCGGAGATAGGCGTACGTCTGTACGGCTTGCGTCATAGCCAGGACGATAGGACGTGATACCGACAGATCCGATTTCTGTAACCTGTTCCTCCGCTCTCCGTAATCCAGATCACACGACGCCCGCCCGCCTTCTGCCAGCATGGGCAGGTGACCGAACCATCAGACCGGACTCTTCCGGCCGAGGGCGGCGATGCGCACCTTCGGAGGTCAGGTCACCGCGCAGGCCCTCACCACAGCCGGAGCGGACGACAGGGCGGAAGAGACACGTGATCGTTGACACGATGGGCCTGCTGCTGGTCGTCGCCGTCACCTCCGCGTCCGTGCAGGACCGGGCCGGAGGCCGAATCGTCCTGGCCCGGCTCGCCTCCGGCTTCCGCACGATCAGTCTGGTGTGGGCCGACGGCGGATACGCCAACTCCGTTGATTCCACGCTGCTTTCATGGGCTCACGACGCGTTGGACATCGTCGTGGAGATCGTGAAGCGGACCGACGACGTCAAGGGCTTCAAGGTCCTGCCCCGCCGCTGGGTGGTGGAGCGAAGTTTCGGCCGGCCGGCCCGAAACCGTCGGCTGGCCCGCGACTACGAACGGCTGACCGCGACCTCCGAGGCCCTGATCAAGGTGGCGATGATCCGCCTGATGCTCGTCCGGCTCGCCGGGCAACCATCGCGGTGGAGCCATGAATCCCGCCGCAAGACCGCCCAAGCCAACACCGTCGAGGACCTCATCGCAGCGTAATCAACCGGCCACCCGACAGGCTCTCAGTGCTGTGGATCCCCCGGGCGCACGCGCAGATGCTGCACGCTGCAGGTGAAGGCCAACTGCACGTGGGTAACCGACTGTTCCACCAGGGTGGGCCGGCGCCGGAGCAGGGCGTCGAGCCCGAGTCGGGCCTCCAGGCGGGTGAGCGGTGCGCCCAGGCAGAAGTGGGTTCCCAGGCCGAAGGAGAGGTGCGGGGTGTCCCGCACCGACACTGCTCGACCACGCCGAGCAGGTCGCGGACTACTTCGCCCTCTACTACGGACTGGACCAGTGACCACCATGCCCCCGGGAGCACCGAGGTGACGGCGGACAGCCCCGTGGCGGGACGAACGTCCCCACCACGACCTCCGCCAACCCCGGTCCTGACCAACGCCTCTTGCTCCGGCCTCCGGCCTCACCGGGACCACCGCATCCGCCGGTACGTCAGAATGTCCCCGCGGCCGGGCAATGGGCCAGCAGAACCGGAGGCAGTGCTTCATGACCCGTTACAGCGTCGACCCCGAACGGCACGAGCTGATCGCGACCTCGGGAACAGGCGAGGGTGATCTCGCCACCCGCATCGTCGCCCTCCCCGCCAACGCCCAACTCTCCACTCTCCTGGGCCTTGCCCGCGCCCTCACTCATCTGTCCGAGGCCGCGTGGCGCACCTACACCCACCCCGCCAGTGCCGCCTCCTCCATCGAGCCCAACAGCGAGGGCTGGCGCCGCTCGGAGGAACGCAACTCCTTCGACGAGGTCCCCGACGCCATCGCCCGGCCCAACCTCCCCCAGGACGGCATGCTCGACGTCTCCTACAGCCCCCTCGTCGAATCCGCCCACCGCGCCGGCCGCGCCCTCCACACCCTCGACGACCAGAAGCTCACCGACGCCGTCCTCGCCGAAACCGCCACCGAACTTGCCGCCGTGGAGAACGCCGAACTCGGCGACCTCACCGGCCGCGCCCGCCAGGCCGTCCTCCTCAGCCGCGAAGGCGCCTCCCCCGTCCAGGTCGCCGCCGCCGACCGCCTCCTCGAACAGAACCCCTTCGGCCCCGCGGCCCTCCTCACCGAGATCGACCCCACCGCCGCCGCCGTCGCCGCCGCCCACTGGCTCGCGGCCGCCGCCGAGGTCACCGCCGAAACCACCGGCCGCTCCCCCACCACCCTGCTGCTCGAAGCCGACGACATCGAAGCCCTCCCCCACGAAACCCCCACCCTCGTCCTCGAACTCCTCGAAGCAGGCATCTCCCCCTACGACGCGGTCACCGGCCTCGTACGCCACGCCCTCCACATCGCCGACGGCCTCCTCCCCGACCCCGCGGGCCTGCGCGAACAACTCGAAGACCTCCTCACCGGCATCCACGCCTGCCAGCTCCTCCACGAGGAGTACGACGAACTGGACGACGAGGACGCCGATGCCGACGAGGCGGAGGACGGGGACGACGAACCGGCCGAGCGGCACCAGGACCGCAGCCGCGAACGCTTCGCCCACCTCGTCCGCGAAACCGCGACCCGCCACCGCGACCGGCTCACCTGACCGGCGACCGCCTGCCCGGAGACACGACGCATCCCCTCGACAATCACCCAGGGTGACAGCGGAGGGCTCTGGCCACCGGGCCTGTCGGCAGCTCCGCGTGACAGCCGTCGACCTGTCGGCAACCGTACGTCCGCCCCAGGCCGTCGACACCCGCCCTCGATCGAACCCCGGCCGATACTACTCAGCGTAACCGCCCCAGCATGCACGTCTGGCGTTCAATCAGGTCCGGGAATTCCGCATCACCGAAAAGCGGCCGCAATTCCGCCTCCCCCGAAACGGCCCGAGCGGCCCCGCGGGCGGGGAATGAGAGCTCCATTCCCTGCCGATATCCGGAGGAATTCGATAGAATCAGAGCATCCCAGAACCACTCGCAGCCGACCTCCGGCCGCACCGCAGTCGGCGTCGCGCCCCGGACCGTCCCGCACCCGAGAGCATCCGTCCGGTCGCCATCAGCGACGACACGTCCGGACGCCAGGGCTCCGGACATGATCCACAAGGCTGCGAGCCGCTCAAGGAAGCCGCAGGCAATCTGGCGCAGGTCAAGGGATCACACCAGGCCAGAGGCCCTGAAAGCCTCTGGTGGTCGCACGGTGGTCCCGTCGGCAGCCGCAGTGCGCCCGCACGGGACGAGACTGGAAGGGCCAGCCCGACCACGACTCTGCGTGAAGTGATCATCATGCGCTCCTCCGCCAAGCGCGGCCGCGTCTACCGCCGCCGCGGCTGCCGCGACCAGCACCGCAAACAGCTCGGCGCCCGCTGCCCCCTCCTCGCCGCCGACCCCCACCACGGCACCTGGACCTTCGCCGTCGACAGCCACACCGCCGTCGACGGCAAGCGCCACACCATCCGCCGCGGCGGCTACCTCAAGAAGAAGGCCGCGAGAAAGGCCCTGCACCGCTACCTCGAAGGCGAACGCACCGGCATCCCCCGCGACCCCGATCAGAGCATCGCCGCTCCATCCCGTCCGATGCTGACGTTCTGCTGACCGCGGATGGTCCACCACGCCCCTGACCTGGGAAGAAACGCGGATCACGTGGTATGTGGTGGAACTTCATCGGGCGGTCCCACGAGGACATCGTCCAGGCCCGCGACGAGTGGCAGGCCGCCACCGACCGCTTCGGCGAAGTCCAGGGCTACCCGGGCGACCGCCTGCCCGCCCCGGAACTCCCCGGGACCCCCCTCAAGCCACGCGGGAACGTGCGCTGACCTGCACGTTAGGCGATCGGGGGCGCGGTGGCCCGGGCCACCGCGCCCTCGCCCCGAAGTGCACCTGCGCTCACATCGAAGCGCCCCCGCCGGCACTCACATCCTCACTCGACGCATGACACGGTTCGACCATCCGCGACAGCGCCTGACAGGACCAATGCTGACCCTCGGTCGAGGCGCTGGACGCCCTCGTCGAGCGTGCCTGCGAACCGCCCACCAGCATCTCCCGGGCGAAGCAACTGCGCTGGGTCGCCGGCGAACTGCGCACCGCCCTGGAGCGGGGCGCGATCGTGCCCACGGCCGCCGGCTCACTCGCCCTGCTCTTGGCGCCGGGCACCCTCTCCGCCTACCTCACAGCTGCCGAGCGGGGCCTGCTGCGGCGCAAGCCCGCCGCACGACCGGGCCAAGCGAGGCCGTCGCTCTGTCCAGGCACACCCAAGCCGCGATGCGCCACTGGCTCACTGTCCGCGGCCACCTCGTCGCACGCGACACCACCGAACCCATCGGCCCTGTAGGTGCCAAGAACCATGTCTGTGCTGGTCAGTTGACGTATGGGCGCTTCCGCGAGGCAGGCTGGTCGAGTGACAGCGGAGGTCTCGCTCGGTGATTGCCAGCTGGCTCCGGCCGGCTCCAGGATGGTCCGGCGCTACTGCGACTGCCCTACCTGGCCTTGACAAGTGCGTTCACCTTGATACGGCTCCTGCCGATGAGCGACCGCGACAAGGACGCCGAGATCCTCGCGCTACGCCACCAACTGACCGTGCTACAGCGACAGACCGACAAACCGAAGCTCACCCGGCCCGACCGCGCGCTGCTCGCCGCACTCCTGCACCACCTCCCCCGGACACACCTTCGGCAACTCCAGCTGATCGTCTCCCCCGACACGCCCCTGCGCTGGCACCGCGACCTGCTGCGCCGACGCCACGCCAAGGCCTCCCGCCCCAAACCTCATCAGGAACCAGGCCCACCTACTCCACGCGCTGCGCGAGTACGAGCAGTTCTACAACACGCACGGGCCCCACCACAGCCTCGCCAGCGCCGCGCCCCTACGCCCACTGCCCGAACCCATCACCGAACCCATCACCGAACCCGACCGGCTCACCCACCCCGACATCCGCCGACGCGACCACCTCGGCGGCATCCTGCACGAATACCAACATGCAGCGTGACCAGCACGGACGTGGTTCTTGGCACCTACAACGTCACCGCATGGGGGCACCTCCCGGCCGAAGGCCGGGGGAGGGCCACCCAGCAGGTCCGCAACCTCCTGATGACCCTGGACGACACGCGCACAGCCAGCATCCGCTACCTGATCCGGAAAATGCCGGCTGCTTCATCGAGGCCTTCGTCGGCGGCGGCTCAATGATTCACCTGTCGCCAAGAGCGCCTACGGCTTGGCTCCCAGATAGAACCTCCAGACATCCAAGTTCCCTCCGTCGGGAGACCTCTTCTGAAAAGTCCATCCTTTCCTGAGCGGTACGGTCGCTACTTCCCAGGCGTCAAGGCCGATCTCAAACAGCATATTTCCGCCGGACCAGACGTTGATGAACTGCTTCTTGCCATGTTCGTTCCTGACCGTGGCGATCATGTCGGCATCAACGGCGACTGAGTAGGACGTACCTGACCACCTGGCGACCGTAGAGGCAGGGAACAGGCCGTCGATCCGGCCAGCGAACACGGCGGGCCCGTTGGCAGTAAGGGTCTGACCTGCAGCGATGTTGACAGGTCCGCCTGCGATGAGGGTACGAGCCACGGTGAGCGGGGCACCCGCGTCGCGGGGGTTTCCGCTGATTGGGCTGAAGAACTCGACGGCCTCGGATTCGTTTCCATTGACGCTAATGATGTGCTTCACGAACAGGATGCCGTTCCCAGGCTCCGTCGACTCGACCTTGAGGTTGCCCTTGGCGGTGGTTGTGCCGATACTGGTGAGTCCACCGTTGGCAGTGAGCATCTTGCCCGTGGCGAGGGTGAGGTTGTCTCGGACCGTGATCGCATCACCGTTTGTGGAATTGATGTAGTTGGCTCGAAATGTATGACTGGCCGAGACCGTCAGATCATTTTGGGCGAGAATGGGGCCATTGGCCGTGAGCGTCTTGCCCGTGGCGAGGGTGAGGCCATTCTTGACGCTGATGGTGCCGGTTACGGTCGTGGCCTGCACGGTGTCGACTTTGAGGGCTTTGCTAGTGGCGATGGTGAGGTCGTTGCCGACCTTGATGGCGCCGTTGGCGGTGCGGGCGTTGATGTGATCGACATCGAGCGTCTTATTTGGGCCGAGGGTGAGGTCGCCGGTCGTGACGATATTATTTTTGATACTGATGCTGCCAGTTGCGGTCGGGGCCGCCACGCTGGTGACGGCGATATCGGGGTCGTTGACCTTGATAGAGGTGGTGAGGTAACGGACTTCGTTGCCCATCTCGGCTTGAAGGATGAAGCTTGAGTCGTCGACCAGGTCCACCGGGGAGGTCCAGCTGTCGCCGCTGGCCGTGGCTGATCCCTGGGTGCCGTCCGGCTTCCGGTAATACATGGTGTATTTCGCCTGCGCAGTGCCGTTCCAGTGGAGGGTGGGCTTGGTGCCGCGCTTGATGGCCACGGTGGCCGGGCGGAAGCTGTGTAGGTAGAAGGAGTCGTCGCTCTTGCTGACCGTGCCTGTCCCGGCGCGTTCCTGGTACGGGCCGTCCTCCCCAGTGGTCGAGGTGGACTCCTCCCAGGTGATGTCGACCTTGCCGACGCCGCCGTTGACCTCGATTCCCCACAGTTTCAGCTCGACGCTCCAGGTTCCGTCGAACGCGGCGGGCTCGTCCGGCGGCGGCGAGCAGGTGAAGACGACCTTGTCGGGGTCGCGGGTGTCGGCCTCGACAGTCCAAGCCCGCCTCCCTGTGGGAACGGTCAGCTCGTAGTGGATCAGGCTCGGTTCGCTGGTCAGGGCGGTGGCCTGACGGCCGGTGGGGATGCTGACCGTGAACGACTTGCAGTGCACGGGCCAGTTACCGCCGGACTTCACCTTGCCGTAGGTGAACGTCAGGTCGGCGTACTCCGGCTTGGCGAAGGTGGAGACGTGGATCGGGTCCGAGGGCACCAGGACGGGCGGGAGCAGCATGGGGGGCTTGGGGGTGGTCACGGTTCTAGGCCTCCTGGATGGCTGTGGTGGCGTTGCCGGTGCGGCGCTGCGGGCTGCTGTCGCCGGGGGCGGTGTCCTCGGTGATGCGGCTCTGGGTGCCGGGCGGGGTGCTGATGTCGAGGGTGAGCGCGAGGGTCCAGCTGCCGTCGAAGTGGGCTGGCTCGGCGGGGGTGAGGGTGATCAGGGTGGTGGCCGGGTCGGTGGTGGTGGTTTCGACCAGCCATTGCCGCCCGCGGCCGGGGCCGCGTTCGAGGTCGAGCCGGGTGCGGTAGACGACGGGCTCCCCGCTCCGCACGGTGGCGGAGTCGGCGAGAGGCAGGCTGACGGCGATCCGGGTGCACTGCACCGGCCAGCTGGTGCGGCCCGCCGGGTCGTCGCCGACGGTGAGGCGGACGCGGTTGAGGGCCACCTCGCCCGGCTGTTGGGCCGCTGCCGGGGTGTGTTCCAGGTGGTAGGGCAGCAGCAGGGCTGAGTCCGGGCTGGTCACGACGCGGTTCCTTCCTGGGCCGGCGACGGGGCCGACGAAGAAGCTGGGGCCGGCTGGAGTTGGAGGTAGCCCGAGCGGGCGACGGGCGGCGGCGCGTCGGGGTGGGAGAAGTGGTCGGCGTTGTAGATGAGGTGCTCGTCCCACTCCGGCAGCGGCTGGCCGCTGGCGGTGCCGTCCACGGGGAGCGGTTCGGCCCAGGTCCAGTCGCCGTGCCAGGCCGCGGGGCGGGGCATGACGAGGGACTTGTCCGGCGGCTCGCCCTGCACGCTGAACTCGCGGACGGCGCAGGGCCCGGCGGCGGCAGCAATGTGCCGCAGGCGCAGGAAGCGGACGGTGAGCGGCGTCTCGGGCTCATAGTGGATCTCGTCCACCTGGGCGGAGCCGCGCAGCACCGTCCACTCCTCGCCGTCATCACCGCAGGCTTCCAGCTCGGTGGCCACGGGCTTGCCGCTGCCGTCCGGGCGGCCGAGCAGGAGGTCGATGGCTTCCACCCGGCGTTCGGTGTGCAGGTCGAGGCGGACCCAGTCGCCTGCCGCCGGCACATCGCCGCTCTCGTAGCTGGTGGTCGGGTCGCCGTCCGTCATCGCGGAGGCCGGGTGGCCGGGTTGGGCCTTGAGGGAGGCCGTGGCCGCCGGTGGGCCGAACCGGTCGGGGGCGAGCAGCGGGTTGAGGCGGAAGGAGGCGCGGATGCGGGCGAGGGCCCGGTGCGTGGTGTCGGCGTCCACGGAGACTTCGGCCACGGGGAGGATGTCGGTGGTGGCGTGGACGGCGGTGTGGGGGCAGGCGAGCAGGGTGAGGTGGTGGGTGGCGGGGCGGTCGGCGGGCCGGGCGGGCAGGGTGAGGTGGGCGCCGGCTCCGATTGGCGTCACGTAGGGGTTGGCCGGGCCGTTCGGGTCGACGGCATGGAAGCGGTGGTAGCGGGTCGGCTGGTCGTGGTCGTCGGCGGCGAAGTAGCCGATGAGGCCGTCGGAGAGTCGGTCTGGGTCGCCGAGGCGCACGGTCCAGCGGTAGTCGGGGTAGTTCGCCGCCGGCGGGTTGAGGGCCTGCTTCCAACTGGGGTCGGTCAGCGGCTCCCCCATCAGGTCCAGGCTGAGCTGGGTGCGGATGAGGGCGATGGGGCGGCCGATCAGGCGGGCCGGGGAGCGGTCCTCGTCGGGCGCGGGTTCGAGGATGTGGTCGAGCGCGGTGTCGATCGTCCTGGCCAGCGCCTCGAAGGCTTCCGGTGCGTGGCCGAGCAGGCCGCGGGCGAAGGCGGCGAGGTGCGGGTAGGCGGCGGCGAAGTCGGCGTCGCGCGGGTGGCGGTAGGGGGCGTGCGGGAGCGCGTTCCAGGCCGTGGTGCGGGTGTTGTGGACGTCGCGCACGACACGCAGTTCGCCCAGCGGCTCTCCGTCGGGGCCGTAGGCCAGCAGGGTCCGGTCGAGGTGGTTGACCAGCAGCCAGCCGGCCACCGGCGCCTCGGCGCCGGGGAGTTGTGCGGCGTCACCGGCCTCGGCGACCTCGGCGGGTGGCTGGTCGCCGCGCAGCGGCACGGTGTCCAGCCGGACCCGGGCCGGTTGGATGAGGCGGGGCGGCAGCTGCACGAAGCGCTGCGGGCCGGGCGGGTTCGGGAACAGGTCCTTGTCCGGCAGGACGCTGTCCGCGCGGACCGGTTGGAACTGGATGGGCTGGCTCTGGGTCGGCTGCACCAGGGAGTACACCCGACCGAAGCGGTCGATGACGACCAGCTCGATGAAGTGGAACTGGCCCGCTCGCACGGGCTGGAAGCGCTGTTCGCCGTGGCCCTCGGCGCCGTCGGGGACGTGGTTGGTCTCCCCGGCCTGGGACAGGACGGCCTGGTCGGTGACGGCCTGGGCGGCCCCGTCCAGCTGGATGAGCCAGTCGTGGAAGCCGTCGAGGGCCTGGGAGAGCACGTCGATGCCGTCCAGTTCCGCCCGCATGGCGTGCAGTTGGCCGGCCAGCTGCGGCGGGGCGTGTTCGGCGAGCCGGCGGGTCTGCTCGCGCAGCACGTACCGGGTGGCGGGAGTGACGAAGGCGCGCGCGCCGAAGGCGTTCCAGCGCCGTCCGCCGTCCCCGTCGCCGGGCGCGGCGCCGGTGCCCTTCCAGCGGTAGCGGTAGCGGTCCGGCTCGGGGTCGCCGTCCTGTCCGAGGCCGAACTCCCAGTTGGGGGTGGCGTTCTGGCCCTGGTAGGGGGTGGCGCAGTGCTTGATCTGCCACTGGAGGTAGAGGGGGAGCCAGGGCTGGCGCCAGACGTGGGTGTATTCGGGCCAGGGACCTTCGGTGTGGGCGGCCGGGTCGGCGACGACGGCGTGCAGCGCGGTGTCGGTGCCGCCGGTGGCCGGGGTGCGCACGGCCTGGTCGAGCAGGGCGAACTCGGCGACCACCGCCTTGATGATGCCCGGTACTTCGGGCGTGTTGGCGGGCAGCAGCGGGTTGGCGGGGACGGGCACCAGGGTGCCGTTGATCTTCACCTTGGTGAGGAGGCGCGACGGCAGGCGGCAGGGCAGCGGGTCGTCCTCGTCGCGGCCGAGCGGCTGGGTGGTTCCGGTGCCGGTCAGGGCGAGGACGGGGTCGGCGGGGCGGTGGTAGCTCTGCCTCGGCGTGCGCTTGAGCTCCAACTCGTCGGGCAGCCGTTGGGTCTGGGCGTAGCGGTCGATCGCCGCCTGGGTCTCTTCGGGGGTCAGGCCGTGCGGGACCAGGCTGCTCAGCCGCTTGACCTCGGTGTCGAGCGCCGTCACGCGCGCGCGGGCCTCGTCGATCTTCTGGTCCCAGGCCCGCTCGTCGAAGGCGTAGTCGAGGGGTCGGCGCTTCTCGGGCAGGTTGCGCAGCCACCACAGTGACCACAGCCGCCATTGCGCGGCGGCGAGTTGGTGGCGGGCCTGGTCGTAGTCGTCCTGGGCCGTGTTGAGGGTGGCGATCCAGTCCGGCTGTCCGGGGGGCGGGGCCTGACTGTCGGCCGTGTCGCTGGGCCGGTTGACGACGTGCCAGGTGACGCCGCCGTCGTGGCCGCTGAACCAGGAGCGGCGGGTGAGCTCGTCCAGGGAGTTCTGCCAGTCGGGGCCGTCGAGCTCGTCGGGGTTGCCGTGGAACAGGGCGCGGACCTGGTCGGCGAGCTGGGTGCCGGCGGCCTGGTGGTCGACGAGTGCGGCGACGGCGTCGGCCGTGCTGTGCCCGATCGCGACCTTGACGTCGCGGGTCTTGGGGCGGTCCGAGTCCGGGTGTCCGCCCTCGCGGTTCCACGGGATGCCGAGGGCGGTGCCGACGTAGCGGGTGCGGGTGACCGTGGCGGGCATGCCGTCGGGGGCGGCCCAGCCCAGGGCGCGCAGCACGTCGGCCACGTTGCCGGGGTCGGCGTCGGGGGGCAGCAGTCCCTTGATGTCGCGTGCGGTTTTGAGGATGTCGGCGCTGTCCTTGCTGTACCAGCCGATCACGCAGTAGCTGACGGTGCAGGGCGGCGGGTAGCTCTCGCTGGCCTTGAGGTCGGCGAGGGTGTCGTGGAAGAGGAAGACGTTCTCGTGGTACGGGGCGAAGGCCGCGAAGGCGGGCAGGCCGCTGCCGATGGCGGTCAGGAACAGCGGCCGGTCGGCCGGCTCGCTCCAGCGGCCGGCGGTCAACGGGTGGACGCGGCCGATGTAGTCGGCGCGGGGCGGCCGGTCGGGGTTCGGGTCGACGAAGGGGGTGAACGCCGACTCGACGGGCCCGCCGTCGGCCTTCTCCAGGTAGTCGCTGTGGACGAGGAAACCGGCGGCCTTCATGACGCCGCGCACCTCGGCGTAGCGCACCACCAGCCACCTGTTTGGCACCAGCGGGAAGGTGCTGACGCCGGTGGCTGGGTCGATCACGCCGGTGGCCAGGGCCTCGGGCAGCTGCCACTGCACGTGGATGCCCTCTTCGGGGTTGCCCTCGGAGTGCTGGATGGGCGGTTCGGCGTTGCTGCGGAAGTCCTTGGAGAAGGTCCACGGGTAGCGCGGACTCCAGCGCCGGAAGTCGTCGAAGTTGGCCACGTCGCGGGTGGCCAGTAGCGCGTGGACCTCGACGGGGACGATCAGGTCGGTGTCGGTCATCGGGCGCTCTCCTGGCCGGGCGTCGGGTCGAGGGTCAGGCGTTGCTCGACGGGGGCGTTGACGAGTTGCAGGGCGAACTCGCCGGGTGCGAGGTCGCCGAGGGCGGGGTCGAGGACCTGGGCGAGGGCGGGCACCAGGCCCCGTTCGCCGCGCAGGGCCAGGACGTCCGGGGCATCGTCCCCCGCGCGCGGGCGCAGGTGGCGGGTGAGCAGGCCGCCGCCGACGGGGTAGTCACGGCGCAGCGGGTAGCCGAGGTTGGTGCCCGGCCGGTGGTCACGCAGGTTGATGACGCTGTTGTCGCCGGTGGCGCTGGTGCTGTCGATGCCGAAGTGGATGCCCTGGCCGGGCTCGCGGATGACGATCTCCTCGGGCAGGGCGTCCAGGAGTAGCAGCAGGGTGTCGGGAGCGAGGTGGTCGCGGCGCAGCTCGGTGTTGTCCGCTCCGGCGGCGGTGGTGAGGATGTCGAAGACCGGCCAGGCTTCGACGAGTTCGGAGCGGATGAGCAGCCCGGCGCGGCGCGGTTCGGCGGAGCGGGTGCGGCGGCGGTCGACGGCGGCGGTGAGCGCCGGGTCGACAGCTGCGTCCAGGGAGGTGTGGACGCCGACGTCGCGGGCGCCGGCGAGCAGTGCTTCGATCCAGTTCTCGTCGATGCGGAACAGCCGGATCGACTCCGGGGGGAGCATCGCGGGGTGCGGCACCAGGTAGTTGAACGGCACCCGGCGCAGCAGCGCCAGTTCGTCCAGCCAGGCCGGCAAGGTGCGGGCGTGCCGTGCGGCGGTGGCCTGCAGGACCGCCATCTGGGGCTCGGCGGTGAGCGCGGCATGGGCGGCGGCCTGGGTGAGCCGGGCACGGCGGCCCCGGCGGGCCGAGACCTGGCCGGCCGGGACGAGCGGGCTGGCGAGCGCCTCCAGTAGGCCGGCGGCGAAGGTGGGGGCGGCGAGGTTCCGCAGGGCGCGCCCGTCCAGGTCGCCGGGGTCGGCGGCGGCGAGCACCGGATCGGCGGCCAGGGCCATCACCGTCGCGGCGGTGTTGGCCAGTTCGCGCCGCGCCCGGGTCATCTCCTCGCTGTAGTCGGGGTCGCTCAGTGCCAGGGTGCGGCCCAGCGTCCAGGCGGCGGCGTAGGAGACGTCGAACAGGCCGTGCTCCGGCTCGTAGATCAGCGCGTGGTCGGCGGTGGTCTTCGGCTCGTCGCGGGCGAAGTCGCGAGTCACCGGCGCGATCACGGGGGTGAGGGGGCCGCGGTACCAGCCGTAGGTGGTCTCCCCCGACAGCAGCCGGTAGGGCAGCGGGGTGTAGCCCAGGTGCAGGCGGCGGCGCGCGTACTGCTCGGCGTCCGCCGTGGAGCGGGCCGCCACGCTCCCCTCGGGGCGCAAGCGCAGCGCCAGGTTCTCCCGGTCCGCGCGGGCGGGTGCCACGAGGTTGCTGAGCAGCGCTGCGGCGTCGCGGGTGCCGGCCGGGTCGCTGGTGAACGTCCACGAGTGCAGCACGCACAGCCGCACCGCCTGGGTGCCGGTGGGGAGTTGTCCGGGGTCGAGCCTGCCTTTGAAGCCCTCCAGGGAGACAAGGTGCGCGGTGTAGGTGCCAGCCTGGCTGGGGAAGCGGTTGGCGGCCAGCACGGCGTACTGGCCCTCGGTCAGGATCTCTTCGTTGTCCAGCATTTGCGGTCGGGTGGAGACGTCGCGGACGTGGGCGAGGTAGTGCAGTTCCTCCTCTCGCGGCACCAGGGTGGTGAACAGCTCGGCTGGGACGTCGATGCTCTGGCAGCGGCCGGCCTCGATGTCCGGGGTGATGCCGGTGTCGCTGAGGTCCGGCCCGAGGATGCCCGGTCCGGGGCGGCGCAGCTCGGCGACGGTGCGGGTGGTGGTCTGCCCCAGACCCTCCGGGTCGTCGGGCAGTTCGCCCGCGCGGACGACCATCAGGGCCAGCCACGGGGCCTGCTCGGGTACCGCGCGGGCGCGCAGCAGCCGCTCCCAGGGCAGGATCGAGCGGTTCAGGGTGATGTGCGGCAGGGTGCGGCTGAAGTCGCCGCTGGCTCCGTCGGCCGGGTAGTGGGCGTGCACGGACGAGGGATCGAGGACGAAGCGGACCGCGCGGATCTCGAACTGCTGCGTGGCGGTGGGGATGGCGGGCGTGTCGACGCGCACGCCGTCCTTGGTCAGGTGGTGATCCGCCGTGAGGGTGTAGACGCCGGCGGTGGCCAGCGGGCGGCGGTAGTCGTGGAAGGCGACGCGGAGGTCTTCGGTGCCGCTCAACGTCGGTTCACCTCTCGGCTGTGGTGGTCATGGGCGCGTGGGTGAACGTGGTCTGCGCGAGGTCCGCGTAGCGGGTCAGCGCGTCGTCGGTGCCCGGGGCCAGACCGAGGCCGGCCAGGGCGGCGTGCACCGAGGCGCGGCGGGCCGCGGTGGGCGGCGCGGCGATGCCGGTGGCCGGGTCGACGATGGTGGCGATGCTGCCGTCGTCCGGGGTGGACGGCGGGCCTTGTGCCGTCGAGCCCAGCTGCGGGATCGGCGCGTCCGGCAGCCCGTCGACGTCCAGGGCCTCGGCGTCGACCCAGCCGACCGCCGGGGCCAGTTCGGGCTTCGGGATCTCGAAGGTCAGGCCGGCCAGGCAGCCGCTGAGCAGCCCGTCGCTGCCATCCAGCACATCGCTGGGCTTGCCCAGCGGCTTGCCCCACATCGCCTTGGGCATGTCCTGCCGGTAGACGGCGACACCCCATCCGGTGGGGGTGTAGTAGTCGGGGGAATCGTTCCAATGCAGGGTGACGTGGTGTTCGGAGGCCACGCCCTGACCCTTGGGCCCCATCGGCCGGATGTCGATGGTGTCCGTGGCCGTGCCCTCGAAGGTCTGGCCGTTGAAGACGATGCGGCTGGCGGGGACGGCGGCCTCGGTGCGGACGGCGAACCCGTCCATCGAGACCAGCAGGGGCTCCCCCGCCGCCGACCGGATCGCGCTCTCCTCGGGGTCGACGTCGACCAGCAGCCCCCGCAGCGGGGCGATGGAGAGCGGGGCGGGCAGCTGGACGCTGAACTCCGCCCAGTCGATCGCCGGTACGCCGTCGCGGCCGGTGCCGAACTCGACGGTGAAGCTGATGAACCAGACCTTGATCTTGGCCCGCCCGCCGATCGGCGGCCCCCACAGGTCCAGCTCCACCCCGACTTCCAGCGAGACCCGGACCCGGATGAAGAGCACCTTGACGGTGGCCGCGACCCCGATGTTGAGGCCCATCGACAGGTCGAAGTAGAAGGGCTTCCACTGCACCAGCGCGTCCAGCCAGGCGGTGAACCAGGCCTGCAGCTGGATGCCGTGGCCCTTGTCGTAGTTCGCGGACAGCTCGCCGCCGGCCATGAAGGCGCCGTCGGTCAGCGCCGCGTACACCTGCCCGCGGATCGCCACCGGGCCGATCGCCCACCGCCAGCCCACGCGGGGCGGGTCGGGGTAGTAGTCGGGCTTCTTGAAGTTCTTGTGGTAGCCGCCGAGGGTGAAGACGAAGCCCTTGCCGCCGCCGAGGGCGGTGCGGTCCTGGCCCCAGATGTAGAGCGACAGGCCACCGGTGAGCTCGGCCGCCGGGTCGATGACGTACGAGCCGGGCGCGATCACCGCGTCCATCGAGAAGAGGCCCTGATCGTGGTGGTAGCCGATGGCCAGGTCGATGACGATCCGCGCGATCGGCTTCTTGGCGGCCTTGCTGCGCGGCAGGTCGATGGTGGTACGGCCGATCAGCAGCACCTTCCAGGACTCGCCGCCCTCCACCAGCAGCAGCGCGCGCGAGCGCAGGAACTCGAACGAGCTGAACTCGATCCCGCCCGCGCCCCAGTACTGGCCCTCGCGCGGGGTGATCCAGCCGCCCGGGCCGGCGAGCTTCTCCAGCACCTGTGCGGGCGTGTCGCCGCTGCCGACGCCGTCCAGCCGGTTCACCAGCGGGAACTCGCCGACCTGGTCGATCGTCGGGGTGCGCACGGTGCTGTTGATGCCGAAGCCCAGCGAGATGGCGATCACCCGGAACGGCGGCGGCCCGAACAGTCCCTGCTCACCGCCGGAGATCTCGCCGAACAGGAACAGTGACGACCAGCCGTCCACGGCCTTGGCATACGACCCGGCGGCATTCAGGGCGAAGAACCCGGTCTCGATCGCGGCAAGCCCGACGAACTGCTCCTTGAGCCCCGGGGCGACCTCCGAGCCGGTGCGGCGCTCCACCATGCCGCTGATCCTCAGCGGCGGTTTCTCCAGCTGCACGCCCGCCCCGCGCAGCCGGGGCGCGACGTCCAACTCCCCGTCGATGCCCAGTCCGAGGCCCATCAGGATCAGCCGCACCGGGCCCACTGACAGGACGGCGTCGAGGGCGACGAAGATCTGCCCGTCCGCGAAGCCGATCCCGATCCCGGAGAACCGCACCGGGCCGAACACCAGGTCCAGCTCGCGCGACCAGCCCTCGTCCGCCGCGCGCACGGCGAGCGGGCCGAGGGGAACAGCCACGAGCGCGCCGCCCGCACCTGTGGTGATCGGCAGGACCAGCGGGACCTGCGACACTCCACCGATGCTCAGCTCGATCTGGACGGCGGTACCGGGCCCGGCCGCCCGATCGGCGGCGAAGCGCGGCAGCCTGCGCTCCGCTGCGGAATCCGCCTGATCCAGTGCGGAGTTGAGCAAGGCGGCCCGATCGGCGGTCCAGCCGGTGGGCGTCGAGGTGAAGACGATGGCGTCGAGCACCAAGTCCGCGCCGGGCGGCATCGCCTCGCCGACCAGCGGCAGATCCGAGGCACGCGCGCCGAGCCGGGCCCGCACCGCGGCGGCGGTGCTGCGGGGGCTGCCGGCTCCGGTGCCAGGACGGCTGGCATAGACCCAGCCTGTGCGTTCGGTCGCGGCCGTCAGCAGGACCTCACCGGTAGCGGAGTCGTAGCGCGCTGACAGGGCCTGCAGCTCGGGTCGCAACGCCTTGGGCAGATCGGGCAGATCAACGCCGAGGGCGGCCATCAGGTCCTGCATGGGAATCCCCTGCTCACTCGCCCACTCGAGGGTGAGCCGCGAGCCCGCGGCGTCGGCGCCGAAATCCCCCGTGAAGTCCACGACCCGGGGCTCACCGTCGACCTCCACCCCGACCGTCAAAGAGGCCGAGAAATCCACCGGCCGTTTCCCCGAAGGCGGCTTGACGCCGACCCACGCGTCCAACGCGAAGGCCGCGCCTTCCAGCCCGTCGCCCAGTGGGAGCGAACCAGCACACCAGACACGCCCTGACAGGTCCGAGGCCAGCGACAGCGTCACGCGGTCCACTGCCAGACCAGCCACGGCTTGTGGCACAGGCACGCCGAACGTCTGCTCGAACCAGCCTGCAAACCCGGCGAAGTCCACCTGGAACGCGGAGCCTTCCACCTCCCACACCCCATCGGGCCTGCGCCGCCCCTCCAGCACAGCAGGAGTCCCGCCCACGTCGAGCGTGCCCGCCAATGTCACACCGGGGACCGATGTGCCGGTGCCGGCCGAACGCAGCTCCAGTCCGGTCAAGACGACATCCGCAGCCAGGTGCCAGCGCGCATCCAGTGCCAGCGCCAGGGTGTAGGACCTGGACGCCACATCGGCCGAGACGTGGATGAACCTCAACTGGACGCCGGCGGGGTCGATACCGGTACCTGTCAGGGCCCCGTCCCCGATCAGGTCACTGCCGCCCGCAGGGTTCCACAACACCGCCGACAGCCGACCCGCCGGCAGCGCCAACTCACCGTCCAGAACATAGGACCCGCGCACCGTGCATCGCACCCCCAGCGTGACGTCCACCTGCCACGCCCCGGCACGCTCCCGCACCGCGTCCAACCGCAACGGATCGACCCGGTCCAGCTCCACCAGACCCGGGATGAGTGGCCAGCTGGCGTCCCCCTGCAGCCGTAGGGCGACGCTCACCTCCTCCAGGCGTCCCAGGTACCGGTCGAACGCCGCGCTCACCGACGTCAGCGACAAGCTGCCCAGCCGGCCGCTGATCTCCTCCGGCAGGCGCACGAGATCCATCACCGACGCGTCCAGGAACGGAAGAGCCGCCAGATCCGCCAGCTGATCGAAGGCCGGGGCGTCCGGGAAATCCCCGGACAGTCCGACGACGGCCGACTGCGCGCCCAGCACCCGCACGGTCTCGCGCCTGGCGGGGCTGCCAGCAGGAAACGCCACCGTCAGGTACACCTCTGGGCGGGCACCGCCCAGGGCGTCCGGCAGCGCAGCGAAGACGACCGACAACGGGTCGAACCCCAGAGGGCGAAGCCTGGTCAGGTCGGTCTGCAGATACTGCGTCTCGATCACCCAGGACGGAGCCTCCACCGCCACCCGGCAGCCCACCACGGACATCCGGCCCGCGTCGGCGGCGAAGTGCACACGCGTCGCCAGCTTCACACCCAACTCCGGGATGTCACAGACTCCCGCCGCCTCCAGGGCCTCACGGTCGAAGACCGGCACGGACAGGCTCAGCCCACCCCCCAGGTACACATCGAACAGGTCGGACACCTCCGGGATTCCGAGCGCCGAACCCGGCAGCTCGAAAACCCCAGACCCGCTCGAGCTGTCGAACAAAGCCAGCAGCTCGGACACAGAAATCGCCACAGCGCCCTCCGGGAAGCTCGAGTGAAATCCGCGGACATGCTCAGGAGCCAGCCGGTGGCGGCGCGGCAATCGCGCTCTGCCTGCCCGGCTTCAGAGCGAATGCGGGAGCCTTCTCGGCCGGCGCGTCCGCAGCCAGTGCCGTCAAGGCTGGACCCGTGGGATCGTAGAAGATCTGCGCCCATTTCCCGGTGCCCGGGAACCCGGGGCTGGTGAAGAACAGGCTGAAGAGAGCTTTGCCTGCCACGTTCCGCCCTTCCGCTGCCCACGTGGCGGTGATGGGCTGCGGCGCGAGATCGTGAACGGTGAAATCCCGATCAGGGACCGGCATGCTTGCTTCTCCGGGCCCCTGCAACCAGAAGGACTCGTGGTCGGGGCTGAGTTCGTACCTGCGGGTCAACAGGTCGACCATGCCCTCCCGAGAACTGGCCCGACTGATCGGAGACCTCACATAGGGGTACGCGGTCTGACGCTGCCCGATGATCCCGAACACCGGCCCCGTGAAACTTCCCGGCGGCTCCTTCAATCGGCGGACCGAAAAACTCGGAGCCGACCCACCACTCCGATAGTAGAACTCCGCCCAGTAGCCCCCGGGGCCGGCAAACTCGGGCATCTCCAGGTACAGGCAGAACAACGGCTGCCCCGAAGGCGGCACCGACACCCACGTGGCGGTGATGGGCTGCGGCGCCAGATCGTGAAC
>NZ_JBVJBI010000027.1:0-50530 GCF_055589745.1 Kitasatospora sp. NPDC041917 | reverse complement strand
AACGGCTGCCCCGAAGGCGGCACCGACACCCACGTGGCGGTGATGGGCTGCGGCGCCAGATCGTGAACGGTGAAATCCCGATCAGGGACCGGCATGCTTGCTTCTCCGGGCCCCTGCAACCAGAAAGACTGCAGATTTGAAACGCGATACTTTGCTTCGAGGATGGCGCGCAGGCCGTCAACAGGTCCTGAGATTCCAGCGACGACGTTCATCTGGTCCACGAAGTTCCCCATGGGATTGTGAGGGTGTACGCAGGCGGAAAAGCGCGGAGAGCACCAAGGGATGCCAAGCAGGGCGGACGGCCGGCCTGACCAAGGAGGAGGTCCCCGTTGCGCATGGGCGCGGTTCACCAGTCGGGCAACGACGAACTCGGTCGCTTCCTGAAGTCGCACCCGTCCGCGCTACCGCCTGATCGCTGACGGGTTCGTCGCATCAGACTATGGACGCCAACGCGCTCCCGTCAGCCGGTTCACTCGGACAACGATGTCCTCCCCGGGGCCGGGAAGCTGGCGAGCAGGTCCACGACGGACACCGACATGAAAAATCCCCTCGTTACCGACACGAGTGACGCTGCTGGTAGCGCCCGACCCTCGACAAAACAGGCCAGGCCGGACTCATCGCACCAGGAACCGAGCAGCGGGCATCGACCATCGTCATGGGCCCGCCCGCCTGGCAAGAACCGATCACATCACACATCGTGATCATCCGTCACCTCAAAGCGATATTTCGCCATCCGTGCGGCCGGAATCGGCAGCCACTCACTCCGGAAGTCGGCGAAGGCCGACCCGAACGCGACGCAGAGCACGCTCCCGGCGAGAAGCAGCGGGCCACACCTCGATGATTTCCAGTCGACCTCGATCGAGCCAAAGACTGACGATACGTCATAGCACCTCCGTGACAGGTGATATGACGTAGTCGAGCTGGAGGTGGTCCGTCATGACCCGCTACTGCGTCGACCCCGCTCGACACGAACTCATCGCCACCTGGGGAACCGGCCAAGGCGACCTTGCCTCACGGATCGCCACCGTCCCGGCCGGCACGGACCTCGCCGCGCTGTCCCGCCTGACTGCGGCCCTTACCCAACTGTCGGCGGCGGCCTGGCGCACCTACACCCACCCGGCCGGCGCCGCCGACTCATTGGAGGTGAACAGCGAGGGCTGGCGTCGGGAAGAGGAACGCAAGGCGTTCGCCGGGGTCGCCGCAGCCGTGACCACGCCGAACCTTCCCCAGGGCGGCTCGGTGATCGTCGAGTACAGCCCGGTGCTGGAGAACGCGCACCGCGTCGGGGATTCGCCTGCCGGGGAGGTGCGCCTCGATGAGCCGGTGGTCGACGCTCGGCTCAGGGAGGGTGAGCGAGCGCAGCTCCGGGTCGTCGTAGGCCTCTGTCCCGAGGCCGACTGGTTTGCCGGACGTGAGGCCTCGGCCGTCGAGCCGCAGGGCGACCGCGGGGGCCACCGCCGAGCGCGCCCCTGCGGCCGGACAGGGCCAGGGGCAGGCGCGGGGGCCCCTCCTCCCGGGTGAGAGCTCGGTGGCCGGCTGCCCTACGGCTACCAACGACTACCAACGGCTGCGCGAGGGTGCGGAGTTGAGTCTGGAGGTGAGCGCCGCGAGGAAGGTCGGGAGCTTGTCCACCATGGATCTGGGGACCGGGGTGGTCTGGACGGTGTCCCGCCGCACGTCCTGGACGACGAGCCTGTAGGTGCCGTTCTCCTCGACGAGTTCGGCGGCGTAGAGCAGGGTTTCTGTGGAGGTTTCCATCGGGGGTCCTAGGCGTGGGTGTCGTTGAGCCAGGCGGTCCACGCCCCGGTGGCCCGCTGCTCGTCGGCGTCCTCGGCGAACAGGTGGTGAGCCAGCCAGATCGGCGTGCCCCAGGTGCTGCCGTTGAAGAAGCGGTAGAGCGTGTCCGGGCCGCGCAGGCCGACGAAGTCGGGGCTGAGCCAGTCCATGACCACCTCTTCCGGGCCGCCGTCCGGGCCGGGGACGTGGAGTGTGAGCCGGTCGCCGACGGCCGCGTCCTCGGCGAGGCCGAGGCGTCGGCGCAGGGCGGCGAAGTCGGCCGGGTCGGAGGTGGGTTCGGGGCGCTGGGCCTTGACGTAGACGGCGGGGCGGCCGGCGAAGTGCCGCAGGTACTCGGCGAGGCCGTGCTGGTAGAAGTCGACGTGCTTCTCGGCCGCGTCCGACTTGGCGTCCCACCTCCAGGCCTCGTCGACGACGCCCGTGTGCACCCAGTGGATTCCCATCCGCAGGTGGCTCGTTCCGCCGTCGGCCGGCTCGATGTGGTAGCTGAGCGTGTTGGAGAACCCGCCGTCCTGGGTCGCGCGGACGGCGAAGCGCCGCGGCGGCTCCCAGGCCACGACAGTGGCGTCGCCCCGGGTGGCCTTTCCGCCGACGCGCGGCTCGACCTCCATCGGGTACAGCCAGCCGAGGTTGCCGGCGCCGGTGGCGACCGCGTCCCAGACCTGTTCGGGCGTGGCGGGCAGGTCCTGTTCCCGGCGGACCTCGAACTCTCGGGCCATGGTCGGTTCTCCTTCGTCGTCGTTCATGGTCAGTAGCCGTCGTTCATGGTCAGTAGTCGTCGTTCATGGTCAGTAGGTGAGCGGGAGGGTGCTCAGCCGCCGTTGCAGCGGGTTGGGCCGCCAGTCCAGCGCCGTCTCGTCGGCCAGCCGCAGCTCGGGCAGCCGGCGCACCAGCGTGCCGATCGCCACCTCGGCCTGGAGCTTGGCCAGTGGGCCGCCGAGGCAGAAGTGCGGTCCGTGGCCGAAGCTCAGGTGCCGGTTGCCGGGGCGGGTCAGGTCGAGCCGGTCGGGGTCCTCGAAGCGCTCGGGATCGCGGTTGGTCGCACCGAGGAACAGGTACGCCAACTCGCCCTCCCGCAGCGTCCGTCCGCCGATCTCCAGGTCCTCCGCGACGACCCGGACGATCGCCTGGGTCACCGTGTCGTAGCGGGCCAGTTCCTCGACGGCGCCGCGGATCAGCCCCGGGTCCGCGCACAGCCGGGCCAGTTGGTCCGGGTGGCGCAGCAGGGCGAGGACGCCGTTGCCGAGCAGGTGGGTGGTGGTCTCGTCGCCGGCGGTGATCAGGACGAAGCAGGTGGACAGCAGTTCGGAGTCGGTGAGCCGGTCGTCCTGCGCCTGGGTGGCGACCAGGGCGCTGATGAGGTCGTCGCCCGGTTCGCGCCGGCGCTGCCGGATGAGCCCGGACAGGTACTCCTCGTACTGCCCGATCGCCTCCTCGGACTTGTCGATGTCCTCGCCCAGCCGGCCGAAGCGGCGGAACCAGGTCTTGACCTGCGGGCGGTCCTCGTCCGGAATGCCGAAGAGCTCACAGACGACGGACATCGGCAGCGGGGCGGCGACCGCCTCGATCAGGTCCATGGCCGGCCCCGCCGCGATCGACTCGTCGATGAGCCGGTCGACGATGCGCTGGATGCCGTCGCGCAGGGCTTCGACGCGCCGGGCGGTGAACGCGCGGTTGGCGAGCTTGCGCAGCCGGGCGTGGTCCGGCGGGTCGGTGTTGGTCATCACCCGGCCGAGCCGGTCGGTGAGCCGGCTGAAGGCCTTGAGGTCGCCGCCGAGCGCTCCGTAGGCGCGGGTCATCCGGTCCCGGTCGTTGGACAGCCGCAGGTCGCTCAGGGCCGCCTCGACGTCGGCGTACCGGGTGAGGTACCAGATGCCCTGGGCGCTGCGGTGGACGGGGCTCTCGCGCCGCATGCGGGCGTAGAACGGGTACGGGTCCCGCCGGGCCTCGGGGGTGAGCAGGTCCGCGGCGTAGTCGTGGGGCGGGGCGAGGCCCGCCGCGGGGCGGGCCTCGTCCGTGGTGTCGGTCGGATTCACTACGGGCCGCGTTACCGCTGGGCGTCCATGGCGTCGGCGAGGCTCCTGGGCCGCATGTCGGTCCAGGACTTCTCGACGTACTCCAGGCAGGCGGCGTTGGTGTCGGGGCCGTGGGCGACGGTCCAGCCGTCGGGGACGTCCGCGAACCGGGGCCAGAGCGAGTGCTGGTTCTCGTCGTTGACGAGCACGAGGAAGGTGCCGTCCTGGTCGTCGAAGGGGTTGGTCATGGGTCAGTCCTCCTGGTGGGAAAGGGTGGTGGTGCCGTCGGTGTCGCCGGTCGCCTCGGTGATCCTGGCGGCCAGGATCGGCCCGATCTGGGC
Organism: Kitasatospora sp. NPDC041917; assembly: GCF_055589745.1. Taxonomy (NCBI): domain Bacteria; kingdom Bacillati; phylum Actinomycetota; class Actinomycetes; order Kitasatosporales; family Streptomycetaceae; genus Kitasatospora; species Kitasatospora sp. NPDC041917. The sequence continues at coordinate 46,377 of NZ_JBVJBI010000027.1, read as the reverse complement.
GAGCGAGCCGGCTTGGGTCATCCGGTCGTGCCGGGTGGTGATCTCGTGGGATTCGATCCGGCCGGCGACGTACGGGCGCCAGATTGCGGGCCCCGCGTTGTCCTCGACCCGGTCGATCGTGGAGTTGAACAGCAGCAGGTCTCCGCCGAACCTGCCGGGGACGAAGTCGACCGCCAGCTTGGCGTTGTTGATCATGATCTCGACGATCACCTCGATCTGTCGCTCGTTCAGGCCGGCCAGTGCGCTGCCCCGCCGGTTCAGGACCTCGGCAACCTCGGCGTAGGTGATCTCCTGGTCGCCCAGCTCGTCCGGGTCGACGTCGAGCACCCCGACGAGCACGTCGCGCACGGTGGGCACCGGCACCTCCGCGAACTGCACGTCCTTCACCGGGTAGGCGTCGAGGATCGCCAGCAGTGCGGTCCGTTCGCCGCGCGACTGCAGCTCGCAGGCGAGCGCGTGGGCGATCAGCCCGCCGGCGGACCAGCCGAGGAGCAGGTACGGGCCCTCCGGCTGGATCTTCTGGATCTGGTCGGCGTAGTCGGCCGCCATCTCCTCGTAGGACGTCGGCAGGGGTTCGGGCCGGCCGAGGCCGCGCGCCTGGATGGCGTAGACGGGGTGCTGCGGGCCGAGGTGGTTCAGCAGTCCGCTGTACGACCAGCTGATGCCGCCGCCGGGGTGGACGCAGAACAGCGGTGTGCCGGTCCCGGTCGAACGCAGCGGCAGCACCACGTCCAACGCGTCGTCGGGATTGTCCATGACCAGGCGCTCGGTGAGACCGGCCACGGTCGGCGCCTCGAACAGCATGCGCAGGCCCAACTCCAGGCCGAGCGTCTCGCGGACGCGGGAGGCCAGGCGGGCGGCCAGCAGCGAGTGCCCGCCCAGGTCGAAGAAGTTGTCGTCGATGCTCACCTGCTCCCGGCCGAGGACCTCGGCGACGAGACCGCACAGCAGCTGCTCCTGCGGCGTCCGGGGTCCGCGTCCGGCGTCCGAGGCCCCGTACTCGGGGGCGGGCAGGGCGGCCCGGTCGAGCTTGCCGTTGGCGGTCAGCGGCAGCGCGTCCAGGGTGACGAACGCCGCCGGCACCATGTAGTCGGGCAGGTCGCGGCGCAGCCGGCCGGACAGCTCGGCCGCCTCGGGCGCGCCCTCGGGGGCGGGCACCAGGTAGGCGACCAGGCGCTTGTCGCCCGGCCGGTCCTCGCGGGCGACCACGGCCGCCTGGGCGACGCCCGGGCAGCCCGCCAGAACGGCCTCGATCTCGCCGGGCTCGATCCGCAGGCCGCGCAGCTTGACCTGGTGGTCGGCGCGTCCGGCGAAGTCCAGCGTGCCGTCGGTCCGCCACGACGCGAGGTCGCCGGTGCGGTACATCCGGCTGCCGGACGGCCCGTACGGGTCGGCGGTGAAGCGCTCCGCCGTCAGGCCGGCCCGCCCGAGGTAGCCGCGGGCCACGCCCGTCCCCGCGAGGTACAGCTCGCCGACCATGCCGGTCGGCATCGGGCGCAGCCGGTCGTCGAGCACGTAGGCGCGCATGTTCGCCATCGGTCGGCCGATCGGCACGGTCGCGGCGTGTTCGGGGAGGTCGACCACCGGGTGCCAGGTGGCCAGGGTGGTGGCCTCGGTGGGCCCGTAGCCGTTGACCACCTCGATGCCGGGGCAGGCCTCCCGCACCCGGGCGACGGCGGCCGGGGAGACCACGTCGCCGCCGGTCCACACCTCGCGCACCCCGGCGAGCAGGCCCGGGCGCTCCTCGGCGACCAGGCGGAACAGTCCGGCCGTGAGCCACAGTCCGGTCACCCCGTGCGAGGTGATCGTGTGCTGGAGCAGGTCGAGGTCGAGCTGCTCCGGCGGCGCCACCACGACCCGGCCGCCGTTGAGCAGCGGGACCCACAGCTCGTAGGTGGAGAGGTCGAAGGCCGTCGGGGAGTGCATCAGCACCCGCTCGTGTCCGCCGCCCCGCCATTCGGGGGTGAGCGCGAGGCCCGCCACGTCACGGTGGGTGACGGCCACGCCCTTCGGCCGGCCGGTCGAGCCGGAGGTGTACATGATGTACGCCAACTGCCCGGGTTCACAGGGGACTTCGACGTCGGACGGATCGGCGGCCTCGGACCGCACCAGTGCGGTGAGCACCTCCCGGGTGAGCACCAGGGCGGCCCCGCTCTCCCGCAGGATCAGGTCGATCCGGGAGGAGGGGAAGCGCGAGTCCAGCGGCACGTAGGCGCCGCCGGCCTTGATGATCGCCAGGATCGCCACGACCAGCTCCGCCGAGCGGTCCAGCATGACCGCGACCGGCGTCTCCGGCCGTACGCCCTGGCGGATCAGCGCCCGCGCCAGGCGGCCGGCCCGCTGGTCGAGCTCCGCGTAGGTCAGCTCGGTGCCGCCGGCCACGACCGCGACCGCCTCCGGGGTGGCCCGCACCTGGCGGGCGAACAGCTCCGGCACCGCGGCCCGGGGCAGCTCGGCCGCGGCACCGTTGGAGCCGGCGAGCAGTCGGCGGCGTTCCTCGACGGGCATGATGTCGATCCGGCTGATCGGCCGGTCGGGGTCGGCGACGGCCGCGCGCAGCAGACGGGCCAGGCGCTCGAACAGCAGCTCCACGGTGGGCGCGTCGAACAGGTCGGTGGCGTACTCCACGGCGCCGACCAGGCCGTCGGGGGCCCCGTCCGGGCGGAACTGCTCCGCCAGGCTGAAGGTCAGGTCGACCCGCGCGGTCCCGGTCGGCGCCTCCAGGTGGCCGGTCTCCAGCCCCGACAGCGCGAACTCGCCGAGCGGCGCGTTCTGCAGGGCCAGCATGATCTGGAACAGCGGGTGGTGGGCCAGCGACCGCGCGGGGTTGACCACCTCGACCAGGTACTCGAACGGCACGTCCTGGTGGTCGTACGCGCTGAGCGCCTTCTGCCGGACCCGGCCGAGCAGTTCGGCGAAGCCGGGGTCCCCGCCGGTGTCGGTGCGCAGCACCAGGGTGTTGACGAAGAAGCCGACGAGCTCGTCCAGCGCCTCGTCGGTACGGCCGGCGATCGGACTGCCGACCGGGATGTCCGTGCCGGCGCCGAGCCGGGTGAGCAGGGCCGCGAGTCCGGCCTGGAGCACCATGAACATGCTGGCGCCGCGCGCGGCGGCCAGGTCCCGCAGGGCCTGGTGCAGTTCCGCGTCCAGTCGGACCGCGACCCGGTCGCCCCGCTGGGAGGCCACCGGCGGCCGCGGCCGGTCGGCGGGCAGCTGCAGCTGCTGCGGGACGCCGGCCAGCTCGTGCTTCCAGTAGGCCAGTTGCCGGGCGAACAGGCTGTCCGGGTCGGCGGCGTCCCCGAGCAGGTCACGCTGCCAGGCGCTGTAGTCGGCGTACTGCACCGGCAGCGGGGACCACTGCGGGGCCTCGCCCCGGCAGCGGGCCGCGTAGGCCGCGGCGAGGTCACCGGAGAGCGGGCCCATCGACCAGCCGTCGGCGGCGATGTGGTGCACCACGACCAGCAGCGCGTGCCGGTCGGGGGCGAGCGCGTACAGCTCCGCCCGGACGGGCGGCTCCGCGGCCAGGTCGAAGCCGCGCCGGGCCGTCTCCGCCAGCCGTTCGGCCAGTGCGCTCTCGTCGATCTCCATCACCGGCAGTGCGGGGCGCGCCCGAGCGGCGCTCAGCACGACCTGGTACGGCACGCCGTCGATCTCGCGGAAGACCGTCCGCAGGCTCTCGTGCCGGGCGACCACGTCCGCGAGCGCGGCGTGCAGGGCCGGACGGTCGAGTTCGCCGGTCAGGCTGAGCGCGAGCGGCATGTTGTAGGTGGCGCTCGGCCCGTCCATCCGGTGCAGGAACCACAGGCGGCGCTGGGCGAAGGAGAGCGGCACCCTCCCCCGGCCCTGACGGCCGGGAGGTGCCCCCATGGGGCGGGCCCGGGCGGCCAGTGCGGGCCGCGCAGCTCCGGAGCCGTCCAGGCGGGCGGCCAGCCCGGCCACGGTCGGGGTCTCGAACAGCGTCCGGACCTCCAGCTCCGCGCCGAGGACCGCCCGGACCCGGGAGGCCAGGCGGGTCGCCAGCAGGGAGTGCCCCCCGAGGTCGAAGAAGCCGTCGTCGACGCCGACCTGGGCCAGGCCGAGCACCTCGGCGAACAGCTCGGCGAGGAGCTGCTCCTGCGGGGTGCGCGGCGCCCGTCCGGCCGCGACCGGGCCGAGGTCCGGTGCGGGCAGCGCACGGCGGTCGAGCTTGCCGTTGGCCGTCAGCGGCAGCGCCTCCAGCGCCACGAACGCCGAGGGGACCAGGTGGTCGGGCAGCCGGTCCCGCAGCCAGTCGCGGAGTTCGCCCAGGAGGGCGCCGGCGCCCCGGTTGCCGGTCGGGCGGTTGGTCAGCGAGGACAGCGACGCTCCCGTGGCCCGGGCCGGCCGGTACGCCTCGACCGGGGAGCCGTGGAGCGCCCGGGGGTCGGTGAAGACGACGTCCACGGCGTCCGCCGCGGTGGCCGACCAGGTGACGGCCGTCGGGCGGCCGAACTCCGACCCGAGGGCGTGGAGGTCCTCCGGATCGGGGAGGCCGCCGTCCTCCGGGGCGTGCATCCGTTCCAGCAGCTCGGCGAGCGAGCCGTCCCCGTTCTGCACGGCCCGGGCCAGAGCGGCTTCCCGCGTCACGCGGCGGTTCGGCACCCCCGTGATCCGCAGCACTCCGCCGGACGGCCGGGCGAGCAGCTCGCGCAGTTCGGCCGGCCCGGCGACCTGCCGCCCCCACGCCAGCTCGACGGACCGCTCCGGAGCCGTCGGGGTGACCGGCGGCTTGTGCAGCGTCACGTCGTAGCGGTAGCGGGTCAGCTCGTTGTGGTGGCGGCCGCGCTTGACCTCGACGGCCGTCGTGCCGATGTCCGTACCGTGCTCCCGCAGGGCGGTGAAGAAGTCCGGGTCGACCAGGAGCTCCTTCTCCACCCGCAGGGCCTGCTCCACCGCGCGGCGCACCGCCGTGAGGTCCGCACCTTCGCCGACCCGGTGGAGCTGGACGGCGGTGGCCAGCGGACGCAGCAGCCGCAGGTTGCGGACGTCGCCGACGAAGAGCGCGCCGCCGGGGGCCAGCAGCCCCATCAGCTTCCCGATCACGTCGGCGAGGTACTCCGCGGACGGGAAGTACTGCACCACCGAGTTGATCACGATGGTGTCGAACTCCCCGGCCGGGAGCCCGTCGGTGTCGTGCGCCGGGCGGGTCTGCAGCACCACGCGCCCGGCCAGGTCCTCCTGCCCGGCCACCTGGGCGGTGAGCGCCTCGATCGCGGTGGCGGAGAAGTCGGTCGCCCAGTACGTCTCGCAGTGCGGTGCGATCTGTGAGAGCAGCAGACCGGTGCCGACGCCGACCTCCAGCACCCGGCGGGGGCGCAGGGCCAGGATGCGGGAGACGGTCGCGTCCCGCCACTCCCGCATCTGCTCGACGGGGATCGGGCTCGCGTCGTAACTGCTGTTCCAGCCGACGAAGTTCTGGCCGAAGCCGGCGTCCTCGGGAGCGATGGGCAGGGCGTCGTAGATGTCCTGCCACTCGCCCACGTGGTCCGCTTCCAGGGCGCTGTCGCGGGCCTCCTCCTGGCGGGGGACGACGTAGCCGACGAGCCGGTCGTCCTGGGCGAGGACCGCGGCCCGGGCGACGGCCGGGTGCTCGGCCAACGCCGTCTCGACCTCGCCGGGCTCGACCCGGAAGCCGCGCACCTTCACCTGGTCGTCCGCGCGGCCGACGTACTCCAGCTGCCCGTCGCCGAGCCAGCGGACCAGGTCGCCGGTGCGGTACATCCTCCCTCCTTGCCCGCCATCGGGCTGGGGGCACCTCCCGGCCGCCAGGCTGGGGGAGAGGGGCCCATCCCCGGCTGGGCCGAACGGGCAGGCGACGAACCGTCCGGCCGTCAGGCGCGGCCGGTTCAGGTAACCGCGGGCCAGACCCGCGCCCGCGACGTAGAGCTCGCCGGGAACGCCGGGCGGCACCGGCCGCAGCCGGTCGTCCAGCACGTACACCCGGGCGTTGGCGATCGGCCGGCCGATCGGCGGTACGCCCGCCCCCGGGGACAGCGGGTCGCTCATGGTCGCGCACACCGTCGTCTCGGTCGGACCGTACGCGTTGATCATCCGCCGGCCCGGCGCCCACCGGGCCACCAGCTCCGGCGGGCAGGCCTCCCCCGCCACGACCAGGGTCGACACCGCCACCGAGCCTTCCGGCACGGCGGCCAGGACGGACGGCGGCACGGTCGCGTGGGTGGCCGCCAGGCCCGGGTCGGTCAGCGCGGCCACCGGGTCCGCCGCCGGGGGCAGCACCAGGGCCGCGCCGCGCAGCAGGGCGGTGAAGATCTCCGACACCGAGGCGTCGAAGCTGGGCGAGGCGAACTGGAGCACCCGGCTGCCGGGTTCGATCGCGAACCGCTCGATCTGGGCGGCGACCAGGCTCGCGACACCGCCGTGGGGGACCACGACACCCTTGGGGCGGCCGGTCGAGCCCGAGGTGTAGATCACGTAGGCCGGGTGCCGGACGTCGAGTGCGACGTCCGGGTCGGTGTCCGGCCAGTCGCCCTCGGCCACCATGGCGGCGTCGTCGACCATCAGCGCCGGACGGGCGTCCGCCAGCATGAAGTCGATCCGCGCCTGCGGGTACACCGGATCCACCGGCAGGTACGCCGCCCCGGCCTTCAGGACGCCCAGGACCGCGACCACCGCCTCCACCGAGCGCGGCAGGGCCACCGCCACCAGCTGCTCCGGGCCCACCCCCCGGGCGATCAGCGCGTGAGCGAACCGGTTCGCCCGCGCGTTCACCTCCCGGTACGTCAACTCGACGTCGCCGCGGACGAGGGCGACCGCGTCCGGCGTCGCCGCCACCTGCGCCGCGAAGGCCTGCGGCACCGGGACGGCGCCCACCTCGCGGGCGGTCTCGTTGCCCCGCTCCAGCAGCCGGTGCCGCTCGTCGCCGTCGAGGAGGTCGATCCGGCCGATCGACCGGTCCGGATCGGCGGTGACCGCCTCCAGCAGGAGCGTCCAGCGCCGCACGAGGGCTTCGATCGTCGAGCGGTCGAACAGGTCGGTGGCGTACTCCGCCGCGCCGACGATCCCGGCCGGGCTCCCGTCCGGGCCGAACCGCTCGACGAGGCTCACCCCGAGGTCGAACTTGGCGGTTCCGGTGGCCACCGCGTAGGTGGCCACCTCCAGTCCCGGCAGCGAGAACCGGCCCATCGGGGCGTTCTGCACGGCCAGGATGGTCTGGAACAGGGGGTGGTGGGACAGCGAGCGGGACGGGTTGAGCGCCTCCACCAGGTGCTCGAAGGGCACGTCCTGGTGGGCGTACGCCGACAGCGCCGTCTCCCGCACCCGCCCGAGCAGTTGGGCGAAGCTCGGATCACCGCTGGTGTCGGTGCGCAGCACCAGTGTGTTCACGAAGAACCCGACCAGGTCGTCCAGCGCCTCGTCCGTGCGCCCCGCGATCGGACTCCCGATCGGGATGTCCGTGCCCGCGCCCAGCCGCGTGTACAGCGCCGCCAGCGCCGCCTGCAGCACCATGAACAGACTGGTGCCGGTGTTCCGCGCCAGCTCGGTCAGAGCGGCGTGCAGTTCGGGGCTCAGCTCCAGGCCGACGTGGTCCCCGTGCCGGCCCGCGACGGCCGGCCGCGGCCGGTCGGCGGGCAGCCGGAGCAGCTCCGGCAGGTCGGACAGCTGGCGCTTCCAGTAGTCGAGCTGCTCGGCGAACCGGCTCTGCGGGTCGGCGGCGTCGCCGAGCAGGTCGCGCTGCCAGAGCGTGTAGTCGGCGTACTGCACCGGCAGGTTCGACCGACTCGGCGCACGGCCCTCGCTCCGGGCGGCGTACGCCTCGGCCAGGTCGCGGGCCAGCGGGCCGGTCGACCAGCCGTCACCGGCGATGTGGTGCATCACCAGCAGCAGCACGTGCTCGTCCGGCGCCACCGCGAACAGCTCCGCCCGCAGCGGCGGCTCCGCCGCCAGGTCGAAGGGCCGCCGGGCGAACTCGGCGAGCCGGTGGTGCAGTTCGGCCTGCGATACCTCGGTCGACCCGGCCCGGGGCCGGGCCTCGGCCGGGTCCAGGACCCGCTGGCACGGGACGCCGCCCACCTCCGGGAACACCGTCCGCAGGCTCTCGTGCCGGGCCACCACGTCGGCCAGCGCCTCGTCCAGCGCCGCCCGGTCGAGCGTCCCGGTCAGCTGGAGCGCCAGCGGGATGTGGTAGGTCGCGGCCGCACCGTCCATGCGGTGCAGGAACCAGAGCCGGCGCTGGGCGAAGGACAGCGGTACGGCCTCCGGCCGCTCCCGCGCGGTCAGCGCCGGGCGGGCGTTGCCGGCCTCCGTCAACGACACGGCCAGACCCGCCACCGTGGGCGCCTGGAACAGCGCGCGCAGCCCCAGCTCCACGCCGAGCACCGAGCGCACCCTGGCGGCCAGCCGGGTGGCGAGCAGCGAGTGCCCGCCGAGGTCGAAGAAGTCGTCGTCGATCCCGACCTGCGGGCGACCCAGCGCCTCGGCGAACAGCTCGCACAGGATCTGCTCCTGCGGGGTGCGCGGTGCCCGTCCCACAGCCGTGGTCACGGCCTCGGGCGCGGGCAGCGCGGCCCGGTCCAGCTTCCCGTTCGGCGTCAGCGGCAGCGCCTCCAGCAGCACGAACGCCGACGGCACCAGGTAGTCCGGCAGGCGCTCGCGCAGGTACGCCGCCAACTCCGCCGGACGGACGGTCGTGTCCGGACGAGCCGTGACGTAGCCGACGAGCCGGTCGTCCTGGGCCAGGACCGCGGACTGCGCGACGGCGGAGTGCCCCGCCAGGGCCGCCTCGATCTCGCCGAGTTCGATCCGGAAGCCACGGACCTTCACCTGGTCGTCGGCGCGGCCGACGTACTCCAGCTCCCCGTCGGCGCGCCGGCGCACCAGGTCTCCGGTGCGGTACATCCGCGCACCGACCGGGCCGAACGGGCAGGCGAGGAAGCGCTCGGCGGTGAGTCCCGGCCGGTCGAGGTACCCGCGGGCCAGGCCGGGGCCGGTGACGTAGAGCTCTCCCGCCACCCCCGGCGGCACGATGCGCAGCCGCTCGTCCAGCACGTAGACCCGGAAGCCGGCGACCGCACGGCCGATCGGCGGCACACCGCCCGCTCCCGGGGACAGCGGGTCGCTCATGGTCGCGCACACCGTGGTCTCGGTCGGGCCGTACGCGTTGACCATCCGCCGGCCGGGCGCCCAGCGTGCCACCAGCTCCGGCGGGCACGCCTCCCCCGCCACCACCAGGGTGGTGGCCGTGACGTCGGCACTGTCCACCACCGCCAGGGCCGAGGGCGGCAAGGTCACATGGGTGACGCCGAGCCGGTGGTCCGTCAGCGCCTCCAGCGGGGCGTCCGCCGGGGCCAGGACGAGGGCGGCACCGCTGAGCAGGGCACTGCACAGGTCCCAGAACGACGCGTCGAAGCTCGGCGAGGCGAACTGGAGCACCCGGCTGCCGGGCACCACGCCGAGCCGCTCGACCTGCGCGGCCACCAGGCCCGACACGCCGGAGTGGCTGACCACGACGCCCTTGGGGCGGCCGGTCGAGCCCGAGGTGTAGATCACGTAGGCCGGGTGCCGGACATCGGGCGCAACCAGTGGATCAGAGTCCGGCCGGTCTCCGCCGGTCACCATCGCCGGGTCGTCGACCACCAGAGCCGGCCGGGCGTCCGCCAGCATGAAGTCGATCCGCGCCTGCGGGTACGCCGGATCCACCGGCAGATACGCCGCCCCGGCCTTCGACACACCCAGAACGGCCACCACGGCTTCCACCGAGCGCGGCAACGCCACCGCCACCACCTGCTCCGGCCCCACACCCCGGGCGATCAGCGCATGCGCGAACCGGTTCGCCCGGACGTCCAGCTCCCGGTACGTCAGCTCGGTGCCGCCGCAGACCAGCGCGACCGCATCCGGCGTCGCCGCCACCCGCGCCGCGAACAGCTCCGGCAGGCTCACCCCGGCCGCCCCGTCCTCGACGACGGGCAGCAGCTCGGCGCGCTCCTCGACGGACAGCAGGTCGATCCCGCCGATCCGCCGTTCCGGGGCCGCGGCGACCGCGGCCAGCAGCCTGGTCCAGCGGGCGACCAACGTCTCGACCGTCGCACGGTCGAACAGGTCGGTGCTGTACTCGACCGCACCGCTGAGCCCGGCCGGCGCACCGTCCGGCCCGTACTCCTCCGCGAACCCGAAGGTCAGGTCGAGCCGCGCGGTGCCCGTGGTCACGGCCATCCCGGAGACCCGCAGGCCGGGAAGGTCGAAGTCGCCGCCCGGCGCGTTCTGCACGACCAGCCCGGTCTGGAACAGCGGGTGGTGGGACAGCGAGCGGGACGGGTTGAGCGCCTCCACCAGGTGCTCGAAGGGCACGTCCTGGTGGGCGTACGCCGACAGCGCCGTCTCCCGCACCCGCCCGAGCAGTTCGGCGAAGCTCGGATCGCCACTCGTGTCCGTCCGCAGCACCAGCGTGTTGATGAAGAACCCGACCAGCTCGTCCAGCGCCTCGTCCGTGCGCCCCGCGACCGGGCTCCCGATCGCGATGTCCGTCCCCGCGCCCAGCCCCGTGTACAGCGCCGCCAGCGCCGCCTGAAGCACCATGAACAGGGTCGCACCCGAGCTTCGCGCCAACTTCACCAGCGCCGTGTGCAGTTCGGCGTCGATCCGGAGTTCCAGCAGGTCGCCGCCGTACGACATGGTGGCCGGGCGCGGCCGGTCGACGGGCAGCCGCAGCTGCTCGGGCAGCCCGGCCAGCGCCTGTGTCCAGTAGGCGACCTGGCGGCCGAACACGCTGTCGGCGTCCTGCTCGTCGCCCAGGATCTCGTGCTGCCACAGGGTGTAGTCGCCGTACGTCACCGGCAGCGGCGGCCAGGTCGGCGCCCCGCCGCCCCGCCGGGTGGCGTAGGCCGTGGCCAGGTCGCGGGCCAGCGGGCCCATGGACCAGCCGTCCCCGGCGATGTGGTGCATCACCAGCAGCAGCACGTGCTCGTCCGGCGCGACCGCGAACAGCTCCGCCCGCAGCGGCACGTCCGAGGTCAGGTCGAAGCCGCGCACCGCCGCGTCGCGCAGCAGGGCGGGCACCTCCGCCTCGGCGGCCGCGCGCACGGCCAGCGGGACGGGCACCTCGGCGGGGTCCAGCACCCGCTGGTGCGGAATGCCCGCGGTGTGCGGGAAGACCGTCCGCAGGGTCTCGTGCCGGGCCAGCACGTCGGTGAGCGCGGCGCTCAGCGCGTCCCGGTCGAGGTCGCCGTTCAGCCGCAGGGCCAGCGGCATGTGGTAGGTGGCGCTCGGTGCCCCGAACTGCTGGAGGAACCAGAGCCGGCGCTGGGCGAAGGACAGCGGCATCGGTTCGCGGCGGGGCCGGGGAACCAGGGCCTGCCGCGCGGTACCGGCGTCGTGCAGCCCGGCCGCCAGCCCGGCGGGCGTCGGCCGCCGGAACAGGGCGCGCAGCTCCAGCTCGACCCCGAGGGTCGCCCGGACCCGCGAGACCAGCCGGGTGGCGAGCAGGGAGTGCCCACCCAACGCGAAGAAGTCCTCGTCGACTCCGACCCGGGCGAGGCCCAGCACCTCGGCGAACAGCTCGCACAGGATCTGCTCCTGCGGCGTGCGCGGCGCCCGGCCCGCCTCCCTGGTCGTGGCCTCGGGAGCGGGCAGCGCCACCCGGTCCAGCTTCCCGTTCGGCGTCAGCGGCAGCGCCTCCAGCAGCACGAACGCGGACGGCACCAGGTAGTCCGGCACCCGGCCGCGCAGGTAGGCCGTCAACGCCGCCGCGGTCGCCCCGCTCCCGGCCGACGGGACGACGTACGCGACGATCCGGTCCTCCCGGGCGAGCACCGCGACCTGGGCGACGTCCGGGTGCGCGGTCAGCTCGGCCTCGATCTCGCCCGGCTCGACCCGGAACCCGCGCACCTTCACCTGGTGGTCGACCCGGCCGGCGAACTCCAGCTCGCCGTCGGCGCGCCAACGGACCAGGTCGCCGGTGCGGTACATCCGGGTGCCCGCCGGACCGTACGGGTCGGCGACGAAGCGCCCGGCGGTGAGCCCGGGCCGGTTCAGATAGCCGCGGGCCAGCCCGGCCCCGGCCAGGTACAGCTCGCCCAGCACCCCGGGGGCGACCGGTCGCAGCGCCGCATCCAGCACGTACACCCGGCAGTTGGCGATCGGACGGCCGATGGGCACCGGCAGCGGGCAGTCGGCGGGGTCGGACGGCAGCGAGTAGGCGGTGATCACATGGGTCTCGGCGGGCCCGTAGTGGTTGTGCAGCACCCGTCCCGGCCGACGGGCCTGGAAACGGCGCACGGCACCGCCGAGGCGCATCGCCTCACCGGCCTGGGCGACCAGCCGCAGGTGCGGAAGCTCCAGCCCGGCCTCCTCGGCGGCCTCGGCCAGTGCCTCGACCACCAGGTTGGGCGCGAACAGCTCCGCCACCTCGTGCCGGTCCAGCCAGTGGGCGAACAGTTCGGCGCTGCGGCGCTGCTCCTCGGTCGGCACCACCAGGGTCTTGCCGTACAGCAGCGCGGACAGCACCTCCTGCACCGAGACGTCGAAGCTGATCGCGGTGAACTGCGCGGTGCGCGTGCCGGGTTCGCCGCCGACGGCCTCGTGGTGCCACTCCAACAGGTTCAGCAGCCCGGCGGCCGGCATCACGACGGCCTTGGGGCGGCCGGTGGAGCCGGAGGTGTAGATGACGTAGGCGGGACGGCGCCCGTCCACGGCCACGGCCGGATCGTGCTCCGGCAGGTCACCGTCCGGCGTGACGGCGGCGAGGTCGTCGAGCACCACGGCCGGGCCCGCGTCCTCCAGCATGTACGCGATGCGGGCGGCCGGGTAGTCCGGGTCGACCGGCAGGTACGCCGCGCCCGACTTGAGCACCGCCAGGACGGCGACCACCAGCTCGGCCGAGCGCGGCAGCCGCAGGGCGACGGTCCGTTCCGGTCCGACCCCCCGGGCGATCAGCGCGTGGGCCAGGCGGTTGGCCCGGCGGTTCAGCTCGCGGTAGGTCAGCTCGGTGTCCTCGAACACCACGGCCGGGGCCTCCGGGGTCGCCCGGACCCGCGCCTCGAACAGCGCGGGCAGATCGGCCGTGGGGACCGGGCCGGCGGTGTCGTTGCGGGCGACCAGCAGCTCGTGCCGCTCCTCGGCGGTGAGGACGTCGATCCGGCTCAGCGGCCGGTCCGGCTCGGCGACCACCGCCGCCAGCAGCCGCAGCCACCGGGCGAGCAGCGTCTCCACCGTGGCGTGGTCGAACAGGTCGGTGCTGTACTCGACCCGGCCGACGATGCCCTCGGCCGGCCCGCCGGCGCCACCGTGCTCCAGCAGGTGGAAGCCGAGGTCGAACATCGCGGTGGGCGTGCGCACCAGGAGGATCCCGGCGTCCAGACCGTCCAGCGCGAACTCGGTGCGGGGCACGTTCTGCAGTGCGAGCAGCACCTGGAACAGCGGCTGACGGGCGAGTGACCGGGACGGGTTGAGGGCCTCGACGACGTGCTCGAACGGCAGGTCCTGGTGGGCGTACGCGCCGAGCGCGTCCTCCCGGACCCGGCCCAGCAGTTCGGCGAACGACGGGTCGCCGGAGGTGTCGGTGCGCAGCACCAGGGTGTTGACGAAGAAGCCGACCAGCTCGTCCAGCGCCTCGTCGGTCCGGCCCGCGATCAGGCTGCCGACCGGGATGTCCGTGCCCGCGCCGAGCTTGTCCAGGAGCGATGCCAGGGCGGCCTGCAGCACCATGTAGACGCTGGCGCCGTGCTCCCGGCCCAGCCGGACCAGGCCGGCGTGCAGGTCGGGGTCCAGTTCGACGTCGAGGTGCCCGCCGGCGTAGGAGGGGGTCGCGGGGCGGTGGCGGTCGGCGGGGAGCTTGATCTGCTCCGGAAGGTCGGCCAGCGTCCGCGTCCAGTGGTCCGTCTGGCGGGCGAACAGGCTGTCCGGGTCGGCCGGGTCGCCGAGCAGCCGGTTCTGCCACAGGGCGTAGTCGGCGTACTGGACGGGCAGCGGCGCCCACCGCGGCTCCTCGCCCCGGCGGCGGGCCGCGTACGCGGTGGCCAGGTCGGCGGACAAGGGGCCCAGCGACCAGCCGTCCCCGGCGATGTGGTGCATCACCACCAGCAGCACGTGCTCGTCCGGTGCCGTCTCGAACAGCTCGGCACGCAGGGGCGGTTCGGTGGCGAGGTCGAATCCGCGCGCCGCGGCCGCCGTCAGCAGCTCCGTCAGGTCCGCCTCACCCACCCGGGTGACGGCCAGCCGGGGTGGGGCCGTTCCGGCGTCCAGCACCTCCTGGCGGGGAACCCCGTCGAGCTGCGGGTAGACCGTGCGCAGGCTCTCGTGCCGGGCGACGACGTCGCCGAGCGCCATCTGCAGGGCGGTCCGGTCGAGTTCACCGGTCAGCCGCCACGCCAACGGCATGTTGTAGACCGAGCCGGCGTCCTCCAGCTGGTGCAGGAACCAGAGCCGTCGCTGCGCGAAGGAGAGGGGGACCGGGGCCGGCCGCTCCGCGCGGCGCAGCGCGGGCCTGGCCCGGGCGGCCCCGCCGAGCCCGGCGGCCAGCCCGGCCACCGTCGGCGTCTCGAAGAGGGTGCGCAGCTCCAGTTCCACCCCGAGGGCGGCACGCGCCCGGGCGACCAGCCGGGTGGCGAGCAGGGAGTGCCCGCCGAGGTCGAAGAAGTCGTCGTCGGCCCCGACCTCGGCCACGCCCAGCACCTCGGCGAACAGCTCCGCGAGGACCTGCTCCTGCGGGGTGCGCGGGACCCTGCCGGTCCTCGGCGCGGTGTGGACGGGTGCGGGCAGCGCGCGCCGGTCCAGTTTGCCGGTGGCGGTCAGCGGCAGGCTCCCCAGGGGCACGAAGGCGGACGGGACCATGTAGTCCGGCAGTCGCTCGCGCAGGTGTGCCCGCAGTTCCTCCGGCCGGAGTTCCGCCCCGGTGACGGCCACCGGGTAGGCGACCAGCCGCGCGTCCCCGGCCCGGTCCTCCCGGACGGTCACCGCGACCTGGGCGACCTGCGGGTGTTCCGCCAACGCCGCCTCGACCTCGCCGAGTTCGATCCGGAAGCCGCGCACCTTGACCTGGTCGTCGGTACGCCCGAGGAACTCCAGGTTCCGGTCGGCGCCCCAGCGCGCCAGGTCGCCGGTGCGGTACATCCGCGTGCCGCCCGGACCGAACGGGTCCGCCACGAAGCGCCCCGCGGTGAGCCCCGGCCGGTTCAGGTAGCCGCGGGCCAGGCCCGCTCCGGCGAGGTACAGCTCGCCCGCCACGCCCGCGGGCACCGGCCGCAGCGTGCTGTCGAGCACGTACAGCCGGATGCCCCCGAGCGGCCGGCCGATCACCGGGCGCGGACTCGATCCCAGCGGTGCCACGAGGGCGTCCACCGTGCATTCGGACGGCCCGTAGTAGTTCAGGCAGGACACGCCCTCGACGGCCCGCAGCCGCTCCCACAGCTGGTCCGGAACGGCCTCCCCGCCCATCGAGACCACCGCGGGACGGCGCCCCGGGTCGTCCAGGAGCCCCCGTGCGACGAGCACCTGCAGATAGGACGGGGTGGCGTTGACGTAGTCCAGCCCGGCGCGCGCGGCGTAGTCGACGAAGGCGTCCGGGTCGGACCAGGTCGCCTCGTCCAGGACGTGCAGCTCGTGGCCCGCGTACAGGCTGGACAACTGGTCGCAGGAGGCGTCGAACGACACCGAGGTGGTCAGCCCGATGCGCAGCCGCTCCCTCGTCCGCCGCGGGAACAGCAGCTGCCGCTGGTTGGCGAACAGGTTGAGCAGGCCGCCGTGGGTCGACACCACGCCCTTGGGCCTGCCGGTGGAGCCGGAGGTGTAGATCACGTAGGCCGGGTGCCCCGGGTCGATGGCGACCAGCGGGTCCGTCTCCGGGCAGTCGGCCACCAGGGCGGCCGTCGCCGGGTCGTCGAGCACCAGCCATCCGGCCGCCCCGGCCTCCGGGAGCCCGTCCCGGGTCCGGGCGTCGGTCACCACCAGGGCCGGGTGTGCGTCGTCGAGCAGGTGGGCGATCCGGGCGGCCGGGTACTCGGGATCGACCGGGACGTAGGCCGCCCCGGTCCGCAGCACCGCGAGGATCGCCACGACCAGGTCGGCCGACCTCGGCAGGGCGACCGCCACCAGCCGTTCCGGCCCCGCGCCCCGGGCGATCAGGGCGTGCGCCAGCCGGTTCGCCCGCGCGTCCAGCTCCGCGTAGGTCAGCGAGACGTCTCGGCACACCAGCGCCACCAGGTCCGGCGTCGCCCGCACCTGGGCCCGGAACAGCTCCGGCAGGCTCGCGGCCGGAAGCTCCACCTCCGGTCCGGTGCCCAGGGCCGTCAGGTCGCCGTGCTCCGCGGCGGAGAGCAGACCGTACCGGCTGAGCCGCCGCCGCGGGTCGGCGACCACGGCGCGGAGCAGTCGCTCCCAGCGCTCGAACATCGTCTCGACGGTGGCCGGGTCGTACAGGTCGCTGGTGTACTCGACGAACCCGTCGATCCCCTCCGGGGAACCGTCCTCCGCGTGCCGCTCGGACATCGTGAAGATCAGGTCGAGCTTGGCGGTGGTCGTCGTCAGCGGCAGGTCGCGGACGTGCAGCCCGGGCGGGGCGAAGTCGGCCCGGGGAGCGTTCTGCAGCACCAGCATCACCTGGAACAGCGGGTGGTGCGCCAGCGACCGCGCCGGGTTGAGGGCCTCGACGAGGTACTCGAACGGCAGGTCCTGGTGGGCGTACCCGGCCAGCGCGGTGTCCCGCACCCGGCCCAGCAGCTCGGCGAACGTCGGATCGCCCGAGGTGTCCGTACGGAACACCAGGGTGTTGACGAAGTAGCCGACCAGCTCGTCGAGGGCCTGGTCGGTCCGGCCGGCGACCGGGCTGCCGACCGGGATGTCGTCGCCCGCACCGAGCTTGCTCAGCAGCGCCGCCAGCCCGGCCTGGAGCACCATGAACAGACTGGTCCCGTGTACGCGGGCGAGCTCGCGCAGTCCGCGGTGCAGCTCCGCGTCCAGCCCGGCCGGCACGAAGCCGCCCCGGTGGGAGGCGACGGCCGGGCGGGGCCGGTCGGCGGGCAGCCGGAGCTGCTCCGGCAGATCGGCCAACTGCCGTGTCCAGTAGGCCGCCTGGCGGGCGAACGGGCTGTCGCTGTCGGTGGCGTCGCCGAGCAGCTCGTGCTGCCACAGGGCGTAGTCGGCGTACTGGACCGGCAGCTCCGCCCACTGCGGCTCCTCACCCCGGCAGCGCGCCGCGTAGGCGGCGGTCAGGTCCTGCGTGAGCGGGCCCAGCGACCAGCCGTCGCCGGCGATGTGGTGCAACACCATCTGGAGCACGTGCTCGTCCGGTCCGAGCTCGAACAGGCCGGCGCGCAGCGGCAGATCGACGGCCAGGTCGAACGGCCGGGCCTTCGCGGTCGCCAGCACGCCCGGCAGCCCGGCCTCGGTGGTCCGGCTCGCGTCCAGCCGCGGGCGGCCCGCCACGACGTCCAGCACCTGCTGGTGCGGCACGCCGTCCACCGCCGGGAAGACGGTGCGCAGGCTCTCGTGCCGGGCGACCACGTCCGCCAGGGCGGCCTCCAGGGCCCGCCGGTCCAGGTTCCCGGACAACCGCCAGGCCAGCGAGATGTGGTAGTTCGCGCCGGCACCCTCCAGCTCGTGCAGGAACCAGAGCCGCCGCTGCGCGAACGACAGCGGGATCCTCCCCCCGCCTTGACGGCCGGGAGGTGCCCCCATGGGCCGCGGGTAAGGTGCCAGTGCCAGCTGCGCCCGGCGGGCACCCGTCAGGGCGGAGGCCACGCCGGCCGGGGTCGGGGTCTCGAACAGGGTGCGCAGCTCCAGCTCCACCCCCAGGGTCGCGCGGACCCGGGCGGCCAGGCGGGTCGCCAGCAGCGAGTGCCCGCCCAGGTCGAAGAAGCTGTCCTCGACGCCCGCCCCGGCCACCCCGAGGACCTCGGCGAACAGCTCGCAGAGGACCTGCTCCTGCGGGGTGCGCGGCGCGCGGCCGGTGCCCGCGGGGGCGAGGTCGGGAGCGGGCAGGGCCCGGCGGTCCAGCTTCCCGTTGCCGGTCAGCGGCAGCGAGTCCAGTGCCACGAACGCCGACGGCACCATGTACTCCGGCAGCCGTCCGGCCAGGTGGGCGCGCAGCTCGGCCGGGCGCGGCGCGGAGCCCGGGGCGGGCACCAGGTAGGCGACCAGCCGGGTGTCGTCGGCGCGGTCCTGCCGGGCCAGCACGGCGACCTGGGCGACGCCGGGGTGTGCGGCGAGCGCCGCCTCGATCTCGCCGAGCTCGATCCGGAAGCCGCGTACCTTCACCTGCTGGTCGGCCCGGCCGACGTAGCGCAGGCTGCCGTCGGCCGCCCGGCGCACCACGTCGCCGCTGCGGTACATCCGGGAGCCGGCCGGTCCGAACGGGTCGGCGAGGAACCGCCCGGCGGTCAGGCCGGGCCGGTTCAGGTAGCCGCGTGCCAGGCCCGGGCCCGCGACGTACAGCTCGCCCGCGACGCCCGGGGCGACCGGACGCAGGCCGTCGTCGAGGACGTACGTCCGCAGGTCCGGGACGGCCGTCCCGATCTGGCCGGCCGGGGTGCCGGACCGGTCGAGCGCCGCGTGGGTGACGTGCACCGTGGTCTCGGTGATGCCGTACATGTTGACCAGCCGCGGCGCGTCGTCCGGGTGCCGCTCGTACCAGCCCGCGAGGCGGGCGGGCTCCAGCGCCTCTCCGCCGAACACCACTGTGCGCAGGGCGAGTTCCGGCCTCGTCTCCTGATCCGCCTGGATCAGCTGGTGAAAGGCGGACGGGGTCTGGTTGAGCACCGTCACCCGCTCGCGGGCGAGCAGCTCCAGGAAGCGGCCGGGCGAGCGGCTGGTCTCGTGGTCGACGACCACCAGCCGGCCGCCGTGCAGCAGCGCGCCCCACAGCTCCCACACCGAGAAGTCGAAGGCGTAGGAGTGGAAGAGCGTCCAGACGTCCTCGGCGGAGAAACCGAACAGTTCCCGGGTGGTGGCGAACAGCCGCACCACGTTCCGGTGCGGGACCACGACGCCCTTGGGGTTGCCGGTGGAGCCGGACGTGTGGATGACATAGGCGGGGTGGGCGGGATCGACCGCGACCTCCGGGTCGGTGTCCGGCAGCCCGTCCAGGTCGGTGGTGTCCAGCAGCAGCCGGTCCACCGCCTCCGCGCCCGGCAGGTCGCCGATCCGGCCGGTCGTCACGAGCAGCGCGGGCCGGGTGTCCTGGAGCAGGTAGGTGATCCGGGCCGCGGGGTACTCCGGGTCCACCGGCACGTACGCGGCGCCGGCCTTGAGCACCGCGAGGATCGCGACCACCAGCTCGGCCGAGCGCGGCAGGCCCAGCGCCACCAACTGCTCCGGCCCCGCCCCGCGGGCGATCAGGGCGTGCGCGAGCCGGTTGGCCCGGGTGTTCAACTCGCCGTACGTCAGGCTGGTTTCGCCGTCCGTGAGCGCGACCGCGGCCGGGTTCGCCCGGACCTGTCGCTCGAACAGCGCGGGGATGCCGGTCTCCGGCAGCTCGCCGTCCCGGCCTTCGCCGGCCGTCAGCAAGGCGCTCAGCTCGTCGGCGGACAGCACGTCCACCCGGCCGATCCGCCGACCGGGGTCGGCGACCGCGGCCCGCAGCAGTCGCAGCCACCGCTCGACGATCCCGGCGGCGGTGGCCTCGTCGAACAGGTCGGTGCTGTACTCCAGGACGCCCGAGAGGCCGTCGGGCTGTTCGGCCAGGACGAAGGTCAGGTCGCACTTGGCCGTCCCGGTCTGGACCAGATCGGTCGCCACCCGCAGCCCCGGCAGCTCGAACGCGCCGAGCGGAGCGTTCTGCAGGGCGAGCATGGTCTGGAACAGCGGGTGGTGCGCCAGCGTCCGGGACGGGTTCAGCGCCTCCACCAGCTGCTCGAACGGCAC
The DNA here is from genome assembly GCF_055589745.1 of Kitasatospora sp. NPDC041917. NCBI lineage: Bacteria > Bacillati > Actinomycetota > Actinomycetes > Kitasatosporales > Streptomycetaceae > Kitasatospora > Kitasatospora sp. NPDC041917. The sequence continues at coordinate 26,550 of NZ_JBVJBI010000027.1, read as the reverse complement.
GTCCTGGTGCGCGTACGCGGCGAGCGCGTCGGCGCGCACCCGGCCGAGCAGTTCCGTGAAGGACGGGTCGCCCGACAGGTCGGCGCGCAGCACCAGGGTGTTGACGAAGAAGCCGACCAGGTCGTCCAGCGCCTCGTCGGTGCGTCCGGCGATCGGCGTTCCGATCGGGACGTCGGTGCCGGCGCCGAGCTTGCCCAGCAGCGCGGCCAGCCCTGCCTGGAGCACCATGAACAGGCTGGCCCCGCCGTCCCGGGCGAGCGCACGCAGGCCCTGGTGCAGTTCGGCGTCGATCCGCACCGGCAGCTGGGCGCCCCGGTAGGACATCGCCGTCGGCCGGGGCCGGTCGAACGGCAGCTCCACCTGCTCGGGAAGGTCCGCCAGCTGCTCGCGCCAGTAGGCCAGTTGACCGTTCAGCAGGCTGTCCGGGTCCGAGCCGTCGCCGAGCAGGTCCCGCTGCCACAGGGCGTAGTCGGCGTACTGGACGGGCAGCGGCGCCCATTCCGGTTTCGCCCCCGCGGAGCGGGCCGCGTACGCGGTCGTCAGGTCCTGCGAGAGCGGCCCCGTCGACCAGCCGTCACCGGCGATGTGGTGCACCACCAGGAGGAGCACGTGCTCCTCCCGTCCCAGCCGGAACAGCTCGGCGTGCAGCGGCGGCTCCGCGGCGAGGTCGAATGCGTGCCGGGCCGCCTCGGCCAGCCGGTCCGTCAGGTCGCGCTCGCCGACCTCGGTCATCCGCAGCCTCGGCCGTGCCGCGTCGGGGTCCAGCACCCGCTGGCTCGGCACGCCGTCGACCGCCGGGAACACCGTGCGCAGGCTCTCGTGCCGCTCGACCACGTCCGCCAGGGCGGCCTCCAGGGCCCGCCGGTCCAGCTCTCCGGCAAGCCGCAGCGTCAGCGGGATGTTGTACGTGGCGCTCGGGCCCTCCATGCGGTGCAGGAACCAGAGCCTGCGCTGCGCGAAGGACAGCGGGACCGCCCCGGGCCGCTCCCGCCGCCCCAGGGCCGGCCGTGCCCGGCCGGCGGCGTCCACCGCCGCCGCCAGCTCCGCCACCGTCGGCGTGTCGAACAGGTCGCTCAGCCTCAGCTCCACGCCGAGGGCCGACCGGACCCGGGAGACCAGTCGGGTGGCCAGCAGGGAGTGCCCGCCGAGGTCGAAGAAGCTGTCGTCCGAGCCGACGTCGGCCACCCCGAGCACCTCGGCGAACAGCCCGGCGAGCAGGTGCTCGGTGGCGGTGCGCGGGGCGCGGCCCGGGACGGCGGCGGTCTGCTCCGGCGCGGGGAGGGCCCGCCGGTCGAGCTTGCCGTTCGGCGTCAGCGGCAGTGCGTCCAGCACCACGAACGCCGACGGCACCATGTACTCCGGCAGCCGCTCCCGCATCCGGGTCCGCAGGGTGTCCGACCGGACGGCCCGCCCTTCGGCGGGGACGACGTAGCCGACCAGCCGGGGCTCGTCGTCGGTGCGCACCACGGCGGCGGCCCGGGCGACCTCCGGGTGCTCCACCAGGACGGCCTCGATCTCCCCGAGTTCCACCCGGAATCCGCGGATCTTGACCTGGTCGTCGGTGCGGCCGAGGAATTCCAGGTTCCCGTCCGGGCTCCGCCGCACCAGGTCGCCGGTGCGGTACATCCGCGAACCGCTCGGCCCGAAGGGGTCCGCCACGAAGCGCCCGGCCGTCAGGACCGGCCGGTTCAGGTAGCCCCGGGCCAGCCCGGCACCGGCGATGTACAGCTCGCCCGGCACACTGGCGGGAAGCGGACGCAGCGCGCTGTCGAGCACGTACAGCCTGGCGTTGGTGACCGGTCGGCCGATGACCGGGACCGGGCTCGAACCCACCGGCGCGACCACCGAGTTGACCGTGCACTCGGACGGCCCGTAGAGGTTGAGTCCGCGCACCCCGTCGGCCTCCCGCAGATCCGCCCAGAGCTGCGCGGGGACGGCCTCGCCGCCCGCCGCGAGCAACGCCGGCCGCCACTGCGGATCGCTCAACAGCCCGTGCGCGACCAGGACCCGGAGGTAGGACGGGGTGGCCTCGATGTAGTCGAGCCCGCAGCGCGCGGCGTAGCCGACGAAGGCGTCCGGGTCGGTCCAGGTCGCGTGGTCCAGGACGTGCAGCTCGTGGCCCCCGAACAGGGCGAGCAGCTGGTTCAGGGAGGCGTCGAAGGACACCGACGTGGTCAGCGCGACCCGCAGCCGCTGCCGCTCGTCGAGCACCGGCCGGAACATGGCCTGCCGGTGGTCGGTGAGCAGGTTCAGCAGGCCGCCGTACGTCGGCAGCACGCCCTTGGGCCGCCCGGTGGAGCCGGAGGTGTAGATGACGTACGCCGGGTGTGCCGGATCGACGGCCACCCTCGGGTCCGTGTCCGGCAGCCCGTCCAGGTCGGCGGTGTCCAGCACCAGCCGGTCGACGGAACCCGCCTCGGGCAGCCGCTCGCCGCTGCGGGAGTCGGTCACCAGCAGCGTCGGCCGCGCGTCGTCGAGCAGGTACCCGATCCGGGCGGCCGGGTACTCCGGGTCGACCGGGACGTACGCCGCACCGGTCTTCAGCACCGCGAGGATCGCCACCACCAGCTCGGCCGAGCGCGGCAGGGCCACCGCCACCAGCCGCTCCGGTCCGGCGCCCCGGGCGATCAGGGCGTGCGCCAGCCGGTTCGCCCGCGCGTCCAGCTCCGCGTACGTCAGCGAGACGTCCCCGCACACCAGCGCGACGAGGTCCGGGGCCGCCCGCACGTGCTCCCGGAACAGCTCCGGCAGGCTCGTGGCCGGGACCTCCGCCGCCGGCCCGCTGCCGACGGCCGCCAGCTCGCCGTGTTCCTCGGCCGTGAGCAGCTCGATCCGGCCCAGCAGGTCGTCCGGGTCGCAGTCCGCGACGGTGTCGAACAGCGCGAGCAGCCGCTGCTGGTGCGCGGCGAGGTCGTCGTCGCCGTACGCCTCCGGTGCTCCGTGGAGCCTGAGGAGCGGAGGGTTGCCGTCCCGGTAGTCGAACACCCAGACCGCCAGGTCGGTGGTCGATCCGGACACGAAGTGGTGCACGGCGGCGGGGTGCCCGCCGAAGCCCGGCCTGGAGTTGAAGGCCATGATGTTGACGATCAGCGGGAACGCCGTGCCGATGCTGCCGGGCGCGCCGAGGTCGCGCAGCAGGTCCTCGCTCCGGTAGCGCTCGTGCGCGACGGCCGCCTCGACCTCCCCCGCCACCTGGTCGACGAGTTCGCGCCAGCGCATGTCGGGGCGCACGGTCAGCCGCAGGGGCACCACGTTGGACATCGTGCCCGGCACCGACATCAGGTCCCGGTCGGCGGATCGACGGGCCGTCACGGGAAGCGCGAGCACCACGTCCTGGGTGCCGGTCAGCCGGTGCGCGTAGAGCGCCGTCGCCGCGATCACCAGACGGGACCAGCGGACACCGGCCCATCCCGCCGCCGCCCGCAGCGCGTCCGGGCGACGCAGTTCCCGCTCCTCGCGCAGGCGCAGGGCCAGGTTCGGGTCGGTCGGGGACCGGTCGGTGAGCCTCGTCGGTGCCGGCCGGTCCGCGAACCGCTCCGTCCAGTAGGCGCGGTCGGCGGCGAAGTCGGCGGACGAGCGGTAGGCGGCGTCGCTGTCGACCAGCTCCCGCAGCGAACCGAACGGGGACGGCGGCACCGGGCCGCCCTCGGCCAGCGCCGAGTACACCTCGCCGACCCGCTGCCGGACCAGGGCACTGCTCAACGCGTCCAGCACGACGTGGTGGTAGTTCAGGTACCAGAGGAATTCCGTCGGTGACAGCCGGATCAGCGCGTGGCCGAACAGTGGGTCGCGGGCGAGGTCCAGCGGGCGCGTCAGGTCCCGCTCCATCCACTCCATGGCCGCCGCCCGGGGAGCGGGTTCCCCGCTGAGGTCGAGGTGGGCCGGCGCCCAGTCCCAGGTCTCCCGGACGACCTGCCGCGGGCCCTCGCCGTCGTCGACGAAGCTCACGTGCAGGGCGTCGACCTCGTCGACCACCCGGCGCAGCGCGGTCTCGAACGACTCCGGGTCCACCGGCCCGTGGATCTCCAGGCATTCGCCGACGCGATAGCCCGGGATGGCCGTCCGGGAGCGTTGTTCGGCCAGCCAGATCTCGCGCTGGGCCGCGGTCAGGGGAAGGACGTCGCCGTCGCGACGGGACATGGGGGTACCTCCAGAAGAATGGGCAGGCGTGTGCGCAGGGCACGCCGGGCCCCGCCGACCGCGGTGGCGTCACGCGGTCGGCGGGCGGGTGCTGCTGCTGTGGTCAGGCGGCGAGTTCGCCGGCCTGGAGCTGCCAGAGGGATGCGTAGAGTCCGTGCCGGGCGAGGAGTTCGTCGTGGGTGCCCTGTTCGGCGACCACGCCGCCCTTGTCCATGACGTAGATCCGGTCCGCGTGGCGGACGGTGGAGAGCCGGTGGGCGATGACGACCATGGTCCGCTCGGCCGCGAAACTCCGCAGGGTGCGCTGGATGGCGGCCTCGGTCTCGTTGTCCACGGCGGAGGTGGCCTCGTCGAGGACCACGACCGGTGAGTCCTTGAGGATCGCCCGGGCCAGGGCGATCCGCTGGCGCTGGCCGCCCGAGAGCGCGGCGCCGCGTTCGCCGATCAGGGTGTCGTAGCCGTCCGGCAGCGTCGCGACGAAGGCGTGCGCCTCGGCCATCATGGCCGCCTCGACCACGGCCTTGTCCGAGGCCCCGAAGCTGCCGTAGCGGATGTTGTCGGCGATGCTGCCGTCGAAGAGGAACGGGTCCTGGGCGACGAACCCGATCGCCTGGCGCAGGTCCCGGCGGGGCAGGTCGCGCACGTCCCGCCCGTCGAGCAGCACGCTGCCGGACTCCGCGTCCTGGAAGCGCATCAGCAGCTTGGCGACCGTCGTCTTGCCGGAGCCGGTGGCACCGACGAGGGCGGTGACCTGCCCGGCGGGGATGGTCAGTGAGAGGTCCTCCAGCACCGGCGGCCGGCCGGGGTAGGCGAAGGTCACGCCGTCGAGGACGACCTCGCCCCGTACCTTCCCGGTGTCGAGCGGTCCGCCGGTGCCCTCGGCCTCGACGGGCAGGGCGTGCAGCCGGTGGACCCGGTCGTAGGCGGCGAGCGTGCGCTGGTACTGGTCGACGATGCCGCCGAGCCGGTTCATCCGCAGCAGCACCATCTGGGGCAGCCCGATCAGCGGGCTGAACACCTCGAACGGCAGGCTTCCGTTGAGCACCGACCGACCGCCGATCAGCAGGGTGCCCGCCATCGAGCTGGTCGTGCAGACCCGGACGGTCTCGGCGTGCCGGATCGTGCTCCGGTCGGTCCGCTCATTGCTGTCCTGGGCCCGCGCGCTCAGCCGGTCGATGCGCTCGGCCTCGTAGTCCTCGGTGCAGAAGCTCTTGACGGTGGCGCCGGCCTCCAGGGTGTTCACCAGTTGGCTGTGCAGCCCGGCCCGGTCCTCCCCGGCGACGGCGTAGTCGGCGGTGACCTTCTCCTGGTAGCGGAGCGACAGCCAGGCGATGACCGGGATGGGCAGGAAGGCGATCCAGGCGATCTGCGGTGCCAGCAGCAGGAACACCGGCACCAGGATGGCCAGGCTGGTGCCCATCTGGAGCACGTCGTTGGCCGAGGTGGTGAAGAAGGCGCCCAGCTGGCGGACGTCGTCGGTGAGCACGCCGGCGATCCGGGTGGTCCGTTCGCCTTCCAGGTGCCGCAGTTCGAGGTGCTGGACGTGGTCGTACGTGCGGCTCCGCCAGTCGTGCTCGATGTCCTGGCCGAGTCGGCGCCACTGGAGGTTCGAGGAGTAGGAAAGGCCCGCGACGGCGGCACAGGCGACGGCCACCAGCCCTGCCAGGCCCCAGAGTTGGGCGGACGCGGTGGTCAGGCCGATGCGGACCAACGGCGCGGCCTCGCCCTTGATGAGGACCAGCGCGGTCCAGCCGAGGAAGGTGGCGAGCGCCATCTCCGCGACCTGGCAGGCGACCGAGAGCGCGGAGGCGCGGAAGAGTCGGCGCCGGTGCGGTCCGACGACCTCCAGCAGGGGGTGGCGTTCGGTTCCGGTCCCGGCCGGCTCGCCGGCCGTGTCGGCCGTTCCGCGCCAGGCCTTCCGAAGGACGGCCACGGTCGCGGTCGCGACCCCGCCGAGTGCCACCAGTTGCCTGCTCAGCGCCGACCCCCGGATCAGCGCGACGCCGGCCGCCACCCCGCCGCCGACGGCGAGGACCGGTCGCACGACGAGGCCGCGGTCCGGGCGCGGGGCCGGTGCGGCGGGCCGCGCCGGCGCCGGGCGCACCGTCCCGGTCGGCCCCTCCAGGACCAGGGTGACGGCCCTGCGGACGATCCGGCCGACGTCCGCGGCGCGCACCCGCGCGTCGTGCCGGACGAGGACTCCACCGGTGACCGGACTCGCCTGCGCCTCGGTGATCCCGGGGACGCGCCGCAGGGCGGCGGCGAGGATCTCGGCCGTCCGGGGCCGTCCGAGGACCGGCTTGACGTCCCAGCGCTGGCGCCCCGGGATGACCGAGCGCGGGCGCACGTCCGAATCCACGGGAAGGTTCCCGGCCGCTGCGGCCAGCAGAGATGGCATGTGTACGATCACCTGTTTGCGGAGGTCGCGGATGGACCGTCACTGGGCATGACGGAGCACCGCGACGAATGGAAAGTCTGAAGGGAAAGCGATACGGCCGACAGGGCGGTGGTAGCTGCTCGGGCACATCTTCCGAGACCGGTCGAAACATGCGCCCGAGCGACTGATCGGTCCGCGGGGCGGAGCGTCAGGGCGTCTTGCCGGCGCCGGCGGTCGCGGTCGCGCGGATCTTCGGGGCCCTCGACTCGTGCTCGACCCGGTGGACGGGCTCGGTCTTCTCCTTGTGCGGGACGGGGCCCTCGGCGGCCCGGCGGTGCTCGTCGGCGGTGATCTGCGCTGCCACCATGTCGGCGGCCACCTCGGCCGCGAGGTCGTGGATGCCCTCTCCGGCCTCATGGGCCGCCTTCTTCACCTCCATGGCGATGCCGACGGACGTCTTGACGACGCCACGGACCAGCGGCTTGAGGAGCCGCTTGGCCAGCGGCGCGACGACGAGGCCGATCAGGAAGGGCGGTACTACGGGCGGCATGATGCTCCAACCTCTCTACGCAGACGGATGACAGGGGACCCCGGGGGCACTGCGAACTCCGGAGCACGCACAACAGGGCGGACGGAAGCACCCGTGTCCGAAATTCTTCGTTCCCGTGCCGGATTCCCTGCTGGGCCGAAAATTCGTCTTGGGGTCCACCGCCCGCTCCCTGGCCACCGTAGTCGAGCCAGGTCCACCGAGAGCAAACTTCCTTGGCAGATTTCACCCGTGCGAGTGCTTTAAATCCAATCCGCCTCCAAGGGTTTAAGTATGCATACTCACCGAATAAGCCAATGATCCTATTTACATATCAGGCCCCGTCCTTAGCCCCTCGTTCCACCCGTCGGCGCAGCACGGGGAACGGCAGCCCGCCACCACCCAGCACGGCCTCGTGGAAGGTCCGCACCTCGAAACCGGCCCCCTTCTCGGCCTCCGCCCGGGCCCGCAACCGAACGAACTCCAGGTAGCCCGCACGGTAGGAGAGCGCCTGCCCGGGCAGGTCCGTCGCGTAGCGCAGCAGGTCCGAGGCGATCTGGCCGTCCGCCTCGGTGGAGTTGGCGCGCATGAAGTCCCGGGCCTGCTCCAGGCTCATCGTCCCGAGGTTGAGCCCGGTGTCCACGACGAGGCGCTGCGCGGTGAATCGCTCCTGCGCAAGGCGCCCGTAGGCGTCCCAGGGGTCGTCGTAGAGGCCCATCTCCCAGCCGAGGCCCGCCGCGTACTCGGCCCAGCCCTCGTTGAAGGCGCCGAACTCGGCCACCTCACGACGCAGTTGCGGCAGCACGCGGTTCTCGGCCTGCCGGGCGAGGTGGAAGTGGTGCCCGGGGGCCAGCTCGTGGTGGATCAGGGAGGCCGCGCCGATCAGCGAGCGCCCTTCCAGACCGGAACCGTTGTAGCGGTAGCGCCCGATCGGGGCGGCCGGAGTCGGCAGCTCGTAGTACCCGAAGGTCATCCCCGCCTCCAGCGCCGGATCCAGCCGCGCCAGTCCGTACGGCGCGGCCGGCAGCACCGCGAACCAGCGCGGCAGCAACGGGGCGAGCCGGTCGAGGTAGCCGCGATAGCGGGCCTCGACCTCCTCGGGAGTCCGCGCGTAGAGCCGGGGCTCGGTGCGCAGCCGCTCGTGGAACTCCCCCTCCGGGCCGTGGAATCCGAGGGCGACGCGGACCTCCCGCATCCGCTCGGCGAGCTCCCGGCACTGCTCCCGGCCGAGCTCGTGGAGCCGCTCGGGCGGCGTGTCGCCCCCGCTGTGGATCCGGACGAACTCCCGGTACGCCTCCTCCCCGCCCTCGTACCGCGCCCAGCCGACGGCCCGCGGTGCCTCCCGCAGGTAGTCCGGGTCGTCGAGGACGGCGAGCAGGCCGTCGAAGACCGGGGCCAACTCCGCCTCCACCAGCCGCCGCACCCCGTCCCGGAGTCGGCCCCGGACGGCCGGGCCGAGCCCGCCGAGCCGGCCGTCGTCCACCGCCACCCGACGCGTCACGGAACTCCGCAGGCCGACGACGGTGGTGCGTGCGCCGGCCAGGGCCGGGGCCGGCACCCGGAAACCGCGGGCGGCCTGTTCCGCCGTCTTGTCGACGATCGAGCCGACCGCCCGGGCGAGCTGGTGCAGCAGCGACAAATACCGCTCGACGTCGGACGGTTCGACGAACCGGAAGGGGCACAGGACCGCGTCGACGTACTGCGACAGCGGGAACAGCCGGTACGGCGTGGCCGCGGGCGTCAGCCCGTAGCAGCGGTGGGCGCGCACCTCCTGCTCGGCCAACCCCGCGAGGAATCCGACGGTGTCGGTATCGGTACCGGACAGCTCCGCGCCGTCGAGCGTCCGCGCCCGGGCCAGCACCTCCTCGGCGAACCGCGCCCGCTCCTCGGCCTCGGCGGGCGACACTCCGGGGAGCGTCTCGACCGGGAGCCCCTGGCGGACTCTCAGCAGTGGATCGCGCTCCAGCAGGAACTCCCAGTAGCGATCCGCCAGATGGCTCGTCGCCCGGCCCGGCTCGTTCGTCCTCGCGCTCATGCGGCCAGTGTGGCGGTGACGGGTCGGCCGCCCTGCCCGGTCGGCGAAACAGCAGCCGCAGTATCCCTCGAACGGATGAGGCGGCGGGTTTCGCCCCCGACCCGTACGGAAGCCGACCGCATCAACCGGAGCGCCGGGATATCACCGTGCGCACGGACGTTCTGATGAGCTTACTTGTCCCTGGTCGGCGCGCCAGGAGGGTCCCGCATGCGTGCGCCGCATCCGGTTTCCGGGACCGCGGCGCCCTCATCACCCGGACCGCCCGACGTAGCGTGCTCGGCGACCCCTGCGCCTCCGGCCACTGCCACACCGCCCCGGAGGTCCTGATCGCGCCCGAGCGGAGCACCGTCGCATGACCGTCACCCAGGACAAGCCCCTGCACCACCACACCGGCGCGGGGCTACCCGCCCCGTTCGCCGTCGCGGGGACCGGGGTGCACCTGCCCCCGACCGTCGTCACCAACGAGCAGCTGACCCGCTCCCTCGACACCAGCGACGCATGGATCACCAGCCGCACCGGCATCCGTGAACGCCGCCGCCTGGCCCCGGAGCTGGCCACCTCCGACATGTGCGTCGACGCCGCACACCAGGCCCTGGACGCGGCGGGCACCGCCCCCGCCCAGTTGGACGCGGTGATCGTCGCCACCTACACCTGGGACCAGCCCCTGCCCTCAACCGCGCTGATCGTCAAGGACGCCCTGGGCGCCCACCGAGCCCTGTCCCTGGACGTCACCCAGGCGGCCTGCGCATCCGGCGTCCAGGCCGTACTGATCGCCGCCCACCTCCTCCAGAACCCTTCCATCACCACCATCCTGGTCCTCGCCGCCGACTGCGCCTCCAGGATCACCGACCCCACGGACCGCACCACCGGCGTCTTCTTCGGCGACGCCGCGGCCGCCGTCGTGCTCACCCGCTCCGAGACCGCCGGCGCGGGCCTGCTCTCCTACGACCTGGGCTCTCAGCTCTCCTACGACGTCCAGGTCCCGGCCGGCGGCTCCCGGCTGCCCACCAGCACGGCCACCCTGGCCGCCGGCGCGCACTACCTGCGCATGGACGGCCGCTCCGTCTGGAACACCGCCACCACCCGCCTGCCCGAGAGCATCACCGGCGCCGCCCGGCAGGCCGGTGTGCCGCTCGACGAGATCCGGCACTTCTTCCTGCACCAGGCCAACCTGAACCTCCTCGCCGAAACCGTGAAGGCCATGGGCGTCCCTCGGGAGCGCGTCCCCGTCACCGTCGACCGGCTCGGCAACACCGGTTCGGCCGGCCTGTTCACCGCGCTCCACTCCACCGTCACCGCGGGCGGCCTGCGACCGGGCGACACCTACGTCCTGTCCGGGATCGGCGCGGGCTTCCAGTGGGGCACCCTCTGCCTCCGGCACGCCTGACCCCGATCACCGTGTCACATTCGAACACTCTTACTGCGCAAGCGAGTTGACTCGCCAGTGGCAGAACTCGGTGGCACCATGACGCCCATGCCCCGTCGTACTCCGCCGCCCGTCCGGACGGCCACCGCCACCGTCCTGGCCGCCGCGGTGACCCTCGCGATGACCGGCTGCGGGGGCACGGCCCGCCCCTCGACGAGCACCCCGCTCGTCGAACACGGCACCGTCCGGATCGCCGTGTCCAGCGAGACGCCGAGCTTCGACCCGTACTCGACCTTCGGCGCCGCCCAGGCCCGCTACGCCTACGACTCGCTGGTCTCCCTCGCCCCCGACGGCACCGTGGTCCCCGGCCTGGCCACGTCCTGGCAGGCCTCCACCACCACGGCCACCTTCACCCTCCGCCCGGGGATCACCTGCTCCGACGGCACCCCCCTCACCGCCTCCGCGGTGGCCCGGGCACTGACGTACGCGGGGGACCCGGCCAACCAGCTCGCCGGCGCCCAGACCGTCCTGCCCGACGTCCCCTTCACCGCGACCGCCGACGACCCGGCCGGCACGGTGTCGGTCGGCGCCACCGCCCCCTTCCCGTTCCTCACCCGCACCGTCGGCCTGCTGCCGATCGTCTGCCCCGCCGGGCTCGACCGCCCCCGGTCGCTCGACCGCGCCACCCAGGGCACCGGCCCGTACGTCCTGAGCCGCTACTCCCCCGGCGGGCCGTACGAGTTCACCGTCCGCGAGGGCTACACCTGGGGCCCGGCCGGCGCGACCACCGCGGCGCCCGGCCTCCCGGCCCGCATCGTCATCTCGGTGGTGCCCCAGGCCTCCACCACCGCCAACCTGCTGCTCACCGGGGGCGTCGACATCGCGGACGTGAACGGGCCGGACCGCGCCCGGCTCACCGGCCACGGCCTGTCCGCCACCGACGTGCCGACCGTCGTCGGGATGACCTTCTTCAACCAGCGCCCCGGCCGCCCGCTGGCCGACCCCGCGCTGCGCCGGGCCCTGGTGTCCGCGCTCGACCGCCAGGGGCTCGCCAACGTCGCCGTCGGCGGCACCGGCCGCCCGGCCGGCGACTTCGGCGCCGAGGGCGCCGTCTGCCACGCCGACCTCGCCACCGCCAACCTGCCCACCCAGGACGCCGTCGAAGCGCTGCGGGCCGCCGGCTGGACCCGCGGCCCGGACGGCCGGTTGGCCAAGGACGGCCGACCGCTGCGGCTGCGCCTGATCACCAGCCCGGACCTCGGACCGACCCTGCCGCCCGCCGCCGAGCTGATGGCCCGGACCTGGACGGCACTCGGCGCCGACGTCAAGCTGGTCACCGAGAGCCTGCCCGCGCTCGTCAACGCCATGTACCGGACCGGCGACTTCGACGTGGTGGTCGGCACCTCGCCGGGCTTCGCCCTGCCGGTCGGCTTCATCCCGTTCTTCTCCGGCCCCACCCCCGCCCAGGGCCTCAACTTCGCGGGCGTCACCAACCCCGAGTACGACACCCTGGTCGCCCAGGCCCTCCGGGAGCAGGACACCGAAGGCTGCGGCACCTGGAACCGGGCCGCCGCCGCGCTGTTCCGCGCGGCGGACGCCCTGCCGATCGCGGACGGCCGGAGCACCGTGTACGGCCGGAGCACCACCTTCGCCACCACCTTCGGCGGCCAACTCGTCCCCACCAGCATCCGCCTCCACCAGTGATCGGTGGCCTCCGTGTCCTTGCCCCACCTGCTGCGGCGCCCCTGGGCGGCCTTCCTCGGCCGCCGCACCGCCCGGCTGCTCCTCTCCCTCGGGGTCGTGCTCACCGCGTCGTTCGCGATGATCCGCCTCGTCCCCGGCGACCCGGTCCGCGCCGCCCTCGGAGTCGACGCCGCCCCCGCCCTGGTCGCCGCACGCCGACACCGACTCGGGCTCGACGTGCCGTTCCCGGCCCAGTTCCGGCACTACCTGGGCAGCCTCGTGCACGGCGATCTCGGCACCTCGCTGGTCACCGGGACACCGGTCGCGGAGCTGGTCCGCACCCGGCTGCCGGCCACCCTGGAGATCGCCGGTCTGGCCTTCCTCGTCACCCTCGCCGTCGCCCTGCCCGGCGGACTGCTCGCCGCCGTCCGCACCCGCGACGGCCGCCACCCCCGCAGCGAACTGGCGTTCACGGCAGTGACCGCCGGGCTGGCCGGAGTGCCGGACTTCGTCCTGGCCGCCGGACTCACCGCGCTCCTGGGCGTCGGCCTCCAACTGCTCCCGGTGGCCGGCGCGGCGGGCGCCGAGTCCTTCGTGCTGCCGGTCCTCGCGCTCTCCCTCGCACCCACGGCCGTCCTGGTGCGCATCGTCCGGGTGGAGGCGCTGAAGGTGCTGGGCGAGGACTACCTGCGCACGGCCCGGAGCAAACGGCTGTCCCCCGCCCGCCGCTACCTGCGGCACGCGGCGCCGAACATGGCGACCGCCGCGCTCACCGTCGCCGGGAGCCTGCTGCCCGCCATGATCGCCGGCACGGTGCTGGTCGAGAAGGTGTTCGCCTGGCCCGGCATCGGCTCGGCGATGGCCCAGTCCGTGGTCTCCCAGGACTACCCGGTGGTCCAGGCGATGGTGCTGATCCTGGGCTCCGCCGTGCTGCTCTCCGGCCTCCTGGTCGATGTGCTGCTGGCGCTGCTGGACCCTCGTTCGACGATCCGGGAGAGCTGATATGCCCCTTCCCACCCGGTACCTCCGCTCACCGATGGCCTGGCTCCCGGCGATCATGCTGACCTCGCTGGTCGTGCTCGCGCTGGCCGGCCCGCTCCTCTGGGGAGCGGCGGCCGAGCTCCCCGATCCGTCCGCGGTGCTGCACGGCCCCTCCGCGGCACACCCCTTCGGCACCGACAACCTCGGGCGGGACGTGCTCGCCCGCGTCCTGACGGCCACCCGGCCCTCCCTGCTGCTCGCGCTGGCAGCGGTCCTGCTCGGCGCGACCATGGGCGTCCTCCTCGGCGCGGCCACCGCCGTGGTCGGCCGTCGTGCCCGCCGACTGCTCGCCGCGCTGATCAATCTGCTGCTCGCCTTCCCCGCGCTGCTGGTCGCGATGTTCCTCGCGGTCGTGTTCGGCGCGGGCGCCGGCGGGGCGACGCTCGCCCTCGCCGTCGCGGCGGTGCCCGGCTTCGCCCGACTCGCCCAGACCCTCGCCGCCGCCGTCGCGGGCACCGACCACCTGGCCGCGGCCCGGGTCCTCGGCCTGCGCCGGCACCGGCTGCTGTGGCGGCACGTCCTGCCCAACATCGCCGAGCCGCTGCTGCTGAGCACCACCACGGCCGCGGGCACCGCCCTCGTCGCGCTCGCCGGGCTGAGCTTCCTCGGCCTGGGCGTCCAACCGCCCGGCTACGACTGGGGTCAGCTGCTCAACCAGGGACTCGACCGCATCTACGCCGACCCCCTGCCCGCACTCGCCCCCGGCCTGGCCGTCCTCTACGCGGCGGTGGCCTTCCAACTGCTCGGCGAGGCCCTGGCCGGAGGCGTCGCCCGGCGCAGCCCCGCACCCCCTACGCCCGCGCCACCGCCCGCCCCGAGCGGGCCCGCCGAGGACGGTCCGGTGCTCCAGGTCGAGGACCTCACCGTCGAACTCCCCACCCCGGAGGGGGTGATCCGGCCGGTGCGCGGCGTGAGCCTGTCCCTGCGCGCCGGCGAGATCGTCGGGCTCGTCGGCGAGTCCGGCTCCGGCAAGTCGCTCACCGCACTCGCCGTCGCCGACCTGCTCCCGGACCGGGCCCGGGTCTCCCGGCGGACCCTGCGCCTGCTCGGCACCGACCTCGCCGCCCTGACGCCGAAGGAGCGCGAGCACCACCTCGCGACCGGCCTGGCGGTGATCTTCCAGAACCCGGCCTCGGCGCTGAACCCCTCGCTGCGCATCGCCACCCAGCTCACCGAGACCGTCCGGGCGCACCGCGGCGCCGGCCGTGCCCAGGCATCGGCGGAGGCCTCCGCCGCCCTGGAGCGGGTGGCCCTGCCCCCGGCCGTGCTGCGGGCACGCCCCCACCAGCTCTCCGGCGGCCAGCGCCAGCGGGTGCTGATCGCCGCCGGGCTGATGGTGCGTCCGGGTCTGATCATCGCCGACGAGCCGACCACCGCGCTGGACGTCACGGTGCAGCGGCAGATCACCCGGCTGCTCTCCGACATCCGACGGGACACCTCCGCCGCCGTCCTGTTCATCAGCCACGACGTCGCGCTGGTGGGCGAGTTCTGCGACCGCGTCCTGGTGATGTACGCGGGGACCATCGTCGAGTCCCTGCCCGCCGACCGGCTCGCGTGCGGCACCCGGCACCCCTACACCCGGGCCCTGGTCGCGTCGGTGCCGGACCTCGCGGCGGACCGCGACCGGCCGCTGCCCACGGTGGAGGGCACACCGCCCGACCCGCTGGCGCCCGCCCCGGGCTGCCCGTTCGAGCCCCGCTGCCCGCGTCGCCGGGGCAACTGCGCCGAGCAGGCCCCACCGCTGGAGGACCTCGACGCGGTCCACCAGGTGGCCTGCTGGTACCCGGTGCCGGTGACGGCGGAGGTGGTCACGCCATGACCGTCCTTCAGCTCTCCGACCTCACCGTCCGCCACCACGGCCCGCACGGCCCGGTCGCCGCCGTCGACGGGGTCTCGCTGGAGATCCCGGCCGGCACGACACTCGGGCTCGTGGGCGAGTCCGGCTCCGGGAAGTCGAGCCTGGCCCGCGCGATCGTCGGCCTCACGCCCGTGCACGGGGGCCGGGTGCTGCTCGACGGCCGGGAGGTCCGGGTCCGTACGATCGGCGACCGGCGTCGGCTCGGCCGCCTGGTCCAGATCGTGCTCCAGGACCCGGACACCGCGCTGGATCCCCGGATGACCGTCCGCGGGACACTCCTCGAAGCGGCCACCGCGTTCCACCGGCTCGACCGACGGGCCCGGGCCGAGCGCGTCCCCGCCCTGCTCGAACTCGTCGGCCTGGACCCCCGGTTCGCGGACCGTCTGCCCCGGCAGCTGTCCGGCGGCCAACGCCAGCGAACCGCCATCGCACGTGCCCTGGCGGTCGAGCCCGGGCTGCTGATCGCCGACGAGATCACCTCGGCACTCGACGTCTCGGTGCAGGCCTCCGTCCTCAACACGATCCGCGACCTCCAGCGGCGGCTCGGCCTGTCGATGCTGTTCATCGGCCACAACCTGCCCGCGGTCTGCCACGTCTCCGACACGGTGGCGGTCATGCGGCACGGCCGGATCGTCGAGACCGCCCCCACCGAGGTCCTGTTGCGGAATCCGCGGCACCCGTACACTCGGACGCTGCTCGACTCCGTCCCCCGCCTACCCTCTCGAAGGTCCTGATGACCAGTCGCCAACCGGACGTCGTGGTGGTCGGAGCCGGAGTGATCGGTGCCGCCGTCGCGCTCGAACTCGCCCGCACCGGGCGGCAGGTGGCCGTCGTGGACAAGGCGGGCGCCGCCGGCCACGGCTCCACCAGCGCCTCCAGTGCGATCATCCGGTTCAACTACTCCACCTTCGCCGGCGTGGCCACGGCCTGGGAGGCGCAGCACCTCTGGACGTCCTGGCCCGACCACCTGCGGCTCACCGGCCACCGCCCGCTCGCGGCCTTCCACCGCACCGGCGCCGTACTGCTCGACTCCCCCGCCGTCGCACCGTCCGAGGCAGCCGCCCTGTTCGACCGCGCCGGAGTCCGGTACGAGCGGTGGGACGCCCCGACGCTGCGCGCGCGCCTTCCCGGGATCGATCCCGGGCGGTACTGGCCGCCGAAGCCGGTGGACGACGACGCCTTCTTCGCCGACCCGTCCGGCGAGCTCGGCGCCCTGTACACCCCGGACGCCGGGTACGTCGACGACCCGCAGCTCGCCGCCCGGAACCTCGCCGACGCGGCGGCCGGACTGGGCGCACGCTTCCTGTTCCACCACACCGTCGTGGCCGTCGACCGGCGCGCGGACCGGGTGGCGGGCATCCGGCTGGCCGACGGAACGCGGATCACCGCGCCGGTCGTGGTCAACGCCGCCGGCCCGTGGTCCGGAGGCCTCAACCGGCTGGCCGGCGTCGGCGACGACTTCACGATCGGCGTCCGCCCGCTGCGCGAGGAGGTCCACCAGGTCCCCGCCCCGAGCAGCCGCCCCATCGACCCCTTCCCCCTCGTCGCCGACCTCGACCTCGGCACCTACCTGCGGGCGGCTCCCGGCGGCCACCTCCTGGTCGGCGGCACCGAGCCGGACTGCGACCCGCACGAGTGGATCGACGACCCGGACGAAGCCGACCCCCGCCCGACCGCCCGCCGCTTCCGGGCCCAGGTGACCAGGGCGGCCCGCCGCTTCCCGGACCTCGGCGTCCCCAACCGGCCCGTCGGGATCGCCGGCGTGTACGACGTCGCCGACGACTGGACCCCGATCTACGACCGCACCGCGCTGGACGGCTACTACGTCGCCATGGGGACGAGCGGCAACCAGTTCAAGAACGCCCCGCTGGTGGGCCGCTTCCTCGCCACCCTGATCGACCGGATCGAGGCCGGCCACGACCACGACCGCTCACCCCTCTGTCACCGCTGCGAGCACACCGGCAACGTCGTGGACCTGGGCGCCTTCTCCCGCCGGCGCCCCGCCCGGGCGGACTCCGCGCGGACGGTCATGGGTTGAGCGCCCGCAGCTCCCGCACCAGGTCCGCGACCACCCCCGCCACGAACCCGGGCGCCTCGCGCGGGAAGTCGTGGCCGGTGCCGTCCGGCGTGTGCACCAGCCGGGAGGCCGTCGACGCCGCCAGGTACCGGACCCTGCTCCGGAGGTAGAAGCGGCTCATCCGCTCGGCCTCGGCCGCGTCCCGGGCCCCGGCCAGCACCGCCTCACCGCCCGTGAGGTCCCGGGGTATCACCAGGACCAACAGCAGGTCGCCGAGGTCCCCGTCGTACACCACGGTCTGCCAGCCCACCCGGGCCAGGCCCGCCGGTGAGAGCTCCGCGAACACCGACGCGGCGGCGCAGCCCTGGCCGGTGCGGCCACCGGGGCCGCGATGGGCGCCGAACAGCTGCCGCACCGCGGCCGAGACGGCCTCGCGACGCATGCGCGCGAGCTGCCGGTTGGCCGGCGCGAAGGCGATGACCTCCAGGGGTGTCGGGTCCAGCAGCACGAGCCCGGCCACCAGGTCCGGCCGCCGTCTGGCCGCGTTCGCGACCAGCAGCCCGCCGAAGGAGTGGCCGACGAACACGTACGGGCCCCGCTCCCCCGCCCGCTCCAGCGCTGCCAGCAGCTCCTCCGCCTCGGCGGCCGTCGTCCGGGGGAAGGGCCCGACCTCGCTCCAGCCCGTGCCGAACCGGTCGACCAGCACCGAGCGGGTCGAGGCCGCCAGCATGGCGTGCAGCTGCCCGAACTCCGCTCCCGGCGTGTGTCCACCCGGCATCCAGACCACCGTCGGCCCGTCACCGGCCTCCCCCTCGGCGAGGACGTGCATCCGGTGTCCGCCCACGTCGACCAGCCGCCCGGGCGGCGGATGCGCCCCCGCCTCGCGGGCCACCAGCACCAGGTGCCGGACGGCCCCGGCCGCCAGCACGACACCGAGAGCCAAGGCCACAGCGCCGAGCGCCACCGCCCAGTCCGTGCCGAGCCGAAGGAGGACACCACCCACCACTGCCACCACCAGCGCGGCCGGCACGCCCGTCCAGTCCCGGCTCAGCAGCGCGAGCAGGAAGTTCGCCACCCGTCCGTCCCGGTGCATCGGCCCTCCGTGACAGCAGCATCCGACAACCGACCCCTGTCCGTCTTCTTCCCCCTCTGCCCGTACCCTCACCCGGCGACCGTCCGAGCGCACCCCGCTTCGGAAGGTCACCGGCACTGCTCCATTCGGGGTGCCCTCTGGTGATGGCCCCTCGACCGGTCGAGGATGACGGCATGGATGTCGACAACTCCGGTGCCGGATTGCTGGTGACCAACGTCCGCGTCTTCGACGGAATCGGCGCGGAGGCGGTGCCGGGACATGTCCGTGTCGAGCGGGACAGGATCGCGGACGTGGTGCTGGGCACCCCGTCCCCGCTCAGCGCCCGCGGGGCGCGGGTGCTCGACGGCGGAGGCCGCACGCTCATCCCGGGGCTCACCGACGCCCACGTCCACCTGTTCGCGATCGGCGGCACCATGGCGGAGCTGCAACTCGGACCGACCGGCACCGTGTACTACCAGGCCCTGGCCTCGGCCCGCGACATGCTGATGCGCGGCTTCACCACCGTCCGGGACATGGCCGGCGACACCGAACCGCTACGGCGGGTCCTCGACCGCGGGCTGTTCCCGGGCCCGCGGATCTACCCGAGCCAGGCAGCCGTCTCCCAGACCTCCGGGCACGGCGACTTCGGGGCCGTCCACGACACCCCGACCGCGTTCGGCGGTCCGCAGGCCCGCACCGAACGGATCGGGTTCACCCGGGTGGCCGACGGACCGGAACGGGTGCTCGCGGCGGTGCGCGAGCAGCTGAGGAAGGGCGCCGCACAGGTCAAGCTGATGGCCGGCGGGGGCGTCGTCTCCGAGTTCGACCCGCTGGACGTACTGCAGTTCACCACCCCGGAACTGGAGGCGGCGGTCGCCGCGGCCACCGACTGGGGCACCTACGTGACCGCGCACGTCTACACCTCCGAGGGCGTGCGCCGCGCGGTGGACGCCGGGGTGCGCTGCATCGAGCACGGCCACCTCGTCGACGAGGCCACCGTCCGCCACCTCGCGCAGAAGCACGTGTGGCTGAGCACCCAGCCGTTCGAGGTCGACGACCACCACTACGCCTCCCCGGACAGCACCCGCAAGAACCGCGAGGTGTGCGAGGGCGTCGCCCGCGTCTTCGACTGGGCACTCCGCCACGGCGTGCGGCTCGCCTTCGGCACCGACCTGGTCTTCGACCCCGCGAAGGCCGACCGGCAGATCCAGATGCTCGTCCGGCTCGGCCGGTACCTCAGCCCGGTCGACGCCCTGAAGCTGGCCACCTCCGGCAACGCCGAGCTCTTCCGCATGTCCGGTCGCCGCGACCCCTACCGCGCGGCGCCGCTCGGCGTCGTCGCGCCGGGAGCCTGGGCCGACCTCCTGGTCGTCGACGGCGACCCCACCACCGACCTGTCCGTCCTCGCCGACCCCCAACGCAACCTGCGCCTCATCGTCAAGGGCGGCGTCGTCCACAAGAACCAGCTCGACTGACCGGCTCACCCGGACACGGGCTCCGTCACGTGCGGGGTAGGGGCGCCGACCGCCAGGTGGGCCTTCGTGGTCAGTCCGCCGCGGGAGCGTTCGAGGGCCTGTTCGTGCGGCTCGCCGGCCGGGGCCCGGACGGGCCGACCGCGTGCTGGTGTGGGCGCAGGACCGTCGAGTGGTCCACCCAGCCTCTGACCTGGGAGGAACCGTGGATCGCGTGGTATGTGGTGGAACTTCACCGGCCGCACCCACGAGGACATCGTCCAGGCCCGCGACGAGTGGCAGGCCGCCACCGACCGCTTCGGCGCCGTCCAGGGCTACCCGGGCGACCGCCTCCCCGCCCCGGAACTCCCCGGAACTCCCCGGCACCCCATTCAAGCCACGCGGACGCACCAGCCGACCTGCACCCTCGACGGACGGGGAGCCGGCCGCAGGATCAGGGACGCGCTCCCCACCGCCACACCCACGACCCCCTTCCGCGATCGGTCGCGGAGGGCGTCGAGCAGGGCGTCCCGGTAAGCGCGGTAGCCGAGGCGACCGCCCCGCAGCGGCGGGGCCCGGACTGGCTCGTCGCCGAATCGGCCGGCGGGGGACACGGCCGTCGCCGCACTCGGCCCGGGCCTTTGGCGTGATCGTCCAGCACCACCGGGGTGCTCCCCCGGTCGAGCCGGACGGCGGCCACCGGGCTGCCGATGGACCCCGCGCAGCCGGTGACCAGTACGTTCTCCGTCCGAGGTGGATCGCTTCCCGGTCACCGGGTGCCCGATGGCGCCCGATGACCGGGAAGGACGTCCGTTCGCGCCCGGGCGGTCCCCGGCAGGCACCCCGGCGGTACGGCCGGACTGCTCGGACCGGCGACCGGGGCCGGCGGCTCAGGCCCGGCGGCGCCGGCGGAGCCAGAGCCCGGTGCCGACCAGCAGCACGGCCACGACGGCGGTGCCGGCGGCGGCCCAGGTGGTGGAGTCGGAGGTGTCGCGCTCGGAGGCGGAGCCGGAGGACGCGGCCGGTGCGGAACCGGCGGGAGCGGGCTCGGACACCGTCCCGCCGGTGGGCACCGGGACGGGCCCGGCGCCCGTCCCCGTCGACGCGGCCGACGGCACACCGGTCGGGGGCGACGCGGCCGCCGTGCCGGCGGGCACCGGGTCGTCGATGACGGCGTCCGCCACGTCCAGTTCGCGCTGGGCGTGGCCGAGCGAGGGGAAGGCGCAGTCGACGGTCACCTGCCAGTGCCCGGCGGGCAGGATCTCCCGGGTGGTGTACGTCCCCGGGCGGCCCGGGGCGCCGACCAGTCGCCAGGGGCCCACCGTCCGGCCGTCCGCCGCGGTGGCGGAGAGCGTGCCGGCGAACTCCTCGGTGACCGGGTCGTGGTCGTTCTCCCAGGTGGCGACGGTGCTGACGCGACCGTTCTGCTGGCCGGTGACGTCCAGGTGGACACTGTCGCCGTGGGCACCGGCCGGTGCGGCGGTGGGCAGGACGACGGCCGCCGCGAGGGCGCAGGCGGCGAGGAGCGGGCGGGTTCGCATGGCGGGTGTTCCTCGGAGCGGTGTGGGAGGTCGGGTGCGGGAAACGGGGGCGTCGGGCGCGGCCGCGCCGGAACGGGTGGCCGCGCCCGGCGCGCGGGCCGGGCGACGTGCGGGACCGTGGCACCGGGCTGGCGGGCACCGGGCAGCCGGGCAGCCGGGCAGCCGGGCCACGGTCCTCGGGCGCGCGGCCCGCGGCCCGCGGTCGGTCGGAGGTGCCTGCTTACGTGGCCTTCAGGAGCGACCAGTTCTGCTGCGGCCGGCCGTTCGCCTGCTGCAGCTCCAGCAGCCAACCGCCGTAGTACCAGCGAGTGCTGAGCCCCAGCACGAGCGAGCCGCCGTCCGCGGTGACGGTGAACCCGCCCTCGACGGCGTTGAGCTGCCACTTCTGCGCGGCCGCGTCGGAACACGGCTGCTGGGCGACGTACTGACCGGCCACCGGGGCGCCGCCGAGTTGCAGGCACTTGCCGGAGCGCGCGGACTTGATCCGCACCGCGCCGTTCCCGGCGTCCTCGAACTGCCACTTCTGGTTGGCGTAGCCGGTGCGCTGGTAGGCGATGGCCACGGTCCCGTCGTTCATCGAGCTGCCCCACAGGTCGGCGGCCTGCCCGGTCAGTCCGTTGACCATCGTGTAGCGCGTGCCCGGCTGCGGGCGGCCGGCGTCGGTGACCGTGCGGAAGGTGGCGGTGCGACCGGGCTTGCCGACCGCTCCGGCGGCGTCGCGGACGGCCACGGCCACGGTGTACGAGGTGCCGGGGGCGAGGCGGACCACGCCGACCACCGTCGAGCGGACGGTGCCGATCGCCTGGCCGTTCAGCAGGACGTCGTAGCCAGCCGCGGCGGGTACGGCGGTCCAGCTGAGCACGGCGGAGTTCTGGGTGACCTGGCTGACGCCCACCGCGGGGCCGGTGTTGCCCGCCGTGGGGGTCGCAGTTGGAGTGGGGGTCGCGGTCGGGGTCGCGGTCGCGGTCGGCGACGGGGAGCCGGTCGGCGTGGGGGTGGTGCTGCCGGTGGGCGTCGGGGACGGCGAGGGCGTGCGGGTCGGCGTGCCGGTCGGAGGCGGGGTGGGCGTCGGGTCGGGGCCGCTGCCGCCACCGGCGATGAGGAAGCGGTTGTTGGCGACGTTCCAGTGCGTGGTGAGGTAACTGCCCGGCGACGGGGAGGTGTTGTAGTAGTCGTCGTGGTTGCAGTCGAGCCGGTCGTCATGGGCGCGGTCCGGGCAGACGGTCCGCATCTGCGGGTAGTCGGGGGCGTCCGAATAGCACATCACGTCCCACTCGTCGACGCAGTGCCCGGCCTTGCTGGAGTTGGGCGCGCTGTTGTTCACCGCGCCCAGGTTGTGGCCGAGTTCGTGGGCGGCGGTGCTGCCGCTCCAGCACCCGGAGTCGGTCCGGCCGTACGAGGGACCGAAGTTGCTCAGGTTGTCCTGGCCGGGGCGCTCGTCGCCGGCGAACGTGCCGATCCCGCAGTACACCTTGGCGTCGGTGAACATCATGTACTTGCGGTCCTTGCGGTTGAACCCCTGCGCGGCGAGGGCCCGGTTGCTCGCGTTGAAGTCCTGGATCTCGGCGTCGGAGATCTGCACGTTCAGCACCGAGGCGCTGCAGTCGGACTCGGTGACGAAGCGGACGTGCCGTTCGCCGCCGGTCTCCGCGGCGCTGGCGTTGTAGATGACGTCGACGTCGGCGGACCACTTCTTGAACGAGGCAAGGTACTGGGCGAAGCGGTCGTTGCCCGGGCTGTGGACGTACACCACCTGGACGCGGTTGCCGCTGCTGCCGTCGCCCTCGCAGACCAGCTTCGACCCGGCGGGCACGGCCGCTCCGGCCGGGGCAGCGTCCGCGGCGGTGCCGGCGCCGCCGAGCAGTGCCTTCTGCGTGGCGTCCAGGACGGGCGTGGAGCCCTTCAGCAGGTCGGCGGCGGCGGGTGCCTGGGCTCCGGCCGCGGGGGTGAGCGCGGGCGTCCGAGCGGCCGGGGCCGCGACCGGCGGGACGTCCTGGCGGATGTCCACGCCCTTGGGCGGCACGTCCGGGCCGTGGCTGCACTGGGTGCTGCCGGTGACCTCCAGCGTGCCGCCGCAGCGGTCGCTGCCCGGCAGGCTCAATCCGGCGTAGACCAGGCCGCGTTCGGGCTCGTCCTTGGGTATCGCCTTGAGCGGCGCGGCCTTCTGGTCCCGCTTCGGGGCGGGCGCCTGGGTGGCCCCCTCGGCGGTGCCGGTCTCCCCCGGTCCGCCGTCGTAGCCGACCAGCCCGGCCTGCGTCCCCGAACCGTCGACCCCGTCGGCCGCGGCCGTGACGGCGCCGTTCAGGGCCGTCGGCTCCAGCGCGGTGCGGATGCCGAGCGTTCCCGCCAGCAGCCCTGCCGCCACCGCCGCGGCGACCAGTGCGCTCCTGCGGGTGAGCCTGCGGCGCTTGCGCCGGCGAAGCTCGGTGCTCCGGTGTCCCATCGCGTTCCTTTCCTCGTGCGACGACCCGGACCCTGTGGTGAAGGGGTCCGGGCCTTCCGACACTCCGGAGAGCACACGGGACGACCGGCAATAACAGAAACATCTTGCGAAAATATTCAGCGCGTTCGAACCGTGGGCGACGGCGGCGCCGGTTCCAGCCAGGGTGGTCCGGAGCCTGGCGACGGACCGTGCCGCACGGCCAAGAGGTGATCCGGTCGGCGAAGTGAGTGCCTTCGCCGACCGGATCACCTCAGAGGTCAGTGCTCAGTGCCCGGTGCTCAGTGCCCAGTGCCCGGTGCTCAGTGCCCGGTGCCGACACGGTCAGAAGATGAGCTTCCAGCCGTCGATGCGGCCCGAGTCGGTGCGGTACATGTCCTGCACCCGGAGCCGCCAGGTGCCGTTGGCGAGCTGGGCGGAGGCGTCGACCGTGTAGGTCTCGATGACGTTGTCGCCCGAGTCGCCGAGGTTGCTCTTCTTCAGCGAGTACACCGTGCCGTCCGGGCCGACCAGGTCGACGACCAGGTCACCGCGCCAGGTGTGCTTGATGTCCACGCCCACCTTGAGGTCGCTCGGCGCCCGGCCCGGAATCCGGTCGATGACGATGTCCGAGAAGATCGCAGGGCCCCCGTCCGGAATCGACACGGGGGTGGTGTTCGCGAAGATGCCCCGGGAGACCTTCCAGGTGAACGTCGTCGCGAGGCTGCTGTGGTGGGAGGCCTTGGCGGTGACGGTGACCGTGTACGTGCCGGTAAGGGCCGGGACGCCGGTGACGCGGCCGGTGACCGGGTGGAGCGTCAGGCCCTCGGGGAGGCCGGTCGCGTGGTAGGTGACGATGCCGGGGTTGAAGTTGGCGGCCTTGATCTGGAGATCGGCGGGGGCGCCGATCGCGGTGATCTGGCTGGCGACGGGGTCCAGCAGGAGGCCGTCGACGACGCGCGGGCCGACGTTGATGGCCGCCCAGGCGTTGGCGGTGTTCATGTAGGTCGCGCTGGTCGGCCCGTACAGGTCGGCGGCGGCCTGCAGGGTGGCGGTGCGGGCCGCCGCGTAGTTGGTCGACGAGGTCATGTAGGTGGTCAGCGCCCGGTACCAGATCTTGGCGGCCGCGTCCCGGCCGATGCCGGTCACCGGCAGGCCGTCGGAGGTCGGGGAGTCGTAGGCCACGCCGTTGACGGTCTTGCTGCCGCTGCCCTCGGAGGCCAGGTAGAACCAGTGGTTGGCCGGGCCGGAGGAGTAGTGCACGTCGACGGAGCCGAGGTCGGACGACCAGTAGTCCCTGGAGCGACCGTCCTTGGAGGGCTTGTCCATGTAGCGCAGCGGACTCCCGTCGCCCCTGATGTCGATCTTCTCGCCGACCAGGTAATCGCCCTTGTCCTCGGGGTTGTCGGCCCAGAACTCGATGGCGGCGGCCATGATGTCCGAGGTGGCCTCGTTCAGGCCGCCGGACTCACCGCTGTAGACCAGGTTCGCGGTGGCCGAGGTGACGCCGTGGGTCATCTCGTGGGCGCCGACGTCGATGGAGGTCAGCGGCTTGACGTTGCCCGCGCCGTCGCCGTAGGTCATGCAGAAGCAGCTGTCGGACCAGAACGCGTTGACGTAGTTGTTGCCGTAGTGGACCCGGGTGTAGGCGCCGACGCCGTCGTCCTTGATGCCGTTGCGGCCGTGGACGTTCTTGTAGTAGTCCCAGGTGAGTTGGGCGCCGTAGGCGGCGTCCACGGCGGCGGTCTGCCGGTTGGCGACGGTGCCGTCGCCCCAGGTGTCGGTCGGATTGGTGAACAGCTTCTTGGTGGAGCTGGTGCCGTTCAGGTCGTAGGTGCTGTGGCCGCCGCGGGTGTTGTCGGTCAACGCGAAGCCGCCGCCGGCCGCCGCCGAGGTGCCGATGGTGACCTGGCCCGAGTACTTGCTGTTGCCGACGCCGGTCTCGACGCCCTGGTACTCGAAGATCTTCTTGCCGGAGTTGGCGTCGGTGATGACGTGCAGCTCGGACGGCGTGCCGTCCTCCTGCGTGCCGGTGACCACCGTCTCCCACGCGAGGCGCGGGGTGCCGGACGCGGCCCAGACCACCTTGCGGGCGCTGTCGGCCGCCGGCTCCGCGACCTTCGCGCTGCCGGCGCTGTCGAGCGCGAGGCCCTTCGCCGCCTCCGCGCTCTCCTTGGCGGTGGTGTCGACGGCGATGTCCGCCTCGGTGGCCTTGGTGACGCCCTTCGTGGAGCCGTCCGCGGCGGTGTGGACGACCAGGTCGCCGCCGAGCACCGGCAGTCCGTCGAAGGTCCGCTCGTAGCGGGTGTGCACGCTGCCGTCGGCGTCCTTGGTGACGCCCCTGGCGACCAGTGCCTCCTTCGACCCCAGCTTCAGCGACCTGGCGGTCTCCGCCAGCGACGCGTCCGCCGAGGCCAGCAACTCACCGCGCTGCTCCGGCGACAGCTGCACCGGCAGCGCGCCGGCGGTGGCCCGGGCCTCGGCGGGGGCCTGGGCGGGAGTCTCGTCGGCGATGGCGACACCGGATGTCAGAACAGCCACGATCATCGCGGCGCCGACTGTCAACGCGCCTGCGCCGGTGGTCTTTCGGGAGGATCGATTCACACTGAACTCCTTCTGCGACGGCCGCGCGGGTGCGGCCGGAGTCAGCCGGGAGGGCAGGGATGGTGCCGCCCGGTAGAGCTGGTGGTTCGAGTGGGGGACAACCTCCACGTGATCACCGCAGCGGGTGGTGCGCGTGCGACTGCAAGGGCCGCTGCGGCGATGGGACGGTACAGTGCCATCTTTGTTGGAAACACGTCACCCGTGCGGCGACAAGTTGGCCGGAATGCTTCGTCATAGACGTAATGTCGAGGTAATCCACCGTCAGAAGACGGGTAATGCGGGGGAAAACAGACCGGCGCCGACGACGGCCCCACCAGCGTGCGTCCGGTGTGACGTCTACGGGCGGGTGCCCTTGACGTTGGGCTGGGTCTTCTGGTTGTAGATCTCCTTGCCGTCCGCGTTGTAGGCGTGGACGTAGGG
>NZ_JBVJBI010000026.1:19590-117982 GCF_055589745.1 Kitasatospora sp. NPDC041917 | reverse complement strand
CGAAGTCACCCGCCGCCACCACGCCGCCCTCGCCTGACCCACGGGGCGCGGAGCCCGCACCGCGCCGATGCTCCCCACCGGCAGCCCGTCGGCCCAGCGCTGTCGGAGCGGCGGCAAGACCGACACGGTCGACACGACCGACATCACGTAGAGGATCGCCTGCAGCGCCCCGAGGCGGAGACGAGCGTGCTCACCGAGGCCCTGGTGGACGTCGGACTGCTCGTCTCCCCCGCGCCCCGCCGGTACGCCTACCCCCACGACCTGCTCCGCCGCTACGCCCGCGGCCTCGCCGCCGGACGCCGACCGCCCTCCTGAGCCGGTGCACTGATGGACCCGGGGTGACGGGCACTGTCACACTGCTGCTGTCACAGCAGGAGTGTGCCAGCGCGGGAGGCGGCGGGTGGGGGAGCACGGCGGGGTGGGGGTCGGGTTGCGGCTGACGGTGGACGAGCTGGCGGCGCGGGCCGGAGTGACGGTGCGGACGGTGCGGTTCTACGGGACGAAGGGGCTGCTGCCGCCGCCGGAGCTGGGGCCGCGGCGGGTGGGGCTGTACGGGGCGGCGCACCTGGACCGGCTGGAGCTGATCGAGGAGTTGCAGCGGCAGGGGCTGACGCTGGCGGCGATCGAGCGGTACCTGGCGCGGTTGCCGCAGGACAGCTCACCGCTGGACCTGGCGATCCACCGTGCGCTGGTGGCGTCCTGGACGCCGGAGGCCCCGGAGGAGGCCACCAGGGCTCAGCTGGAGCGGCGGGCCGGGCGGGGGCTGACGGAGGAGCAGGTCGGGCGGCTCGCCGCGATGGGGGCGCTGGAGCGGACGGGGGATCCGGAGGTGTTCCGGGTGGATCCCGGACTGCTGCCGCTGGGCGTGCGGATCCTGGACGTGCCGATCCCGTTGGAGACGCTGCTGGCCGCCCGGTCGGTGGTCGTGGAGCACAGCCGGGCGACGGCCCGGGAGTTGCAGCGGCTGTTCCGCGAGACGGTGTGGAAGCCGTACCGGGAGAGCGAGCCCGCGCCCCAGGAGCTGGCCCGGATGCGGGCGCTGACGGACCACATCCAGCCGATGGTGGCGCAGGCGCTGGTCACGGCCTTCCAGCGGTACCTGCGGGAGGAACTGGGCGAGGAACTGCGCCAGGAGCAAGGGCAGGAACAGGAGCAGGTACAGGCCCAGGAGCAGGTACAGGCGTAGGGGTACGGGTAGGGGCGGAGGCCCGGTGGGGCCGTGCGGCGCACGGCCCCACCGGGATCCGAGCAGGTCGGCGGCCGGTCAGTCCGTGAAGGTCCTGCCCTCGGCCGCCACCCGCTCCAGCAGCGCCGGGGGCGCGAACCGCTCGCCGTACGCGGCGGCGAGTTCGCGGGCGCGGGCCGCGAAGCCGGCCGGGCCGCCCTCGTAGCCGTTGATGTACTGGAACACGCCGCCCGTCCAGGCCGGGAAGCCGATGCCGAGGATCGAGCCGACGTTGGCGTCGGCGACCGAGGTCAGCACGCCCTCCTCCAGGCAGCGCACCGAGTCCAGCGCCTCGCTGAACAGCATCCGCTCCTTGAGGTCCTCGAAGGGGACGTCCGCCGCCCCTGCGGGGAAGTGCTCCAGCAGCCCCGGCCAGAGCCGCCCGCGCCTGCCGTCCTCGCCGTACTCGTAGAAGCCCGCGCCACCGCTGCGTCCGGGGCGGCCGAACTCGTCGACCATCCGGTCGACCACCGCGTCCGCCGGGTGCGGCGTCCAGGTGCCGCCGACGGCCTCGACCGAGCGCCGGTACTCGTCCCGGATCTTGCGCGGCAGGGTGAGCGTGAGCTCGTCCATCAGGGAGAGCACCTTGGCGGGGTAGCCGGCCTGGGCGGCGGCCTGCTCGATGCTGGACGGGTGGACGCCCTCGCCGACCATGGCGACGCCCTCGTTGAGGAACTGGCCGATCACCCGCGAGGTGAAGAAGCCGCGCGAGTCGTTGACCACGATCGGGGTCCGGTCGATCTGCCGGACCAGGTCGAAGGCGCGGGCCAGCGCCTCGTCCCCGGTCCGCGGGCCGCGGATGATCTCGACCAGCCGCATCTTGTCGACCGGCGAGAAGAAGTGCAGCCCGATGAAGTCGCCCTGGCGCTCGACGCCTTCGGCGAGCACGCCGATCGGCAGGGTGGAGGTGTTGGAGCAGAGCAGCGCGTCGGCGTCGACCACGCCCTCGATCTCCCGGAACACCTTGTGCTTGAGCTCGGTGTTCTCGAAGACGGCCTCGATCACCGCGTCGCAGCCGGCCAGGTCGGCGGCCTCGGCGGTGGGGGTGATCCGGGCCAGCAGCTCGTCGCGCCCGGCCTCGGTGGAGCGCCCGCGCGCGACGGCCTTGTTCAGCAGCCCCTCGGAGTAGGCCTTTCCGCGTTCGGCGGCCTCGACGCTGACGTCCTTGAGCACGACGTCGATGCCGGCCTTGGCGCAGGCGTAGGCGATGCCCGCGCCCATCATCCCGGCGCCGAGCACCGCGACCTTGCGGACCGGCCGCTTCTCGACGTCCTTCGGGCGTCCGGCGCCGGAGTTGACCGCCTGCATGTCGAAGAACAGCGCCTGGATCATGTTCTTGCTGGTCTGTCCGCAGACCAGCTCGGTGAAGTAGCGGGCCTCGACGGACATCGCGGTGTCGACGTCCACCTGGGCGCTCTCCACGGCGGCGGCCAGGACGTTGCGCGGGGCCGGGTAGGGCGCGCCGTTCAGCTGCTTGCGCAGGTTGGCCGGGAAGGCGGGGAGGTTGGCCGCGAAGGCCGGGGTGGCCGGGGTGCCGCCGGGGATCCGGTAGCCCTTGACGTCCCAGGGCTGGACGGCGCTCGGGTTGGCCTCGATCCAGGCGCGCGCCCGGGCGGCCAACTCCTCGGGGGTGTCGACCAGTTCGTGCACCAGTCCGTGCTCCAGCGCCTGCGCCGGACGGTACTGGCGGCCCTGGAGCAGGAACTTCAGCAGGGCGTCGGTGATGCCGAACAGCCGGACCGTACGGACCACGCCACCGCCGCCCGGCAGCAGGCCGAGGGTCACCTCGAGCAGGCCGATCCGGCCGGCGGGGGTGTTCAGCGCGATCCGGTGGTGGCAGGCGAGGGCGATCTCCAGACCGCCGCCGAGCGCGCTGCCGTTGAGCGCGGCGACGACCGGCTTGCCGAGGGTCTCCAGCGTGCGCAGCGAGCGCTTGATCCGCATCGACTTCTCGAAGACGGCCGCGGCGCCCTCGGGGCGGGCGGCGGAGAGCATCCGCAGGTCTCCCCCGGCGAAGAAGGTCTTCTTGCCGGAGGTGATCACCACGCCGCGCAGCGCGTCCGAGGACGCCAGGGCAGCCAGCCGCGCGACGACGGTCTCGAAGTCGGCGGCGAAGGCCTCGTTCATGGTGTTGACGGACTGGGCGGGGTCGTCGAGGACGAGGGTGACCACGCCGTCCTGGTCCTGCTCCCAGCGGATGGTGGTGGTGTCGCTCATGGGTTCACGGTCTCCAGGTCTACCGGTCTGCGGAGGAGGTGCCACGCCCGGCGTGTCCCAGGAGGGGTGGCGGCGGGCGACGGGCGGGCTCAGATGCGCTCGACGATGGTGGCGATGCCCATGCCGCCGCCCACGCAGAGGGTGATCAGGCCGTAGCGCAGGTCGCGCCGCTCCAGTTCGTCGATCACGGTGCCGAGCAGCATCGCGCCGGTGGCGCCGAGCGGGTGGCCGAGCGCGATCGCGCCGCCGTTGACGTTCACCTGGTCGTGGCGGAAGCCGAGTTCGCGGATGAAGCGGAGCGCGACCGCGGCGAAGGCCTCGTTGATCTCGACCAGGTCGATGTCGGCGGCGGTGAGCCCGGCCTTGGCGAGCGCCTTGTGGGTGGCCGGGGCGGGGCCGGTGAGCATGATGGTCGGCTCGGAGCCGGAGACGGCCGCGGAGACGATCCGGGCGCGCGGGCGCAGCCCGTACCGTTCGCCGACCTCGCGGTTGCCGATGGCCACCAGCGCCGCGCCGTCCACGATGCCGGAGGAGTTGCCCGCGTGGTGGACGTGGTCGATGGCCTCGACCCAGTGGTACTTCTGGAGGGCGACGGCGTCGAAGCCGCCGGCCTCGCCGATGGCGGCGAAGGAGGGCTTGAGGCCGGCCAGGGTCTCGACGGTGGTGCCGGGGCGGATGAACTCGTCGCGTTCCAGCACGACCAGGCCGTTGCGGTCGCGCACCGGGACGACCGAGCGGTCGAACAGGCCGTCCGCCTGGGCCTTGGCGGCGCGGGCCTGGGACTCGGCGGCGAAGGCGTCCACGTCGGTGCGGGAGAGGCCCTCGATGGTGGCGATGAGGTCGGCGCCGATGCCCTGGGGGGCGAAATTGGTCTCGTAGGCGGTCATCGGGTCGGCGAACCAGGCACCGCCGTCGGAGGCCATCTTCACCCGGGACATCGACTCCACGCCGCCGGCCAGGACGAGGTCCTCCCAGCCGGAACGGACCTTGGCGGCGGCCAGGTTGACGGCTTCCAGGCCGGAGGCGCAGAAGCGGTTCTCCTGGACGCCGGCGACGGTGTCGGGCAGGCCGGCCGCGATGGCGGCGATCCGGGCGATGTCGGAGCCCTGGTCGCCGACCGGGCTGACCACACCGAGCACGATGTCGTCGATCGCGGCCGGGTCCAGCCCGGGGTAGCGGTTGCGCAGTTCGTGGATCAGTCCGACGACCAGGTCGATCGGCTTGGTGCCGTGCAGCGAGCCGGAGGCCTTGCCCCGGCCGCGCGGGGTGCGGATCGCGTCGTAGACGTACGCTTCGGTGGTCACGGTGGAACGCCTTTCAGCGGGTTTCGGGGCAGGGGGTGAGCGGGGTCGCCCAAAAGCTCGGGGGTGGAACGGTCAGCCGAGGAGGGAACGGCCGACGATCTCCTTCATGATCTCGGTGGTGCCGCCGTAGATGGTCTGGATGCGGCCGTCGGTGAACGCCCGGGCGACCGGGAACTCGCTCATGTAGCCGTAGCCGCCGTGCAGTTGGAGGCAGCGGTCGGCGGTGCGCTTCTGCAGCTCGGTGGCCCACCACTTGGCCATCGAGGCGTCCGTCGGGGTGAGCGCCCAGCGGTTGTGCTCGGTGATGCAGCGGTCCACGAAGGCCCGGGTGACGGCGCACTCGGTGGCCAGTTCGGCGATCTCGAAGCGGACGTGCTGGAGCTTGGCGAGCGGACGGCCGAAGGCCTCGCGCTGCTTGACGTAGTCGGTGGTGATCTCGACCAGGTACTCGGCGCCGGCGATCGCCGCGGCTGCGATGGTGAGCCGCTCCTGGGCGAGGTTCTGCATCAGGTGGACGAAGCCGCCGTTGAGTTCGCCGATCAGGTTCTCCTTCGGCACCCGGACGTCCTCGAAGAACAACTCGGCGGTGTCCTGGGCCTTCTGGCCGATCTTGTCGAGGTTGCGGCCGCGCTCGAAGCCGGGCGTTCCGCGCTCGACGGCCAGCAGGCTCAGCCCGTGCGCGCCGCCCTCGGGGGTGGTGCGGGCGACCACGATCACCAGGTCGGCGAGGATGCCGTTGGAGATGAAGGTCTTGGCGCCGTTGAGCAGGTAGTGGTCCCCCTCGTCGACCGCCTGGGTGCGGATGCCCTGGAGGTCGGAGCCGGTGCCGGGCTCGGTCATCGCGATCGCGGTGATCAGCTCGCCCGAGCAGAAGCCGGGCAGCCAGCGGCGCTTCTGCTCCTCGGTGGCGAGCGAGGTGAGGTACGGGCCGATGATGTCGTTGTGCAGGCCGATCGCCAGGCCGGAGGCGCCGGCCCGGGCGAACTCCTCGGCCAGCACCGCGGCGTAGCGGAAGTCCGGTGTTCCGCCGCCGCCGTACTCCTCGGGGACGGCGAGGCCGAGCAGGCCCTGGCGGCCGGCCGCGAGCCAGGCGGAGCGGTCGACGATGCCGGCCTTCTCCCAGCGGTCGTAGTGCGGCAGCACCTCCTTGGCCAGGAAGGCCCGCACGGTGGCCCGGAAGTCGTCGTGCTGCTCGGTGAAGATCTCGCGCCGCAACGCTACTCTCCTTGCTCTGCCGAAGGGTTGGGGGACGGGATGCCGGGGCCGAGTGGTGGGACGCCGGGTTCCAGGGAGGGGACGCCCCAGTCGCGGGCCACCTCGCCGGTGTCCGCGCCCGGGCGGGCCGGCGGGCGGCGCAGGGCGCCGGGGGTCGCGGAGAAGCGTGGGGCCGGGGCGGGCTGGGTGACACCGTCCGCCTCGACGTACGTCCCGCGCGCCGACAGGTGTCCGTCCACGGCGGCCTGACGCATCGTCAGCACCGGTTCCACGCAGGCGTCCGAGCCCGCGAAGACGGCCTCCCACTCGGCCCTGGTCCGGGTGGCGAAGCGGGCGGCGATCAGGGCCCGCAGCTCGGGCCAGCGGGCCGGGTCGTACTGGCCGGGCGCGTCCGGGCCCAGCTCCAGCAGCCGGGCGAACTCGGCGTAGAAGCGCGGCTCCAGCGCGCCGACGGCCAGGTGCCCGCCGTCGGCCGCCCGGTAGAGCGCGTAGAACGGCGCGCCGCCGTCGAGCAGGTTGACGCCCCGGCGGTCCTGCCAGTGACCGGCCGCCAGCAGGCCC
The DNA here is from genome assembly GCF_055589745.1 of Kitasatospora sp. NPDC041917. Classification (NCBI taxonomy): domain Bacteria; kingdom Bacillati; phylum Actinomycetota; class Actinomycetes; order Kitasatosporales; family Streptomycetaceae; genus Kitasatospora; species Kitasatospora sp. NPDC041917. Next base: position 111,460 of record NZ_JBVJBI010000026.1, on the reverse strand, counting down.
CACAGCATGCTGCCGAGGTGCGCCGCGCCGTCCACGATCGCGGCGTCCACCACCTGGCCCGTGCCGGTGGCCCGGGCGTGGTGCAGACCGGCGAGCAGGCCGACGGCCAGGTAGAGCGAGCCGCCCGCGTAGTCGCCCAGCAGGTTGGCCGGGATGCCGGGGGCCTCCTCGGCCCCGCCCGGCGCGGCCACCATCCCGAGCACCCCGGCGACCGCCGCGTACCCGAGGTCGTGCCCGGCGGTCGCCGCCCGGGGCCCGTGCTGCCCCCAGCCGGTCATCCGCCCGTACACCAGCGCCGGGTTGCGCGCCAGGCACGCCTCCGGCCCGACGCCGAGGCGCTCCGCGACACCGGGCCGGTAGCCCTCGATCAGCAGGTCCGCCCGCTCGACCAGGTCCAGCACCCGCCCGGGGCCCTCGGGGGACTTCAGGTCGATCAGCACCGAGCGCTTGTTGCGGTTGCTGAGGTCGTACGCCGGATCGGTGCCGAGCGGCGAGGGCTCCGGCCGGTCCACCCGCACCACGTCCGCCCCGAGGTCCCCCAGCAGCATCGCCGCGAAGGGCCCCGGCCCGATCCCGGCGAGCTCCACCACCCGCACACCCGCCAGCGGCCCCCCGGCCTCCGGCGCACCGCTCGCGTCACCCACTGGCAGCTGAACCCTTCCCGACGGGTTTGACAGTAAAGCTGTAACACTCGGGATGATAGGCAAGCGACTCGCCGGTAACAAGACCTCCGCCCTCGCGCCGAACCGCCAATTCCCCCTCGGCCGCGCCCCGCTGAGACCGGCCACTCCCCGCACACCCGGAATGACGGAGGGTGGGTCAGTGCACTGACGGTGCCCCCCTGTACGGTCGTCATGCCGCAGGGGAGCGGCCGCATCGCCGAATGGGGAGGATTTCCGCACATGGGTAGCCCGAACTTCGTCACGGGACCGGTCGCACCGGCCAAGGACCCGATGCCGGGCCCGGCGTCCACGTACGCCGCGAAATCGCCGTACGCCAATCCGGCGGCGCAGCCGAGCGACACCACCGTGCCGCCGCTCCCCCTCATGCCGCCCGGCAAGGCCACCACCCGGCTGGACACCCCGTACGAGCTCACCGCCTCGGCCGCGATAGCCCGCCAGATCGCCACCGACCTCGACAACGCCAACGGCAAGGCGGGCGCGGGCGCGCACAGCCTCACCGAGTACGCGAGCACCGCGTCGACCAGGATCCGCGGCTTCTCCTTCGGCGGCGCCCTCACCGCCAGCACCGAACGCTGGCTTCAGCAGTGCAAGACCCTGCACGGCAAGCTCGGCAGCGCCGCCAACAACCTCGACCGGACACAGCAGTACTACCAGTCCAACGAAGCCGCCATCGCCGCCGGCTTCCGTCCGGGTCGGTAGAAGGCAAGGGGGAACGAAGAGATGGTGTCCTTCAAGGAACTGCACGAAGCCGACTTCTCCGGGGTGAACGAGGCCGCCGAGGCCTGGGCCGGCGTGGCCAAGGCCCTCACCTCCATGGACGGCCGGGTCGCCAAGGACCTCACCAGCACCGCCCAGCGGGCCGGCTGGAAGGGCGACGCCGCCGACGAGGCGACCAAGGCGATGCAGGGCATCGACGGCGACTTCAAGCAGGCCTCGGCCGTCGCCACCGCCCTCGCCGCGATCATGAAGACCGCCGCCGAGGACTTCGCCGCCGCCCGCCGCGACCTCGACACGGCACTCCACGACGCCCAGACCGACACCACCCTGAGCGTCACCGCGGACGGTGCGGTCAACTGGACCGTGCCGAAGGAGTCCAGGAACGACCCCGAGGCCGAACGCACCATCCGGGCCAACGCCCAGGCGATCGCCGACCGGCTCGGCAAGGCCGTGGAGAAGGCCTCTGCCGCCGACCAGCGGGCCACCGCAGCCCTCCAGGGTGACATCGGCACCAGCACCACCGCCTTCAACGCCGCCCCGTACGGCGCCGGCCCGGTCGCCGACGCCAAGCGGGCCACGGACCTGATGTCCAAGGCCGGCAGCCTCTCCGACGACCAGCTCAAGCAGCTGCAGGCCCTGATGGCCGCCAACGCGGAGAACAAGGACTTCTCCACCACCCTGCTCAACGGCCTCAACGCCGGCGGCAAGACCGGCCCCGAGGCCCTGCTGGAGTACAGCAAGGTCTACGACGGGCTCGCCCACGGCAACCACAACGCCGCGGGCTACCAGGACGTCTACAAGAACCTGTCCGTCGCCCTGGCCAGCGCCACCCGCGACGGCGGGATGGGCAAGGAGTGGCAGGACGGCCTGCTGGCCGCAGCCCGCCGCCCCGGGGCATCCGCGGCGGGTTACAACGACAACTACCCGGCGCTGACGGCACTGCTCAATGCGAAGGGGAGCTTCGACAAGGGCTTCCTGACCAAGGTCGGCACCGACCTGGTCGACTACGAGCGCGGCAGCAAGCTCAAGGGCGAGAACCTGTGGGGCCCGGACTGGAGCAACGCCTCCGGCCACCAGGGCGATCCGATGCGGGACCTCATGCAGGCCATGAGCCGCAACCCCGGGGCCTCGAAGGACTTCTTCGACCCCGCGGCCAACAAGAACCTCGACTACCTGCTCAAGGCCCGCGAGTGGCCCAACCAGGGCTACGAGCACAACCAGTTGGACCCGGTCGCGCGCAACACCTCCCGCGGCGCGTTCGGCGACGCCCTGGAGGCCGCCACCACCGGTCGCGATCCGAACGGCAACCAGCCGCCCGTCCGCCCGCACGACGCGGCGATGGCGCGGATCATGTCCGACACGATGACCCACTTCGGGGGCGACTCCGCCGGCCATGTGACCGAGCTCCCGGCCGGACTGCGCCGACCGTTCGGCAACATGATCGCCGACTATGCGGCCGACACCTACGAGATCATCGGCAAGGAAGTCAACGGGCACTCCGAGACCAGCGGGCTGACCATCGACCGGGACCGTCTCATCCGGGTCATCCGCGGGGTGTCCGACGACCCGGAGGCGTTCAGGGCCATCCACTACGCCGAGAGCCAGGAAGTGGCCCGTCGGCTCGACACCTACCCCGCCGACGCGTTCAAGCCGGACGCCACCGGGCGCCCCAAGCCCGCCATCGAAGGCTTCGTGCACGAAGCCGGCCAGCTCCTGGGTGCGCTCAGCGGCACTCAGTCGGACGTCATGACCCGTCACCACGACGACGTGGTGTTCCAGAACAACTGGCAGGCGAAGATGAACTACCACGTCATCGGCACGCCCCTGACTCCCATACCGGTCGTGGGGGACTTCGTCCAGCGCCTCGTCGACGTCGGCACGTCGGAGTGGGCGAACGGGCTCAACAGCGAGCAGGACCAGGCGACCCAGGCGAATCTGTCGAAGATGTTCAACGCCGGAGAGAACCAGCTGAAGCAGATGATCAGTACAAGAGTCGAACAGGCCGGCCTCACCAGCGCAGACGCCACCTTGACCGGTGGTGTGCCGCAGGCGCTTCTACGCGGGGTGTCCGACAGCTACGGGACGGGCGTCAACCAGACGTACCGCAATGCGCTGGGTGGGCGCTGAGATGGCGAAGGCACAACAGACTGCCGGTCAGCCCGAGGGCTCCGCCACGGGTCTCCCCGGACGCGTCGACGCCGCGCTCGACCGGAAGGGGTTCACCACCCGGGGGCTGCGGGTGCGGGCAGCGGTCGCCGTGGTGGCGGTGACCGTGGTCGTGGCAGGGGCGGGGGCGTTCCTCGTGGACAACCTGACCAATGCGTTCGGGCCGGACAGTGTGTGCGAGGGCGCCGTGAGCGCGGATCTGCTGAACGACGCACTCGGGCCCGGCAAGGTCAGTGATCAGGCGTTCGGCGACGGGCACGTGCGCAACGGATCCGCCCTCTGCATGGCCAAGGTGAGTTCCGGAGTCTTCGGCGACGAACGGTCCGTCACCGTGGAGCTTCGCAAGAACCCCGACCTCTCCGTCGTCGCGCAGGACTCGGAGGCCAGGCTGTTCGGCGCTTCGGCCAACGGCGGTGCATCCGGCGCGGCATTCGACTACCGGGCCTGGGCGCTGCTTCCCCAGGGGTGCGACAGCGGACAACGCGTCACCGTCAGGGCGGACCGCGGCGAACGACCCGGCGCCGGGAAGCTCGCCGCACTCGCCGTGTCGACGGCCGACCGCATCGCGGCGCAACAGGGGTGCGGCACGTCACCGATGCCCGCGCCGCATCAGCTGTCCCCGGCCGGCCAGGACCACGATCTCGACCGGAACGCCGTCTGCGGCCTGCCGGGGGTCACCGTCCCCGAAACCCCCGGAGGCCCCGCTTTCAGGGAAACCGTGACCACCGCGACCGACCCGCTGTGGACCTGCCTCATCCACTCCGACGCGGACCTGCGGTCCTCGATCACCTTCACCATCGGCACCGAGCCCCGGCTCCTGCTCTCGGCTCCCCCGAAAGACGAGCCGGGCGTCGGCAGGGCCCGTTGGATCAAGCCCGGTGAGATGGTGGCGACCTGCCAGGGCCGGCCCACCTACTTCCGGATGGACCTCAACGGCTTCTGGGACCTCGTCCCGGACAGCAAAACCACCTGGAAGCAGTTCCTCACCGCCGGGGGCAAGGCGATCGGCTGCGAGCCGATCGTCTGACCGACCAGCACGTAGACGAGGGAGCGAGCACACGATGGGGAGCGAAGGCGTGGACAAGGCCTCCGCAGGCCTCGCCGGGCACGTCGACGCGGCGCTCGACCGGCGGGGGTTCACCACGCGGGGGCTGCGGATGCGGGCGGCTGCCGTGGTGGTGGCGTTCTCGCTCGTCCCGGTGGGGGCGGCGGGGTTCGCGGTGTACCGGCTGACGAACGTCGGCGGGCCGGACAGCGTGTGCGACGGGGCCGCCACGGCGGACCAGTTGCACGACCTCCTGGGCTCCGGACGGATCGGCGAGCGCCGGAGAGGTTTCTCGGCCACGGAGGAATCCACCGGGAACAGCTGCACCGCGACGGTCCGTTCCGGCTTGTTCGGGACCTCCGAGAAGACCGTGCGGTTCACCCCCGTCCGCAATGCCAAGGACGGGCCGGGCGCGCTGGCCGCCTCGGACGCCCGGCTGTTCTCCGGCGGCTCGGTCGGCTCGGTGACGCCCGACGCCGCGTGGGCGGTGCTCCCCGAGGGGTGCGGCAAGGGCGTGCGCGCCGAGGTGCGCGCCGACGGGCAGGGCCACGACGAGACCAGGGCCCGGCTGGCCGTGGCCTTCGCCAATGGCCTCGCCAAGGCACGCGGGTGCGGCAGCGGGGCACTCCCGGCGCCGAAGGAACTGTCGGCGAAGGGCGCCGAGACGGACCCGGACTGGGCCAACCTCTGCGGACTGCCCGGATTCGCACCCGCCAGGAACCCCGAGGCCCAGTGGCGCATGCCGCAGCAGGTCACCACCGCCACCGCCCCGATCTGGTCATGCCGGATCGGCGGGGACCCGCGGTACAACAGCCGGGTGCAGGAATTCGCGATCACGACCGAGCCACGGACGACGGCCCTGTCCCGGAAGGACGGTGCGGGCACGTCCGATCTGGGGCGGGCCCAGTGGGTGGCGGAAGGAACAGTCGTCACCACGTGTCAGGGCAAGGATGTCTTCTTCACCGTCACGGGCGGGTACTCCTCCGGCCTCGCAAAGCCCTTCCTCTTCCCCGACCAGACGGACCTGGTGCGCCAGTTCCTCACCATCGGGGGCGAGGCGGTCGGCTGCGAGCCGATCCTGTAGCCGCGACCCTGTGGGCGGCCGGTTACCGACCGACCGCCCACGGCAGCACGCAACGATCCAGCCGCCGAGCGGCAAACGGGGAGCAACACACTGTGGAAATCAAGGACGACGACAAGCCCGACGACTCCACCGCAGGCCTCGCCGGGCACGTCGACGCGGCGCTCGACCGGCGGGGGTTCACCACCCGCGCCCTGCGCGTGCGGGCCGGGGTCGTGACATTGGCGGTGGCGGCGACGGCGGTTGGCCTGGGGATCGGCGGGTGGGCTCTGTTGCGGGACGACATGACCAACGACTACGGCCCAAAGAGCGTGTGCGACGGCACGGTGAGTTCGCAGGTGCTGAACGACGCGCTCGGGGCGGGCAAGGTCAGCGCCGAGCCGTACAGCAGCGTCACGGCGACATGCACCGTGATGGTGGCCGGCGGGATGTTCGGCGACGATCGGCACGTCATGGTGTCCTTCGGCCAGAGCAAGGACATCTTCCACCTCCCGATCGCTTCCGGCGCCCGGACGTTCGCCGCCTCGGCGAACGGCGGCGCGGTCGGTGCCGTCCGCGACTCGGAGGCCTGGGCGTTGCTCCCCGCGGACTGTCCCAACGGGCTGTGGGTCCAGGTCAGCGCCTATGGCGGCGGCCAGTTCGACCCCCTGAAGCTCGCCCGGCTCGCCGTGTCGACGGCCAATCGCACGGCGGACCAGCGCGGCTGCGGCAGGACGCCGCTGCCCGCCCTGCGCGAGCTGACCCCGGCGAGCACCGAGCGGGAACTCGACGGCGACGCCGTCTGCGGCCTGCCGGGGATCACCGTCCTGCGCGCCGCCGACAAGCGCTACAAGGAGGCCGTGACCGTCGGGTCCGATCCGCTGTGGACGTGCGAGATCACGCCGGACGGCGATCACGAGGGCACCTCCGCCCTCGTCATCGCCACCGAGCCCCGGCTCCGGCCGGACGCCGCCGACCGGGACACCTCGCCGGCATTCGGCCGAGCCCGCTGGGCGGGTTCCCTTCCCCGGGACGAGATCGTGGTGACCTGCCACGGTCGCCCCACCTACTTCCGGATCGGTACGGTCAGGCAACTCGGACACCTGTTCTCCACCTCCGACGAGGCCTGGAAGCAGTTCCTCACCGTCGGGGGCGAGGCGGTCGGCTGCGAGCCGATCCTGTAGGGGGTGGGCGGGCGGAAATGGGTGGGCGGGTGGTGTGGTAATGGCCTATCTTGCCTTAGACCTATTACGCTAGACACGGGGAAGCGCCATGACCACCACTACCGACCACGCCGACCGAAGCTCCCGCACGATCGTCGCCGCCTCCGAGCGGCTGGTACTGACGCGGCCCCAGGAGGGGGACCTGGAGGCGGTGTTCGCGATCCACGGGGATCCGGAGACCAACCGGTACAACCCGAACGGGCCGCAGCGGGACATCGCCCAGGCGCAGGAGATGCTGGACGGGTTCGTCGCCGACTGGGTGCGGGACGGGGTGGGGTACTGCGCCGTCGCCACCCGGGAGGACCCGGGGGCGGTGATCGGGTTCGCCGGGCTCTACCTGCACACCCTGGACGGGGAGCGGGTGTTCAACCTCTACTACCGGTTCCGGCCGTCCGCCTGGGGCAAGGGGTACGCGGCGGAGGCGGCCCGGGCGGCGATGGCCGAGGGGCTGCCGCGCCACCCCGGCATCCCGGTGATCGCCCTGATCCACGCGGACAACCTGCCCTCGCGCCGGCTCGCCGAGCGGCTCGGGCTGGTCGCCGACCCGGACGGCCGCACCGACGAGGAGGACCGGGTGATCCACCGGATGGCCCCGGCCCTCGCACCGGCCTGAGCCGGAGATCCCCCGCCGGGGGGAGCGGGATCGCACCGTGGGCGGAGGCCCCGGGGCGGGGCCCGGCGGGACGGTGGGGGCATGAGGATCAACGAGCACGCGGTGCGGACCGGGGCGGCGTGGACGGCGGTGGCGGCGACCGGGCCGTACCTGACGCTGAAGCTGCTCTGGCTGACCGGGCACCCGGTGGGGTCGGACGCCCCCGGTGAGATGGACCGGCTGTGGCTGGTGAACCTGCTGACCTTCGGCATGGACGCGATCGCCGTGGCGCTGGCGCTGGCGTTCGCCCGGCCGTGGGGGCGGCGGGCGCCGGCCGGACTGGTGGCGTTCCCGATGTGGGTGGCGACCGGGCTGCTCGGCACGATCCTGATCGCATTGCCGCTGTACCTGCTGAGCGTCCTGGTGCTCGGGCCGGAGCACGGCGACCCGGACGACAAGGGCATCGGCGACTGGGTCTTCCTCGTCGTGTACGGCGGCTTCGCCGTCCAGGGCCTCGCCCTGCTCACCGCCTTCGCCCTGTACGCCCGGCAGCGCTGGGCCGGGCTGCTGCGGGAGCGGATCTGCGACCTGCCCGGCTCCCCCACCCTGACCGTGCAGCGCGTCCTCGCCTGCGTCGCCGCGCTGCTCGCCGCGGGCGTCGCGGCGGTCCGCGCCTACTGGGCACTCGGCGGCACCGCCGGACTTCCGCGGGACATGGCCGAGGCCCGGAGCCGGGGCGTGGCGGTGATGGACGGGGTGGCCGCGGTGATGGCGGTGGCCGCGGCGGCGGCGCTGCTGGTCCTGGTCTTCCGGATCCGGCCGGGGCGCCGGGTGCTCGGGCCGCTGCTGGTGGTGTGGACGGCGGCCGGCTCGCTGTTCGGCTGGGGCGGCTGGCAGCTGGTGGCCTTCGGGGTGACGACGACCCGGGTGACCGAACTGCGGACGGCGGTGCCAGGGCTGACACCCCTGGTGCAGAGCGCCCAGGTGGTGGCCTCGGTGCTGGTCCTGGCGGTCGGGGCGACGGCGTTGACCGAATGGGGCGCCCGCCGGCGCGCCGCTGCCGTAGAGTCGCGCGGGTGATCACGGGGGTGGGCCGCCGGTTGCGGCGTGCGGCGGGGGCCGCGCTGGGGCGTCGGGCCCGCCTGCGCTGGGTGCACCTGGTGCTGGGCGGCGCGCTGCTGATGCCGTACTGGATGCTGTCGGTGGTGCTGTACGGGGCGCTCGACCCGGACCAGTCACCCGCCCGCCAACTGCTGATGTACGTCCTGTCGTTGCTCACCTCGCTGCCGATGGCCGCGGTCACCGCGCTGGTGCCGACGGTGCGGGGCCTGGAGGGCGCGGCCGCGCGGGCGCTGTGCGCGGTGGCCCGGCCGGAGGACCTCGCCACCGGACCGGCCCGCTCCTGGACCGCCCGCCGACGCACCGCGCTCTGGTACGTGCTGCACGTCCTGTTCGGCGGGGTGGTCGCCGGGATGACGCTGGCCGGCACCCCCTTCGCGGTGGTCCTGGTCCTCGGCTTCGCGGGGACCAGGGAGTTCGTCCGGATGTGGGAGCGGCACTTCCCCGGCTGGCTGGTCACCGGCCCGGCCCTCGGCCTCGGCGTGCTGCTGCTGATCGTCGGCACCAACGCCGCCTGCGGGGCGCTGCTCGCCCGCTGGGCGCCCGTCCTGCTCGGCCCGACCCCCGAGGAGCGGGTGGCCGCCGCCGAGCGCCGGGCCACCGTACTCGCCCAGCGCAACCGGCTGGCCCGCGAGCTGCACGACTCGGTCGGGCACGCGCTCAGCGCCGTCGGCATCCAGGCCTCGGCCGCCGCCCGGGTGCTGCGCAGCAACCCGGACTTCGCCGCCGAGGCGCTCGCGGCGATCGAGGAGACCGCCCGGGGCGCCGTCGCCGAACTCGACGCCGTCCTCGGGCTGTTGCGCGAGGAGGACCCGGAGGCCGCCGAGCCGTCCGGGCCCACCCTCGGCGGGCTCGACGACCTGCTGCGCCAGCTCGGCCGGGCCGGGGTCGCGGTGGACGCCGAGCTGGCGCCCGGGCTGGGCGACCTGCCCGCGGCGGTCTCCCGCGAGGCGTACCGGATCGTGCAGGAGGGCCTGACCAATGTGCTGCGGCACGCCGGGCCCGCGCCGGCCGGGCTCCGGGTCGGGCTGGCCGGCGACCGGCTGGAGATCGAGCTGACCAACCCGCTCGGCCCCGCCCGGCCGAGCCGCCCCGGCGGCGGACGCGGACTGCGCGGGATCGCGGAACGGGCGGCGGCCCTGCACGGCGGCAGCACGGCGGGGCCCGGCGAGGACGGAACGACGTGGAGGCTGGCCGTCTGGCTGCCGGTGGGAGGGACGACGTGAACGAGCACGAAGGCGCGGACGAAGGCGTGGGCCGGGCCGCGGACAGCATCCGGGTGGTGATCGCGGACGACGAGCGGCTGGTCCGCCTGGGCCTGCGGGTGGTGATCGACAGCGAACCGGGCCTCACCGTGGTCGGCGAGGCCGCCGACGGCGCCGAGGTCGTCCCGCTGGTGCGCGAACTGCGCCCCGACGTGGTGCTGATGGACGTCCGGATGCCCGGCATCGACGGCATCCGGGCCACCGAACAGCTCGTCAACGGGATGGCCGCGCCGCCGCGCATCCTGGTCGTCACCACCTTCGAGCACGACGACCACGTGTACGACGCGCTGCGCGCGGGCGCCGCCGGGTTCCTCCTGAAGCGGGCCCGGGCGGAGGAGATGGTGCAGGCGGTGCGGCTGGTCGCGCGCGGCGACTCGCTGCTGTTCCCGGCGGCCGTCCGCGAACTCGCGCTGCGCCACGGCGCGGACCGGCGCCGGGAGGCCGAGCGGGCGGACCGGGCGGGCCGGGGGCCGATCCGGCGGCTGACCGAGCGGGAGGGCCAGGTGTTGCGACTGATGTGCACCGGGCTCAGCAACGGCGAGATCGCGCGGCAACTGGTGGTGAGCCCGGAGACGGTGAAGACGCACGTCGGCAGCGTGCTGGCCAAGCTGGGCGCCCGGGACCGCACCCAGGCGGTCATCGCGGCGTACGAGTCGGGCTTCGTGCTGCCGGGCTGACACCCGCTCAAACGGCTTCCTCGGCGCCGCGCAAATCGAACGTGGATTCCACCCGATCGTCACCAGCGAGTAGAGTGCGGCTTTCCCCCGAAAACCTCCGATACCTCCCGTATCGCCTGGAACGAACTGGTGGCCGCATGACTGTCCGGACCCGGCCCGCGCTGTGGTGGCGCATGGGCATCGTGCTCTCGGCGGGCCTCGGCCTGATCCTCGGAACCGCGCCGCTGGTCTACTTCACCGTGCAGAGCAACGTGATCGTGTTCGGCTACTTCATCGGCGCGGTGTACTGGATGCTCAAGCGCGGCACCGTGGACGCGCCCGCGCCCCGGCTGCGCGGCGCCGCCACGCTGTACATCCTGATCACCGGGCTGGTCTCGCACATCCTGCTCGAACACGGCGCCAACCCGCTGCCCGGGCTGGTGAGCGGGCCGGACAGGCTGGCGCACTGGTCGTCGTTCTTCCTGCACTACGTGACGCCGGTCATGGTGATCGTCGACTGGCTGGTGCTCAAGCCCCGCAACGCCGCGGCCTGGAAGGACATACCGCTCTGGCTGGGCTTCCCGCTCGGCTACGCGGCGATCGTGCTCGCCCGCAACGCGCTGTTCGACGACTACCCGATGCCCTACCCCTACTTCTTCTTCGACCCGACCACCAAGGGCTACGGCTACGTCTGGGGCCAGATCGCCCTGCTGACCGTCGAGTTCGTGGTGCTCGCCGCCCTCGTCGTCGGACTGGACCGGCTCGGGACCCGGATCGCGGGCCGGCTGCGGCCCGCGCCGCAGGCCTGACGCCCGTCCGCCGCAGAGACCTTCAGCCTCGGCGACCTTCAGCCACGGAGACCTTCAGCCTCGGCGAACTCCTGCCCGACGGCGCACCGGTCCGCTGTCGAGACCACCGGGGACCATTCCTCCCTGCCCCGGATGGGCCCTGAGGAGGAAGCGGATGGGCCCGCAGGAGGAAGCGGGTGCGGCTCGCCGGATGACGCCCCGACGGTGGGGCCCGCCCTAGCGTCGGCCGGGAGCGGTGGCGGAGGGGTTCCGCGGGGGAGACCGGGGTTCGGCGGAGGCCGGAGATGACACGCAGGAGCACGGGCAGGGCGGCGGCCGCGGCGGTGGCGCTCGCGGCGGCGGTGGGGTTGGCGGCGCCGGGGGCGGCCGCGGCCCAGGAAGGGCGGGCGAACCCGCTGGACGGGGTCTGGCGGACGGAGGGCTACGGCCTGCTGGTCGCGGTCTCCGGGGACCGGCTCACCACCTACGACGTGACGGCGCACAGCTGCGTGCCGGGGTGGATCACCGGGACGCGGACCGCGGCACCCGGACCGGACGGCACCACCCGCTACGGCATGGGCGACAACGCCCTGACGCTCACCCCCCGGGGCCGGAACCGAGCGGTGGAGCACGAGGAGGGCGGGGTCGGCAGCAAGACGCTCAACCGTCTGGACGCCCTGCCGCCGCTGTGCGCCACGCCGGCTGCGAACGACCCGCCCGCGGTCTTCGACCGGTTCTGGGAGAACTTCGAGGAGAACTACCCCTTCTTCGCCGCCAAGGGCATCGACTGGCACGCCGTCCGGGACGAGAAGCGGCGCACGATCACCCCGACGACGACCGTCGACCAGTTGCAGGCCGTCCTCGTGGACATGCTCCGCCCGCTCGGCGACGCCCACACCTCACTGGCCCGGGTGGTCGACGGGCACCCCGAGTTGGTCTTCGGCGGGCAGCGGCCCGGGTCGACCGAGGAGACCGAGGAGCTGACCGCCCGCGCCCGGCAGGCCTCGGCCGCCCGGCTCACCGGTCCGGAGCAGCCTTTCGCCAACGGCCGGCTCGGCGTGGGCCGGCTCCCCGACGGCATCGGCTACCTCCGGGTGAGCAGCTTCGGCAGGTACGCCGCGGGCGGCCACCAGAGCCAGCTCGACGAGCTGGACCGCGCGCTGGACGCCCTGCTGGCCGGCCCGGACCGCCCGGCCGGACTGGTCGTCGACGTGCGGCTGAACGGCGGCGGCTCGGACGCGCTCGGGCTGCACATCGCCGCCCGGCTCACCGACCGCCCCTACGTCGCCTACCGGAAGGTGGCGCGCAACGACCCGGCCGACCCGGCGAAGTTCACCCGGCCCGAGCCGGTCACCGTGCACCCCTCGGCGGGCACGCGCTTCAACGGCCCGGTGGCGGTGCTCACCTCCTCGATCTCCACCAGTGCGGCGGAGACCTTCACCCAGGCCATGATGGGCCGCTCCCCCAAGGTGCTGCGGGTCGGCGAGAACACCCAGGGCGTCTTCTCCGACGTGATGATCAAGAAGCTCTCGCCGGACCTGATGGTCGGCCTGCCGAACGAGAAGTACCTCACCCGGAACGGCGGCACCTTCGACGGACCGGGCATCCCGCCGAACGTCCGCACCCCGGTGTTCACCCCGGACGAGCTGGCCGTGCTCAGGGACTCGGCCCTGAGCACGGCCCGCCGGATGCTCGTCGAGGACGCCCGGGGCCGACAGGACGCCCGGGGCCGACAGGACACCCAGGGCCGGCAGGACGCCCAGGGCAACCGGGCCGACCAGAGCGCCCAGGGCGACCGGGAGTAACAACGGCAGGCACGGCAGCGACGCCAGGCGCTACATCGGCTCCACCGCCCGCAGTTCGCCGTCCAGCTCCAGCCACCGGGTGAGCCCCAGGCCGCGCAGGAACGGCAGGTCGTGGCTGGCCACGATCAGCGCCCCCCGGTAGGCGGCCAGCGCCTGGGTGAGCTGGCGGACGCTGGCGAGGTCCAGGTTGTTGGTCGGCTCGTCGAGCAGCAGCAACTGCGGCGGCGGGTCGGCCAGCAGCAGGGCGGCCAGTGTCGCGCGGAAGCGCTCGCCGCCCGAGAGGGTGGCGGCGGGCCGGTCGGCCCGGGCCCCGCGGAACAGGAAGCGGGCGAGCCGGGCGCGGACCGCGTTGTCCCCGGTGCCGGGGGCGAACAGCTTGACGTTCTCCACGACCGAGCGCTCGTCGTCCAGCAGGTCGAGCCGCTGCGGGAGGTACCGCAGCGGCACCGGGGTGATGACCTCCCCCGCCAGCGGGGCGAGTTCGCCCGCGATGGTGCGCAGCAGGGTGGACTTGCCGGCGCCGTTGCGGCCGACCAGGGCGATCCGCTCGGGCCCGCGCAGGTCGAGGTCGGCGGTGGCGCCGTAGGGCAGCCGGACCTTGTCCAGGGTGAGCACGGTACGGCCGGCCGGGACGGCGGTGCGCGGCAGGTCGATCCGGATCTCGGCGTCGTCCCGCACCGCCTCCTCGGCCACGCCGAGCCGCGCCCTGGCCTCCTCCAGTCGCTCGGTGTGCATGCCCTGGAGGCGGCCGGCCGTCTCCTGGCCCTTGCGCTTGAGCATCCCGGCGAAGATGTGCGGGTCGTTGCGGGTGACCGAGCGCTTTTTGCCGTACGCGGCGCTGCGGTCCAGCCGGACGCGGGCCTCGGCCAAGTCCCGCTTCTGGCGCTGGACGTCGGCCTCGGCGTTGCGCAGCAGCCGCTCGGCCGTCTCCTGCTGGGCCGCGAGGGTGCGTTCGTAGTCGTCGAAGTCGCCGCCGTACCAGGTGACTTCGCCGTCCCGAAGGTCGGCGATCCGGTCGACGTGCCGGAGCAGTTCGCGGTCGTGGCTGACGATCAGCATCACGCCGTTCCAGCCGGCCACCGTCTCGTAGAGCCGCTCGCGGGCGGCCCGGTCGAGGTTGTTGGTGGGCTCGTCGAGCAGCAGGACGTCGGGGCGGGCCATCAGCAGGGCGGCCAGCCGCAGCAGCACCACCTCGCCGCCGGAGAGTTCGCCGGTGGTGCGGTCGAGGCCGAGGCGGTGGAGGCCGAGCCGGTCGAGGGTGGCGCGGGCGCGCTCCTCGACGTCCCAGTCGTCGCCGATCACGTCGAAGTGGCGCTGGTCGGTGTCGCCGGACTCGATGGCGTGCAGGGCCTCGCGGGCGCCGCGGACGCCGAGCGCCTCGTCCACCCGCAATGTGGTGTCGAGCGTCAGTCCCTGTGGCAGGTAGCCGAGTTCGCCGTCGACCCGGACGGTGCCGCCGGTGGGGGTGAGCTCGCCGGCGATCAGCCGCATCAGGGTGGACTTGCCGGCGCCGTTGAGACCGATCAGGCCGGTGCGGCCGGGGCCGACGGCGAGCTGGAAGCCGTCCAGGACGGGCTTGCCGTCGGGCCACTCGAACGAGAGCTCGGTGCAGAGGACGGCGGTGGTGGTGGGTTGGTGTGCCATACAGGCCTCCCGGGGTGGTTGCCGAAGGGGTGGTGAGCAACACGGGGAGACACCGCGGGTGCGGAACCGGGGACGGCCGGAGGAGAACGAAGGGGTGGCGTCACGAAGAGGAGCGCCACGGGCCGTGACTGAGGTCGCACACTCGCGCACCGCGCAACGGCAGCAGGGCCTGCGCGGCGGGGGCGGTGTCCCGGGACCTCAGTAGAGCAACGGCCTTCTCCTTGTCTGGCTGATGACCCGGACCACGTTAGGCAGCCCGTACGCCACCCGCAACCGATTTACCGGCCCCGAGGCCGCGGCGGGGACGCACCCCCGACGAAGGTCGCGGCGGGGACCCGGCCCCGACGGAGGTCGCGGCGGGGACCCGGCCCCGACGAAGGTCCGACGGGGACCCGGCGGGGGCCCGGTGCCGATCCGGTGCCGATCCGGTGCCGTCCCCGTCCCGGTCAGGGGCGGATGTCAGGAGTCCCCCGGCCGCATGGCAGACTCCTCACCTGCCATGCCGGCGGCCGAAGCGGGCCGCACCCGGGGATCGGGTCGCATGGCGGTAGTCAACAGGGGGATTTGAACTCATGTCACCGATATCCCGGCCGGGCCGTGCCGTCCTGGGCGCTTCCGTCGCCGCGCTGACCATGGTGGTCGCCACCGCGTGCGGCCCCGACAACGCCGATCCGGCCGTGACCGCGGCTCCCAGCGTCGCGGCCAGCGCCGCCGGCACCCCGGGCGCGGCGCCGATCAAGCTTCCGACGCTCGAAGAGCTGAAGACCTGGAAGCTGGAGGACTGGGACAAGTGGGCCCAGGCGAACGTGATCACCCCGGCGGTCAAGGGCTACTGGACCCTGCAGAAGCTGCTGGAGGCCAAGCCGAAGCCGCTGCCCCAGCCCGCCCCGGAGGGGACCCAGCCGCCCGCGCAGCCCACCGGCGCCGCGTCGGCCACCAGCGCGCCCACCGCCGCCCAGCCCACCGCGGCCCAGCCGGGCGGCGGCGCGGACCAGCTGCCCGCTGTGGTCCCGGCCAAGCCCGTGGCGCACCCGTTCCCGAAGAACATGCACGTCAACGGCAAGATCTTCTTCAAGGACGGCAACGAGGACTACGTGTGCTCCGGCACCGTCGTCTCCGACCCGGCCAACCCGGGCAAGAGCAACCTGGTGTGGACCGCCAGCCACTGCCTGCACGGCGGCAAGGGCAACAAGTACTACACCGACATCACCTTCGCCCCGGCCTTCAACAGCAACGGCGTGCTGAGCAACGGCAACAAGCAGGCCAAGCTGGAGGACGCCGAGCCGTACGGCGAGTGGACCGCCACCTCCGGCATGGTCTCGCCGCAGTGGGCCGGCGAGGCCGACCCGGAGAAGGGCGGCCCGTGGAGCCAGTACGACTTCGGCATCATCAAGGTCTCCAACCCCAACCCGGGCGGCAAGTCGCTGGAGGAGACCGTCGGCGGTTCCGTCCCGCTCTGGTTCAACGCCCCGCGTGACCAGGTCGGCGCCGTCAGCAACTACGGCTTCCCCGAGGGCAAGCCCTTCGACGGCGTGGAGCTGGAGCACTGCGACGGCGGCAAGCCGTCCAAGAAGACCGGCGACCCGAGCCGCCCGGCGATGCTGCTGATCGGCTGCAACATGACCGGCGGCAGCAGCGGCGGCGGCTGGTACGCGACCAAGGACGGCAAGCCGGCGCTGGTCAGCGACACCTCCATCGGCAACGGCGCGAACACCTACGAGGCCGGTCCGTACCTGGAGGACGTGGCCCAGCACATGTTCGAGTACTTCTCGAAGAAAGCCAAGTGATCAAGGCCCGGTGATCAGGGCCGGGTGACTCAGGGGGCCGCGGCAGGACTGCCGCGGCCCCCGCTTTTTCCGTCGCACGGGCCGCTCCTCCTACAATCGGCCCCATCATGAGCGCGACACTCGTAGTCAAGGACCTCAGCGCCGGCCACGGCGAACGCACCCTCTTCTCCGGCCTGGACCTGGTCGTCGCCCCCGGCGACGTGATCGGCCTGGTCGGCGTGAACGGTGCCGGCAAGTCGACCCTGCTGCGGCTGCTGGCCGGCCTGGACGCCCCCGAGGGCGGCTCGCTGCGGCTGAGCCCGGCGAGCGCCAACGTCGGCCACCTGCCGCAGGAGCCGGAGCGGCGCGGGGGAGAGTCGGTGCGCGACTTCCTGGCCCGCCGCACCGGGGTGGCGGCCGCGCAGGCCGCGCTGGACGAGGCCACCGAGGGCCTGGTCGAGGGCCGGGCGGGCGCCGACGACGCGTACGCCGTCGGCCTGGAGCGCTGGCTGGACCTCGGCGGCGCCGACCTGGAGGAGCGCGCCGAGGAGGTCGCCGACTCGCTCGGGCTGAAGGTCTCGCTGGACCTGCCGATGACCGCCCTGTCCGGCGGCCAGGCCGCCCGGGCCGGCCTCGCCTCGCTGCTGCTCTCCCGCTACGACGTCTTCCTGCTCGACGAGCCCACCAACGACCTCGACCTGGACGGTCTGGAGCGCCTGGAGGCCTTCGTCAAGGGCCTGCGCACGGGCACCGTGCTGATCAGCCACGACCGCGAGTTCCTGGCCCGCACCGTGACCAAGGTGCTGGAGCTGGACCTGCACCAGCAGCAGGTCAACCTGTACGGCGGCGGCTACGAGGCGTACCTGGAGGAGCGGGCGGTGGCCCGTCGGCACGCCCGCGAGGAGTACGACGAGTACGCCGACACCAAGGCCGGGCTGGAGGCCCGGGCGCGGATGCAGCGCGGCTGGATGGAGAACGGCGTGCGCAACGCCCGCCGCAAGTCCTCCGACAACGACAAGATCGGGCGCGCGATGCGCACCGAGTCCACCGAGAAGCAGGCCGCCAAGGCCCGGCAGACCCAGCGGATGATCGAGCGGCTGGACGTGGTCGACGAGCCCCGCAAGGAGTGGGAGCTGCGGATGGAGATCGCCACCGCGCCGCGCTCCGGCTCGGTGGTCGCCACCCTGCGCGGGGCGAGCGTGCGACGCGGGGACTTCGCCTTCGGCCCGGTGGACCTGCAGATCGACTGGGCCGACCGGATCGCCATCACCGGCGCCAACGGCGCGGGCAAGTCCACCCTGCTGGCCGCCCTGCTCGGCCGGCTGGAGCTGGACGGCGGGAGCGCCTCGCTGGGCTCCGGCGTGGTGGTCGGCGAGGTGGACCAGGCGCGCGGCCTGTTCCTGGGCGGTGAGCCGCTGCTGGAGGCCTTCGCGGCCGCCGTGCCGGAACTCGCGCCGGAGGACGTGCGCACGCTGCTGGCCAAGTTCGGCCTCAAGGCGGTGCACGTGCTGCGTCAGGCCGCCACCCTCTCCCCCGGCGAGCGCACCCGGGCCGCGCTGGCGCTGCTACAGGCCCGCGGGGTCAACCTGCTGGTGCTGGACGAGCCCACCAACCACCTGGACCTGCCGGCGATCGAGCAGCTGGAGTCCGCGCTCGGCTCGTACACCGGCACCCTGCTGCTGGTCACCCACGACCGGCGGATGCTGGACACGGTGTCGGTGAACCGCCGGATCGAGGTCCGGGACGGGCGGGTGCACGAGCTCTGAGCCGGCACCGACCCGGCGATTGGTCTCTACCTTCCGGTCTGTACCTATCGGTCTGTACCTCTTCCCGGAGGGGCCGTCATGTGCTGTGCTGTCCGCCATGGTTGACAGCACAGACAGCGCCGTGGCGGGGACGTCCCACCCGACCGTCCCGCTCGCCCCCATGACGGTGCCCGCCCACGAGGCCGAGGCCCGCAGCAGGTCCTTCCACGACGTGATGGCCCGGCGCCGGACCGTCCGCGACTACTCCACCCGCCCGCTCCCGGACGGGGTCGTCGAGTGGGCGATCCGGACGGCCGGCACCGCGCCCAGCGGCGCGCACGTCCAGCCCTGGCGGTTCGTGGTGATCACCGACCCGGAGCGCAAGCGGCGGCTGCGCGAGGCGGCCGAGACCGAGGAGCGCGAGTTCTACGGCCACCGGGCGTCGGAGGAGTGGCTGGCCGCCCTCGCTCCGATCGGCACCGACTGGCGCAAGCCGTTCCTGGAGGACGCGCCGGCCGTGATCGTGGTGTTCGAGGTGCACAAGGGCCCCGACTCGCCGCGCCCGTACTACACCAAGGAGTCGGTGGGGATCGCCGTCGGGCTGCTGCTGGCCACGCTGCACCAGGCCGGGCTGGCCACGCTGACCCACACCCCGAGTCCGATGAAGTTCCTCAACGAGGTGTGCGACCGCCCGGCGGAGGAGCGCGCGGCGTACGTGATCCCGGTCGGCTACCCGGCCGAGGGGGCGCGCGTGCCGGACCTGCGGCGCAAGGAGCTCGACGAGGTGATGGTCCGGCTCTGACGCGCCGGGGCGCGGGCGGGCGCGCCCGCCACCGGGGGGACACCGGATGGTGACAGGTCCCGGCCAAGGACATAATCGCCGTCATGAGCCAAGCACAGTCGCGGTCCTGCGGCCTCGCCCCGCCGGTGGCGGCGGTGACCACCGGGCGGCCGCCGGAACGGCTGCGGCTGCCCGGCGGCCTCTGGCTGCGGCGCCGCCGCAGCACCCACGCGGCCGCGCTGAACCGGGCCGTCCGCGCCAACCTGGACCACCTGCGGCCCTGGATGGAGTGGGCGGCCGAGGCCCCCTCCCGGGCCCGGACCGCCGAGCTGACCAGGGCCGGCGCGGCCGCCTGGGAGGCCGGCACCGACTTCATGTACCTGGCCGGCCTGGACGCCGAACCCGGCGGCGTGATCGGCGCCTTCGGCCTGCACGGGCGGATCGGGCCGGGCGCGCTGGAGATCGGCTACTGGGTCGCCACCGGGCACGTCGGCCGCGGCATCGCCACCGCCGCGGCCGGGGCACTGACCGAGGCCGCGCTGGCACTGCCCGGGATCACCCGGGTGGAGATCCGCTGCGACCGGGCGAACGGCGCCAGCGCGGCCGTCCCGCGCAAGCTCGGCTACCGGCTGGACCGGGTCGCCGAGACCGCCGTCCGGGCTCCGGGCGAGACCGGACGGCAGCTGGTGTGGGTGATGGAGCGCTGACTCCCGGCGCGGCACCGGCTCCCGGCGCGGCACCGGCTCCCGGCTCCCGGCGGGCCACCGACCCCCGGCGCGGCACCGCCCGCGCTCGCTGCGCCGCCTCAGTAACGCTCGCCGGTCGCGGCCGGGAGCGCGTCCAGCTCGGCCAGGTCCGCCGCCGAGAGCTCGATCCCGGCCGCGCCCACGTTGTCCACCAGGTAGCGCGGCGTCCGGGTGCCCGGGATCGGGAAGACGTACCGGCCCTGCGCCAGCACCCAGGCCAGCGCCACCTGCGCGGGACTGGCACCGGTCCGTCCGGCGACCGCCCGGACCTTCTCGACCAGCGCCAGGTTGGCCTTCAGCGCGTCCTGCTGGAAGCGCGGCAGCCGGCGGCGGAAGTCGTCGGCGGACAGCTCGTCGAAGGAGGTGATGCCGCCGGTCAGGAAGCCCCGGCCGAGCGGCGAGAACGGCAGGAAGGCGATGCCCTGCTCCTCGGTGTACGGCAGCACCTCGGCCAGCACGTCCCGGGTCCACAGCGACAGTTCGGACTGCACCGAGGCCACCGGGTGCACGGACTGCGCCCGCTTGATCTCCTCGACCGTCGGCTCGGAGAGCCCGATGCTCCGGGCCTTGCCGGC
Source organism: Kitasatospora sp. NPDC041917 (assembly GCF_055589745.1). Classification (NCBI taxonomy): domain Bacteria; kingdom Bacillati; phylum Actinomycetota; class Actinomycetes; order Kitasatosporales; family Streptomycetaceae; genus Kitasatospora; species Kitasatospora sp. NPDC041917. The sequence continues at coordinate 91,084 of NZ_JBVJBI010000026.1, read as the reverse complement.
CGCGACGGCCTCGGCGAACGCGCCCCAGGTCTCCTCGATCGGGACGTCCGGGTCGACCCGGTGCAGCTGGTAGAGGTCGACGTGGTCGGTGCCCAGCCGGCGCAGGCTCTCGTCGATCGAGCGGCGCACGTGCTCGGGCCGGCCGTTGCGCTCCTGCTGGCCCGCACCGCCCGGCACGATGCCCACCTTGGTGGCCAGGAAGGCGCGCTCCCGGTACGGCCCGGCCAGCGCGGCGCCGACCACCTCCTCGTTGGTGTACGGGCCGTACATGTCGGCGGTGTCGATCAGGCCGACGCCGAGGTCCAGCGCCTGCCGGATCACCCGGACGGAGTTCTCGTCGTCCCGGCTCCCCATGTCGTAGGCCCAGGTCATGCCCATGCAGCCGAGGCCGATGACGCCGATCTCGGGGCCGCCGGTACCGAACGGGGCGTTGCGCATGAGGGTGCTCCCATCGTGGGTTTCGCGGCTTCCGTGGCGGTGGCCGCAGCAGTGGTTCGCGTGGTGGTGCGTTCGATGCCCTCAGCTTTCACCTTGGAGTGCACTCCAGGTCAAGTCCCTTTCGAAGCCCGCCCCGTCGCCGTCTTAACCGTTCCTAAAACCTGCCCCCGGTGAGGCGTCCGGGGCCGGGAAGTGCTTGACGTGCACAGCTGGTCTAGTCCAGTTTGATGCTCAGCACCGCGCTCCCCCGCACCGCGCTCCCCCACGCCCGGAGCACCCCAGGCCGCCGCCCGCCCCGTGTCTCCCCCCTCGCGGCGCGGGCGGCCCCACCACGTCCCGAGAGGCACCCCCATGCCCAGCGCGCCCCTGCACGCCCCCACGCACCGCCGCCCCACCGGCCGGACCACCCTGCTGAGCCTCGCCGCAGCCACCGCGCTCGCCGCCGGCGGCCTGGCCGTCCTCGCCGGGAACGCCGGCGCCGCCGACGGCAACCTGCTCGCCAACGGCGGCCTGGAGAGCGGCGCGGTCAGCCCCTGGAGCTGTTCCGCCGGCACCGGGAGCGTGGTCAACTCCGGTGCGCACAACGGGACGTACGCACTCAAGGGGGCGGTGGGCGCGAGCGACACCGCGCAGTGCGGCCAGAGCGTCGCCGTCCAGCCCGACACCACGTACACCCTGAGTGCCTGGGTGCAGGGGCAGTACGTCTACCTCGGCGCGACCGGCAGCGGCTTCACCGACCCGGCCACCTGGACCGCCGGCGGCCCCGGCTGGCAGCAGCTGTCCACGAGTTTCACCACCGGGCCCGCCACCACCAGCGTCACCGTGTACCTGCACGGCTGGTACGGCCAGGGCGGCTACCTCGCCGACGACATCGCGCTGACCGGCCCCGGCGGCGGCAACCCGACCAACCCGCCGCCGAGTTCGACCCCGCCGGGCCCGACCGGCACCCCGACCGGCACGCCCACCGGCGGACCGACCACCCCGGCGCCGAACGTCGCGCTCCCGGTCGCCCCGTACATCGACATGGGCGCCTGGCCCACCCCCTCGATGCCCGACCTGGCCAAGGCCGGCGGCCTCAAGGGCTACACCATGGGCTTCGTCACCGGCGTCGGCTGCAAGGCCAGCTGGTTCAACGCCTACGACCCGCGCACCGCCTGGGCCAAGGACCAGGTGGACGCGCTGCGCGCGGCCGGCGGCGACGTCAAGGTCTCCTTCGGCGGCGCCGCCGGCACCGAACTCGCCGCCGCCTGCACCACGGTGGACTCGCTGTTCGCCGAGTACGACGCCGTGGTGAACGCCTACAACCTGCGCTACGTCGACTTCGACATCGAGGGCGCGGCCATCGCCGACACCGCCGCCAACGACCGCCGCTCCGCCGCGCTCGCCAAGCTCCAGCAGGCCCACCCGGGCCTCAAGGTCTCCTTCACCCTGCCCGTCCTGCCGGAGGGCCTGACCGCCGAGGGCGTCGCCATCGTCAAGTCCGCCCGGGACGCCGGGGTGGCCGTCGACGTGGTCAACATCATGGCGATGGACTACTACCGGAGCGGGACCGACTACGGCAACGCCGCCGTCCAGGCCGCGCAGTCGCTGTTCGGCCAGCTCAAGGCCCTCTACCCGGCGAAGACCGACGCCCAGCTGTGGGCCATGGTCGGCGTCACGCCGATGATCGGCGAGAACGACGACCACCAGGTCTACAACCAGGCCGACGCGCAGCAGTTGGTGGCTTTCGCCCGGCAGAACCACCTCGGGATGGTGTCCTTCTGGGACGCCACCCGGGACGCCAACGCCTGCACCGGCGGCTCGCTGTCCACGTGCACCAACATCCCGCAGCAGCCGTACGAGTTCGCGAAGATCCTCGGCCAGTACGCGGGCTGAGCCCACGCCCCCCGGCGACGGCCCCGGCCGCGGACCCGGCGTCCGCCGCCCACCAGCCACCAGCCACCAGCCACCAACGGAAATTGGCATCTCATCGTCCCGGACCGTCCACTACAGTCCCTCCCACCTGTACGGCACGAGGGGGCGGACATGACGGTCCGGGACGACCATCACCAGCTGGTCACCATCCATCCGGCGAGCGACGCCGCCGGTGCGGCGGGCCTCACCGCCGAGGAACTCGCCGCGTTCAGCCGCACCCTCGGCCGCCTGCGCGCCCTCCCCGCCCACGACCGCACCCGGCTGCACGCCGAGCGGCAGCTCGGCTCCTTCGTCATGGAGAGCCGCAAGCGCCGCCGCCAGGAGGCCCGGCAGGCCGTGCGGCAGGCCGACGCCGACCTGCTCGCCACCACCGCGACCGGCAGCCGGACCCGCCGCGAGGACGCACCGCTGGCCGCCGCGGACGGACCGGTCGGCGAGCTGCTGGTCCCGCGCAAGTGCTACGTCTGCAAGCAGGCCTACCGCTCGGTCGACGGCTTCTACCACATGCTCTGCCCGGACTGCGCGGCCGACAACACCGCCCGCCGTGCCCTGGGGACCGACCTGCGCGGGCGCCGGGCGCTGCTCACCGGCGGGCGGGTGAAGATCGGCTTCCAGCTCGCCCTGATGATGCTGCGCGACGGCGCCGAGCTGATCGTCACCAGCCGGTTCCCGCAGGACACCGTCCGCCGCTTCCGCGCCGCCGAGGGCAGCGGGCAGTGGTGGGAGCGGCTCAGCGTGGTCGGCATCGACCTGCGCGACCCGCGCCAGGTCATCGGCCTGACCGACCGGCTGCGCGCCGACGGGCGCCCGCTCGACATCCTGGTCAACAACGCCGCCCAGACCCTGCGCCGCCCGCCCGAGTCGTACGCGCCACTGGCGGCGGGCGAGCAGGACGCCCTGCCCGCCGCCGACCGCCGGGCGATCGAGCACGCCCCCGGGTTCCGGCCGGTCGCCGGCCTCGCCCGGCTCTCCTCCGGCGCCGGGTCGTTGCTGGACCTCACCGACGAGTCCGGGCTGCTGCCCGACCTCGCCCCCGCCAACTCCTGGTCCGCCGTGCTCGGTTCGCTCGACCCGGCGGAGGTCCTGGAGACCCAGCTGGTCAACGTGCTGGCCCCGGCCCTGCTCTGCGACCGGCTGCTGCCCCTGCTGCTGGCCTCCCCCCACCCCGCCCGCTACATCGTCAACGTCACAGCGGTGGAGGGCCGGTTCGCCGTCCGCAACAAGACCGCCCGGCACCCGCACACCAACATGGCGAAGGCCGCGCTCAACATGCTCACCCGTACCAGCGCGGCCGAACTCGCCCCCCGGGGCGTGCACATGTGCGCCGTCGACACCGGGTGGATCACCGACGAGAACCCGGCCCCGAAGAAGGCCCACCTCGCCGCCCAGGGGTTCCGCACCCCGCTCGACATCGTGGACGGCGCGGCCCGGGTCTACGACCCGATCGTCCGCGGCGAGGCCGGGGACCCGGTGTCGGGGGTGTTCCTCAAGGACTACCGGGTGGCGCAGTGGTGAGGCCCGGACGGGCCGGGGCGGCCGCTCAGGTGTCGTAGTGGCCCGCGCGGCGCGGGGCGGAGCGGGGCGGAGCGGGGCGGGGCGGGGGCGGACTCACGCGGTGCCCGGCCGCCGGCGGCGGTGGTGGTAGGCCCAGGCGAGGGCGAGGGTGATCGGGCCCCAGAACATCGCCGTCGAGGTGCAGATCCGGCCCAGGAGCATCCACCAGCCGTTGCTGTAGCCGACGTCCGCGAACACGCCCAGCCAGGCGAGCGGCATGCCGTCGAAGAGGGCCACCAGGGTCAGGCCCCCGAGCACGGCCGGGACGAGCGCCGCGAGCGGCGGCACCCGCCGGCCCCGCAGCACCGGCACCCAGCGCGGGAACACCTCGCCCCAGCCGCTGACCAGCCCCAGGGTCAGCAGCGTCAGCGCCTCGGTGACCACGCTCAGACCGATCACGTACGGGGCGGCCCACCAGACGTAGGGCGGGGCGGCCGGGTCGACGGTGCCCATCCGGAAGTCGAAGGCGAACGGCAGCCGCCACAGGCAGTGCGGCAGCACGATCAACGGGAGGGCCTTGGCCAGTCGCAGGGCCCAACGGGGAACGGGGCGTTCGGTGTCGCCCACCGGAATGTCCATCAGCATGGCTCCACCGTCCCGGACACCACCCCCGCCGCACGTCCACCGCACGGCCCGTCCGCCTCCCCCGTGCGAGCCAACCCGCCCTCGGCCCAGCGGTGGAGAACGGACGTCAGCCCTTGGACCCCAGGCCGTACGCGGTGGTCAGCAGCCCGAGGAGGTACAGGGTCTCGGCGCCGTTCAGCGCGGTCGGGTCGACCGAGTACACGACCTCGCGGGCGAGGTCCCGGGTGGCGAAGACGCCACTGGTGGAGCCCGGCCGGGACCCGGTCTTGCCCCAGACCACGATGCCGCCGGCCGTGAGTCGTTCGAGGCCCGTGCTCATGCAGGCCGTGCCGTCCGGGCAGTGGCCGCCGTGTCCGGCCATGGACACCGCCGGGACCGTGAACAGCAGCTCCTGCTGGGCCGGTGCCAGGAGGCGGCCCCGGAACAGCGCCGTCATGAAGCGGTCCAGGTCGGGGGCGCTGGAGATCATGCCGCCCTCGGCCCAGGGCCACGGGCTCTGCTCGGTCACGTCCACCCGGCGCGAGCCGCCGTCCGCGTCGGGGACGGTCAGGTACGGGCGGGTCGCGGGGTGCCGCAGCCGCGGGTCGTCGGCGTCCGGGAGGGAGGTGTCGCGCAGGCCGAGCGGGCGGACGATGCGGTCGCGCAGCTCGTCGGCGTAGCGGTGGCCGGTGACCTTCTCCACGATCAGCCCGGCGACGAAGGTGTTCATGCCGTTGTACTGCTGGGCGCTTCCGGGCGTGAAGCCCAGCGGCTGCCCGGCCATCGTGGCGAGGACCTCCTCGGGGGTGAACGAGTCGAACCGGTGCTCGGCGAACCAGCCGGTGGTGCCGTCACCCCAGGGCACGTCGGAGCCGCCGGGCAGTCCGCTGGTGTGGTTGAGCAACTGCCCCACCGTGACCGGCGCGTAGGGGAAGTCCGGGAGGTACTGCCGGACGGCGCCGTCGAGGTCGATCCGGCCCTCGCCGGCGAGCTGGAGGACGACGGTGGTGGTGAAGACCTTGGAGATCGACCCGATCCGGAACCGGCCGTGCGGGTCGACCCGCATCCCGCTCTCCCCCGAGCCGCCCTCGAAGCTCCCGGCGGAACCGGTGACCCGCAGGAACGCGGCGGAGACGTCGGCGGCGGGCCGCTGGGCGAGGGCGGCCCGGAGCGCCGCCGGTTCCAGCGGCGGCAGTGCGGACGGGCTCGCCGCCGCCGAGGTGCCGACGGAGGGCGTCGTGGCGAGGGCCGGGCTGCCCGCCCCGACCGTCAGCGCGGCCGCCAGGGCGCCGGCGGCGGCCAGGACGGCCCAACGGGTGCGGTTCGTGTGCGCGTTCATGCGGGTCCGGCTCCAGGATGGTCGTCGTCCGGACCGGTGCTTCCCGGCCCGGTGACGAGTCTTCCGGCCCCGTCCGCCCCGGACATCAGGGGCGGGGAGCCGTCGTTCCCCGACCTTCCGTCAGGGTCGGCCCGGAGGGGTTGCACAGAGGGCGGCCGGTCGTCAGCGCAGGAGGCGCAGGAGGCGCAGCCACCGTCGAGTGAAGGGCACACCGCTGCCGCGCCACCAGATCGACCGGTTCGCCACCACGGGAGCGGATCCGGCTTCCCGTTGACCTGGGGCCGTCACGCCCGGCTCCGCAGCGCCCGCTCGATCGGGACGTCCGCAGGCTCCGTGAGCAGATGGAGCAGGCTCGGGAAAAGACCTGCCTGACCGTCACATCCCGTGCCACAGTGGACGATCCGGCGCGCCGATCTCGTGCGAGCCGGAAGGATTCTCGAAGGTCTGGGGGACGAGTGGGATCCGGAACCGACATGACCGGCGACGGCCGGCCGACCGTGCTGGTGCGTGACGTGGTGCGATCGGTCGTGGAGACCCTCGCACCGGAGGAACTGTTCCTGGTGGAGGGGCTCCGCCGCTTCGACGACGCCACGGTGGTGCGGCGGCTGAGCCGCGGTGGAGGGCGGCGCGAGCCGCTGGGGTTCGGGATCGGGGAGGTCGCCGCCCTGGTGACGCCCGTCGTGTGGCTGGTGCTCGACGAGGTGGCGCAGCGGATGGTGGCCACGACCGTGGACCGCGCCTCACGAGGGGCCACGGGCCTGGTGCGGCGGCTGTTCCGGCGACCGGCCCCCCGGCCGAGCTCCAGCCGCTGACCCGGGAGCAACTGGTCGAGGTGCGGGCCCTGGTCCTGACGGCGGGCGAGCAGCGCGGTCTCGTGCCCGAACGCGCCGAGGAGATCGCCGACGCGGTCGTGGCCCGGCTGGCCCTGTCCCGCGCACTGGACCCGCCCGCTCCGTCCACCCCACCGGCACCGGAGCCTCCCACCGACCCCACCGGCACCGGGCAGGACTAGGTGAACGCCACCGGGGCGCCGCCCGGACGGCTGCGGATCGACGAAAGGGTTCTCGGCGCGGGCACGGGCCCCCGGTTCGTCGTCCTGCTGCTCCTGATGCTCACCGCCGGCGGCGCCATGATCCTCGAAGTGGTCAGGGTCCTGGCCGACGGGGACGAGTCCGGGTGCAGCCTCGCCGCGGGCGTGGACCCGGCTGACGGCAGCTACTGGAAGACCTCGCTCAGCATCTCCGGCCAGGTCACCGCCTCCCGCTTCTGTCTGTCCCTGTGGGCGCCCGCGCCGCCGTGGTGGCAGGTGGCCGCCTGGCCGCTGCTCCTGCTGGTGGTGGCCGCCCTGCTCTTCGCCGCGCTGCCCCGGTGGAAGACCCGGCGCAGCCGCGTCATCCCGCTGGCCGCCGTCGATCCGGACGGCGAACTCCTCGCCCTGCTCACCGAACTGTGCACGGCGACGGGCGTGGCGCCGACGCCCCGGGTGGTGGTCGACCCCGCGGCCGCCTCGGTCAGCGCGGTGGTCTTCGGCCGCACCCGCCGCCCGGTCGTCTGCCTGCACGGCGGCCTGCTCGCCGTCCGGCGGCGCGATCCGAAGCGGTTCCGGGCGGTGCTGCTGCACGAACTCGCCCACATCGCCAACCGGGACGTCACCCTGACGTACCTCACGGTCGCCCTGTGGCGGGTCTTCCTCGCGCTGGTGCTGCTGCCGTACGTGCTCTGCCTGGGCTACGTGATCTACGGCGTGGCGGCGGACGGCCGGGTGCCACAGCTGGACCGGGCCGTGGCGCTGGCCGTCGTCATGGTCGTACTGCTGTACCTCGCCCGCTCCGACGCGCTGCGCAGCCGGGAGATCTACGCCGACCTGGCCGCGGTGCGCTGGGGCGCGGACCCGCACGGCTGGTCCGTCAGCGCCGCACCGTCCGGGAGCGCGGTGCGCCGCCTGCTCGACGCTTTCCTCGACCTGTGGCGCACCCATCCACGGTGGGGCCTGCGCCAGGGGGCCCTGGTCGATCCCGCCCCGCTGTTCCGCACCTCGGTCCTGCCGCTCTTCCTCATCGGCACCGTGCCCGTCCTGGCCGTGCAGCAGGTGCTCCGGCAGATCGCGCCGTACCGCGTGAACTTCACCAACAACCTGATGACGCTGCTCGTCATCGTTCCCGGCGCCCTGGTGACCGGCGTGATCGTCGTCGCCCTGTGGCGGGCGGTGGTGTACGCCGTCCTGACCGGAACCCGGGTGCCCTCCGGGGCGTGGGCCGGGGGGTGGCTGGGCGCCGGCATGTCGGCCGGCCTGGTCCTCAGCGGCTGGGGCGCGGGCTGGGCCTGGCAACCGCAGCGGCCGCTGGTCCTGCTGGTACCGGTGGCGGCGGGAGCGGCCTTCGGCTGGTGGACCACCCAGTGCGCGCACCTGTGGACCCGCACCTCACGAGGCCGGACCCCGCGCCCCGCGCTCACGCTCTGCCTGGCCGCCGGCTGCGTCGCCATGACGTCGTGGCTCACCTGGTGGATGCTCGCCGGAGCCACGGCGCTGAACCGGGACTTTCCGGGCGCCCAGTCCGTCGCCCAGTCCGTCCTGCAGTGGCTTCCTTCCAAAACCCCGACCGGGGACCTGACCAGGATTCCCGGCCTCGCCACGGTGCTGCCGCAGCTGTCGAACGTCGCCGACACGCCGATGGGCTCACTGGCCGTCATCGTCCTGTGGGTCGTACCGCTGCTCGCCTGGGCGTCCGGCACGGCTGGCCGGACCCCGCGTTGGATGCCGGACCGGGCACCCCGGCCGGAAGGTCCCGTGGCACCGCTGCGCAAGGTCATGCTGCCCGGACTGCTGGGTGGAGCACTGGCGAGCCTGGCCGTCGTCGGCGTCCAGGCCTGGATGCACAGCGGGCAGCCGGCACCGGACGCCCGGGGCGGGCTCTACGCCCTGCGGTACGCGGGCCTCCTGCTGTCGGCGCTCTGCCTGCCCGCAGGCCTGGCCGCCGCCCTGGCGAGCGCCGCCGACCGGCGCTTCCGGCTGCTGGGCGCCCTGATCGCCGCCGGGACGGCAACCGTGCTGGGGGCCGCCGCGATGACGCTCCTCGTCTCGGTGGACGGCTGCGTCACCCCGCTCAACGTCCTCTCGGACAGCTGCGCCTGGCGGCCGGCCTGGTGGAGGCCGTTGTTCCCGTTCACATTCGTGCTGAACAACGCCCTCGTCCTCTCCGGGCTCACCGCCGCCGTCACCGCGCTCACCACTGTCGCCGTCACGGCCGTCCGCCGTCGACGGCCGTCCGCCTCGCGCGCCACCCACCGCCCCGACACCCGGGCCGGCGAACCTCGGGCCCGTGGACCGCGCGCACGCCGCCTCGCGGTGATCCTGCTGTGCGTCGTGGCGGTCGCGGGCGCCGCGACGGACGGCGGCTTCAGGAGGTACCAGCTGGGCTTCATGGTCAACGAGCTCACGTCCCAGCGCTCCCTGGTGCAGTTCTGGGGGCTCCCGGACCCGCCGCGGTCGGAGTTCACCCGCGTGCGGCAGATCCGGGCCTGGTACCGCCTCAGCGGCGACGATCTCATCGACATGGCGGTCTCGTACGACAGTCGCCTGACCGCCGCCGTCCGGGAGGCCCAGGCCGCCAAGGACAGTTGGGACGCGCTGGACCGCCGCCTCCGGCCGGCCTGCACCCAGTGGGGGAGCGCCGCCTGGTTCGAGACGGTCTGGTTCCGCGTGCCCGCCGACCCGCGCCTACGGGCCGACTGGCACGCGCTGACCACCAAGGCGGACAACGGCAGTCGCGGCTGCGCCCAGGCGCTGACCGCCCGCGACCAGGCTGGTCTGAGAAGCGCCCTGCTCGACCTGTATGCGGCCCGCCGCTGCGCGGAATCGGTCAACGCCGGGATCGACGGGATCCTCCGCGCGGGCGGCTTCCGGGGCACCACCCGCCCGCCCGCGCAGGGCACCGCGGCGGTCTGCGACCGCCCTGGCTCCTAGGTCCTGTCTCTTCGGCCACCTGCCGGACCGGACGAGGAGCCCGATCTCCGTCGGTGACGACCGGCGAGCCGGGGGGCTGTGCCCGGGCGGCGGTCAGCCCTCCACCGGCCGCAGCACGTTCTGCCGGTAGACGGCCGGGTCGTCGACGTTGCCCGGCTCCTTGTACAGACACACGATGTACGACTCCAGGCCGTCCTTGGTGTCGGCCGTCCCCGCGCCGGCGGCCCGGGCACAGCCGATGCGGGTCGTGGCCTTCCACACCACCTGGGTGAACCCGCCCGTCCCCGGGTTCTGGTCGTAGCCGGGCTGGTCGTACCGGTAGTCGCGGCCCTGCTGGTACCAGCGGTCCACCGCGACCTGTGCAGCGGCCGGCTCGGTGTCCGGCTCGACCGATCCGATCCAGCCCCACCAGACGTTCTCCCCCACGCCCTTGACCCGGCCCTCGTTCACCAGGTCGAGCTTGTGACCGGTGCTCAGGCGGGTGACGCGCTGCTCGGCGTACCCGACGAGCTCGGGATCGAGCGTCAGGGGCGGGGCGCTGTGCGCGGCACGGAACCGGTTGTGCGTCCGGAGGGCCTCGTCCTGGAACGCCTGGTCCGTGACGAGGGGAAGCGCGGGGCGGGGAAAGGCCTCGGCGGCCCGGACCGGCTGCGCCGGCACGAGCACACCCATGACCGCCGCCGCGCTGCACGCTCCCAGGACGGCGTTGCGGATTCGACGTCGTTCCACGGCGGTCTCCTTCGCGCTCCGAGTGATCGTCACCGGGTTAACGCCACCGGGGGCGGCGAGGGCACGGGGCGCCGGGCGGAATGCGCGCGTTCGCCCCAGCGGCGGCACCGGGCCCGGTACTGCCACGAACGGGCGCGACACAGAAGGGAGTGGGAAGTCGGACCGGCCGACTTCCCACTCCCTTCCCTGTGGCCCCTTGGGGTGCTGGGGCGCTCGGGGCGCCAGGGACCGCGGAGGCGGTCAGCCCCCCATGCAGGCCCTCCACTGGCCGCGGGCGAAGGCCGCGCCGCCGGACCAGTAGTTGACGCTCCACGCCGCCTCGCACTGCTCCCGCTTGGACAGCTGCCGCGGGTAGGCGTTCGCCTGGGTCCCGGTGGCCAGGACGAGCACGGGGGCCAGCACTGCCGCGGCGATCGCGGTGGCGGCCAGTCGACGGATCTTCATGGGTGTGGATCTCTCTGCCGGAGGGCCGGGTGCTCCGGCGCAGCCCCGCGACAGCCCGCGGAACCCGAACTCCGAAGCCCGGCCGGAGCGTTCGGCTCCGTGCGCCACATCCTGGCAGCGGCGGTCGGCCTGGGGACATCCCACAAACCTGGGATGGTCCGGGCCCAGGGCGCCGACAGGAGGAGTGGGAAGTCGGACGGGCCGACTTCCCACTCCGGGTGGCTCGGAGGACCGGTGGGGTATCGCGGGGTTCAGAGGGCGTCGGGGGCGTCGGGGGCGTCGGGGGCGTCGGTGGCCTCGGCGAGGTCGAGTTCGACCCAGACGGTCTTGGAGTTGGGGTGGCGGGGGATGGTGCCCCAACGGTCGCAGAGGGCGTCGACGAGGGTGAGGCCGCGGCCGGTCTGGGCGTTCGGGGTGTGGACGGCGGGGAGGACGGGGAGCCTGTCCCCCCGGGGGTCGCTGATCTCGATGCGCAGGGTGGTGCCCCGGCGCACGGAGGTGGTGAGCGAGAGGTGCACCTCGAACCCGCGCCCCGCAAGGCGCCCGTGCGTGATCGCGTTCGCGGCCAGCTCGGCGACGATCAGCAGCGCGCAGTGGAACGGCTCGGCGTGCGTGGAGTTCAGCCCCCAGTCCGAGAGTTGACGCCTCGCCAGGCGACGGCAGATGGCAGCGCCCTTGGGGGAGGCGGTGAGGACGGCGGTACGGGACCGGGGGTTGTCGAGGGGGATTTCGGTCGTCATGGGAGATAAGCGTGACGGGGCGGAAGTACCCTGGCCAGGAGCCCGGCGGGCACGGAGAGTGCCTGTACGGACACGGAGGGCCGACTCGTCGGTCGGCTCGGATCAATCGGTCGCAAGGGCGGGTGGTACACATGGCTGGCGTCGAACGCACGGTGTTCGATGACGGTGAGACGGCGGAGAACTCGGACGGGGTCGCGGAGTTCTACAGCGCGGTGGGCAAGCTGATCAAGCACTTCCGCGAGAAGGCCGGCATCACGCAGAAGCAGTTGGCGGCCCTGACGGGCTACAGCGAGGACCAGATCGGCGCGATGGAGCGCGGGGTCCGGACGGCGAGGATCGAGTTCCTGACGACGGTGGATCCGCTCATCAACGCCGGTGGCGCCCTGATGGCCGTCGCGGAGGACGTGATGAAGGCCAAGATCCGGGTGAGTGAGCGCCATCCGGCCTACTCCAAGGCCTTCACCTCGGAGGAGGCCCGGGCCATCGAGATCCACAACTACGACACGATGGTAGTCCCGGGACTGCTCCAGACCGAGGCGTACATCCGCGCCTTGTACGAGATGCGTCGGCCGATCCTCTCGCCCGAGCAGATCGACGAGTGGGTGGTGGCGCGTTTGGCCCGGCAGGAGATCCTGACCCGCTGGCCCCTGCCGGTGGTGACGTGGGTGATCGACGAGAGCGTGCTGCGACGCCCCCTGGGCGGCTGGGACGTGCACAAGGAACAGCTCCAACACCTGCTCAAGGTGGGACAGATGCGGGGCCCCGAACTCCAGGTCATGCCGCTCGACCGGATGAGCCATGCGGGCATGGGCGGTTCGTTCTCGCTGCTGACCCCGCCCAACCGGCCGCAGATCGGCTACGCCGCGGCGCAGCATGTGAACCGTCTGATCACGGATCCGGCGGAAGTCCGTAATATGGCCGCACGGTACAGCAGTATCCGGGCCCAGGCCCTGGGGCTGAGGGAGTCCCTGGCCTTGATCGAAGCGATTCTGGGAGAGCGGTAGGCATGGCCGAGCTGGCGTGGTTCAAGAGCAGCTACAGCACCAACGAGGACGCCAACTGCGTCGAGGTCGCCGGGACCCCCGGCACCGTCCACGTGCGTGACTCCAAGGACAAGAGCGGCCCCCGGCTCAGCTTCTCCCCCACCGCCTGGCAGGCGTTCGTCGCCTTCGCCGCCACCACCGAGGCCGCCTGACCCCACCACCCGACAGATTCACTCTGTACGGGTCTCGGCCAGCAGGCAGACGTACGAGCGGTCGGCCCTCTGTGGGTTCGGCTGTTCGAGGCGGGCCGTGACGGTGAAACCGGCCTGTTCGAGGAGTTCGACGAGCTGTCCGGCCGGGACGAGGTGTGAGACGTACGACACCGGGTGGCCGTACGCCCGGGCCGGGCGCAGCAGTTGGGCCTCGCCGACGTGGCCGCCGAGGAGGAGGTGGCCGCCGGGCGCGAGGACTCGGGCGAACTCGGTGAAGAGGTCCGGCAGTTGCCCCGCCGGGGTGTGGTGGACGGAGTACCAGGCGAGGATGCCGCCCAGGGCGGCGTCAGGGAGGTCGAGCGCCGCCATCGAGCCCTGGACGAAGCGCAGTCGGGGGTGGGCCCGCCGGGCGAGCGCGATCATCCCGCCGGACACGTCCACCCCGAAGGCCGACAGCCCCAGGCCGCTCAGGTATGCCGTCACCCGCCCCGGTCCGCAGCCGAGGTCCGCGACCTCGCCGCCGCCCGACTCCCGTACCAGCTCCGCGAAGGCGGTGAGCATCGCCCGGGACACCGGGTCCATGCCCTCCGGCGGGACGACGAGGCGGAGGTAGTCGGCGGCGACGGTGTCGTAGGACTCCCGGACGGCGGCGAGGTGCGCGGGGTCGGTCAACGCTCGGCCTTGGCGGCCCTGGTGGCGCGCTCGGCGAAGACCTTCTCCCGGCGGTCGGCGGTCTGCTTCATCATCCGCTTGCGGTCGCGGGCGGAGAGCCGGTCGATGTAGAGCCCGCCGTTCAGGTGGTCGGTCTCGTGCTGGAGGCAGCGGGCGAAGTAGCCGGTGCCCTCGATGGTGACGGGCTCGCCGTGCTGGTTGACGCCGCGCACCACGGTCCGGGCCGGGCGGGCGAGCCCGGTGTTGGCGCCGGGGACGGAGAGGCAGCCCTCGGTCTCCTCGATGAGCGTGCGCCCGGGTTCCTGCTCCTCGATCACCGGGTTGAGGATGTGGCCGGTGTGCCGGACGCCGTCGTCGTCGGGGCAGTCGTAGACGAACAGGCGCAGGTCCACGTCCACTTGGTTGGCGGCGAGGCCGCAGCCGTCGGCGACGTGCATGGTGATGAACATGTCGTCGATCAGCCGGGCGAGGCGCTCGCTGCCGAAGTCCTCCTCGGTGGCCGGGCGGCAGGTGCGGCGCAGGATCTCCTCCCCCACCTCGGTGATCCGCAGGACGGTCGGACGGTCGCGCAACTCGGACACAGGCACTCCCTCGATGGACTTGCTGTCAGCTTTGCAAAGTAGCAGACTTTGCAAAGTGACCGAAGACCTCGTCAGAACCGGCTCCCTCCCCGAGCACGCCGTCCGCACCGCGCTGCTGGAACTGCTCGCCGAGCACGGCACCGTCACCTCCACCGAGGCCGCCGCCCGGCTCGGCCTCAGCTCGGGCCTCTGCTCGTTCCACCTGCGGCAGCTGGCCCGGTACGGGCTGATCGAGGAGGCCCCGGCCACCGACGGACGGGCCCGGCCGTGGCGGCTGCCGACAGCCCGACGGGCGGAGACGGACGGCGGGTTCGGCGAACTGGCGCGCGGCCTGGAGGACGAGAGCCACCGGCACTGGCTCGCCCGGCGCGCCGAGGCCCCGGCCGAGTGGCAGCAGGACGAGGCGTTCAGCGCCGTCGTCCATCTGACCCCCGCCGAACTGGCCGCCGTCGCCGAGGAGTTCCGCCGGGTGCTGGCCCGCTACCGGGGCCGCGACACCGACCCGGCCACCCGGCCCGCCGGGGCCCGCCCGGTCGCCGCCGTCGCCCGGCTCTTCCCGCTCCTCGACCAGTAGCTCAGGCGGTGCGCGCCCGCACCGCCCGCACCAGCGGCCCCGCCACCAGCCCCAGCACCGCCCCCAGAGCGACCCCCTGCGCCCCGTCCCAGACGTCCTGCACATCGCAGGCCCGCCCGATCGCCGGCACCGCGTACCGCACCGCCACCACCGCGAACGGCAGCGCCGCCGCGCCCAGCAGCGCCACCACCGCCCGCCGCCGCGTCCCCGCCAGCGCCGCCGCGAAGCCGACCGGGGCGAAGGCCGCCAGCTTCAGCTCGATGTGCCGCACGTGCAGCAGCTCGTACGGCGACCGCGGCCGGGCGCCCAGCACGGAGCAGTGCCGGACGGCGCCCTCCGAGAGCCGGAACGCCTCCGGCAGCAGCGTCGCCGCGACCACCCCGCCGAGTCCGAGCAGCAGCACGAAGCCCACCACCCAATGGGCCCGCAGCAACCGCCCCACCGGCCGGTTCAGCAGCGCCGCGGGCACCAGCGAGAGCAGCAGCCCGGGCCAGAACATCGGCATCCCGCCGAGCACCGTACTGATCACGCCTCAGACGGACGCCCCGGGCACCCGCCCGGTTCTCGCTCCGACGGGGAAAACTCGACCGCGGTGCCACCGGCCGTTCACGCCCCGGCCCCGGGGCGTGCCCCGACGAACGGACCCCGGACCGTCACCCGCCGGGCCTCAGTGCGGGATCGAGGAGATCAGCTCCTGCGCCCCCTGCCGCTTGAGCGCCAGCGCCACCGAGGTCCCGAGGTCCTCCGGGCTGAGCGCGCCCGCCCACTCGTGGGCGTCCAGCACCCGCTTGCCGTCCGGGGTGAAGACGCGGCCGCGCAGCGAGAGGCGGCCGTCCCGCTCGGCCCGGGCGTAGCCGGCGATCGGGCTGTTGCAGTGGCCCTGGAGCGCGTGCAGGAACATCCGTTCGGCCGCCGCCTCGCGCCAGGTGTCGTGGTGGCCGAGGCCGGTGACCGCCTCGATGGTCGCGGTGTCGCCCTCGCGGCACTGCAGGACGAGGATGCCGGCGCCGATCGGCGGGCACATCGCCTCGATGCCGAGCACCTCGGTGATCCGCTCCGTACGGCCGATCCGCTCCAGGCCGGAGACGGCGAGCAGCAGTGCGTCGACGTCCCCGGCGTCCAGCTTGGCGAGCCGGCTGTTGGCGTTGCCGCGGATCGGGACGCACTCCAGGTGGGGGTGGGAGGCGGCGAGCTGGGCGACCCGGCGGACGGAGGAGGTGCCGATCCGGGTGCCCGGCGGGAGGGCGGCCAGCGGCAGGCCGCCGGGGTGGACGAGGGCGTCGCGGATGTCGTCGCGGCGCAGGTAGGCGGCGAAGACGGTGCCGGCCGGCAGCGGCCGGTCGGCGGGCACGTCCTTGAGGCAGTGCACGGCGACGTCGGCCTCCCCGGCGAGCAGCGCGGCGTCGACCTCCTTGGTGAAGGCGCCCTTGCCGCCGAGTTGGGCGAGATCACCCGTCCAGCGGTCGCCCGAGGTGGTGACGGGCACCACCTCGGTGCGCAGGCCCGGCTGCAGGGCGGCGAGTTCGGTGCGGACCCGCTCGACCTGGGCGAGCGCCATGGGCGAGGAGCGGGAGACGATGCGGATCAGCTCAGCGGTGGCCATGGCGCGATGATAGGCGTCCTCACAGCGGTGATTGAGCATGCGTCAGCCGGTATGACACACGCGGCGCGGGATTCCGCAAGCTCGGACAACGCGGAGGGTCGGCCGGAAGTCCCGACCGACCCTCCGCCCCGGGCACCGCCGCGGGCTCACTCGTTGTGCAGCACCTCGGCGATCGGCAGCCGGGCCGCCGAGCGCGCCGGGACGAGCGCGCCGAGGACGGCGATCGCGACGCCGGCGAGGGCGAGGCCGCTCAACAGCGGGACGTTCCAGACGTCGAGCGTGTCCTGCGCGAACACGATCGTCCCGACGTTCTCGACGATCAGCCGGTGCGCCACCACCCCGACCGGGATACCGATGATCCCGCTGACCACGCCCTGCCAGGCCACCGAGGTGACCGTCATCGCCACCACCTGCCGTGGCGTCATCCCGATCGACTTGAGCATGCCGAGGTCCCGGCGGCGCTCACGGATGGTGAGCAGCAGGGTGTTGAAGACGCCCAGCGCGGCAACGACCGACAGCAGCACCGTGAAGATCGTGGTGAAGGCGATGACGGCGGCGATCGGCCCGGCCAGGTCGGGGTCGAAGACCGAGGTCGAGAGGCTCGGGTCGGCGTCCGACACCGCCTTGCGGTACGCCTCGGCGTCGGCGCCCTTGGCGAGCGTCACGTCGTACTCGACCACGTGCGGGTCGTCGGTGAGGGCGGCCCTGGTGGCGTCGTTGGAGGCGAACGCCCGGGGGTTGCCCTCGGCCTCCTCGCCGACGAGGGTGACGGCCACCCGCCGCCCGTCCAGGTCCAGGGTGACCTTGTCGCCGAGCTTGAGCCCGTGCTGCTTGAGGAAGGACGGGCCGGCCTCGATCTCGTTCGGGCCGGTCGCCGGGCGGCCGTTCACCACCGAGAGCCACTTGGCGTTGGCGTTGTCGTCGCCGCCGTAGAAGTCGGCGAACGCGGGCTGGGCGTAGCCGACCAGCCCGACCTGGACCAGCCCGCGCGTGCTGACCCGCTCGGCACCGGGGGTGGCGTGCAGCATGGCCTCGGTCTGGGCCGGGGTGAGCCTGGGCTCGGTCCTGTTGCCCGAGAAGTGGGCGGTCTGGACGTTGACATGGGTGTGGCCGTCGGTGTGGTCCACCAATCTGGTCAGGGTGCTGCTCAGACCTGCCGTCATCGTCACGGTGACCACGCCGAGCACGATCGCCGACATGGTCAGCGCGGTACGGGCGGGGCGGGCGAAGGGCTGGCCGAGGCCGAGGCTGACGGCGCGCGGCAGCCGGGTGCCGCTCAGCCAGCGCTGGACCTTCAGGCCGCGGCCGTTGCGCGGGGAACTGCCGGCCGAGATGGCCTGGGCGGCGGGGAGCCGATGGGCGCGCGAGGCCGGGAGCAGCGCGGCGAGGACGACCAGCAGCGGGACGCTGACCAGGGTGGCGAGCGGCAGCCAGCCGGCGGGCTCGATCACGGCAGTGCCGGTGACGATGCCGGAGAACGCGGACTTGAGGATCGGGTACGACGCCACCCAGCCGGCCGCCGTACCAAGGACGGTGCCGGCGACCGCGGGCACCGAGACCATGGTGAGGTAGACGGTCACCACCTGGCGCGGGGTGAAGCCGATCGACTTCAGCACGCCGATGTGCCGGTAGCCGGAGACGACCGCGCCGCTCACCACGTTGCCGACGATCAGCGCCGAGACGACCAGTCCGAGCACGCCGAAGACCGTCATCAACGGCAGGTAGGCGTCGGCCCCCGCCGAGAAGGCGCCCTTGAGCACCAGGTACGACTGGGCGCTGATGATCGCGTCCTTCGGCAGGCCCTCGGTGGCGGAGTCCATGGCGGAGGTGAGCCGCTGCTCACTCGCGGCGTCGGTGAAGCGGTAGAGCATCTGCCGACCGGTGGGGTGCAGGGCGGCGGCCTGCTCGGGGGTGACCCAGCCGCCGGCGCTCTGGCTCATGCTGTTGACGAAGCCGACGATGGTGAGGTACCGGCCGCCGCCGATGGGGAGCCGGGAGTTCAGGAGCTGCTCCGCCGCGCCTCCGAACAGCGAGTTGAGGACCACCTCGCCGGGTGCGGTGGCCCAGCGGCCGGACAGCAGCTCGACCCGGTCCACCGGCCCGGCCCGGTCGGCCCGGCCGACCAGGGTCAGTGGTCCGGGCGGGCTGCCGACCCAGTCGGTGGGGATCTCCACCGTCACCTGGTCGAACGGCCCGGCGGCCGCCTCGACGCCGGGCCGGTGGGCGGTGGCGGCCAGTTGCTCCGCCGAGGCCTTGGCCGGCTCGAAGGACGCCACGACGTGGGCGCCGTGCTGCCCGTCGAAGGCCGCCTCGAAGGGCGCCCGGGCGGCACTGATCACCGCCAGGGCGAGCAGCACCGTCGTGGTGGCGCAGAAGACGACGAGGCCGATCACGACGGTCTGCACCCGGCGGCGCTTCACGGCCGCCCGCGAGGCCCGCCACACCGCTCCGCTCATGCGGACGCCTCCAGCATCCGCTCGTTCGCCACGCGCCCGTCCGCCATCTCGACCAGCCGGCTGGCGCAGCGGGTGGCCAGGTCGGGGTCGTGGGTGACGATCAGCAGGGTCTGCCCGATCTGGTTGAGGTCGATCAGGAGGTCCATCACCTGCTCGCCCGAGCGGCTGTCCAGCGCGCCGGTGGGCTCGTCGGCGAGCAGCAGGGCCGGGCGGTTCATCAGGGCGCGGGCCACCGCGACCCGCTGGCGCTCGCCGCCGCTGAGCGTCGCGGGGTAGACGTCCTTGCGGTGGGCGACGCCGAGTTCGTCCAGCAGCTCCAGTGCCCGGCGGCGGGCCTGGCGGGCGTTGGTGCCGGTCAGCTGGGCGGCCAGGGCGACGTTGTCGAGGGCGGGGAGGTCGTCGATCAGGTTGAAGAACTGGAAGATCATGCCGACGTGGCGGCGGCGGAAGAGGGCCAGTCCGTTCTCGTTCAGCCCTCCGAGGTCCTGGCCCTGCACCCGGACGGTGCCGGCGGTGGGCCGGTCGAGTCCGGCCACCATGTTCAGCAGGGTGGACTTGCCGCACCCCGAGGGGCCCATCACGGCGACCGCCTCGCCCGCGCGGATCCGCAGGTCGACGCCGTCGAGCGCCTTGGCGTCGCCGAACTCCTTGTGGACCCCGGACAGCTCGACGACAACCTGCGCGTCGCCCGGCCGGGAGGTCCCGTCGTGGTCGTTGCTCATGGTGGACGACCGTAGGCGCGGGGCCGTCGCCGGCACGTCCCACCCCGGGTGTAACCGCGGGCGGCCGTAGTACCCGGGATGTACGGGGGCGGCACCCCCGGATGATGTGGATCATGCCGTGACCTGGGAGGCTGGTGCCGTGTGGGGATCGGGGTGGGAGTGGGCGGCCGTCGCGACGGCCGGAGCGGCGGCCGCGGCGGCCTGCTGGCTGGCCGTGGCGCTCGCCCGGGCGCGGCGGCTGCACCGGGCGGCCGTCGGCGAGCGCGGCTGGCTGCTGGAACGGGAGCGGGAGAGTGCCGCCCGGACCGCCGTGGACGCCGAACGGGCGCGGATCGCCGCCGAGTTGCACGACATCGTGAGCCACAACGTGAGCCTGATGGTGGTGCAGGCCGGGGCCGCGCGCGAGGTGCTGACCACCATGCCGGAGGAGGCCGCTGCGGCGATGGCCGCGGTCGAGGCGGCCGGGCGGGACGCGATGACCGAACTGCGGCACCTGCTCGGCCTGCTCGCCCCCGCCGCGGACGGCGGCGAGGAGCCGTCCGCGGACGGCTTCGCGCCGCAGCCCAGCCTGAGCCGGCTGAGCCCGCTGATCGACCGGTTCGCCTTCGCCGGGCTGCCGGTCGAGGTGCGGATCTCCGGCGAGCCGCGGCCGCTGCCCGGCGGCATCGACGTGACGGCGTACCGGATCGTCCAGGAGGCACTGACCAATG
Source organism: Kitasatospora sp. NPDC041917 (assembly GCF_055589745.1). NCBI lineage: Bacteria > Bacillati > Actinomycetota > Actinomycetes > Kitasatosporales > Streptomycetaceae > Kitasatospora > Kitasatospora sp. NPDC041917. The sequence goes on along the minus strand of NZ_JBVJBI010000026.1, from coordinate 70,885 downwards.
CGCTCAAGCACGGGGACGGGGTGACGGCGGAGGTGACGGTGCGCTACGCGGACCACTACCTGCGGGTGGAGGTGCTCAACAGCGGCCCGAGCGTGCTCTCCGGGGCACCCGCCGCGCCGGTCGGGCCGGGGCCGGACGGCGCCGGGCGCGGGCTGCTCGGCCTGCGCGAGCGGGTCGCGGTGTACGGCGGCGACCTGGACGCCCGGCGCCGGATCGGCGGCGGCTTCCGGGTCCGCGCCCGGATCCCGCTGGACCGGCCGTGACGGGGGGCCGCACGGACCCGGAGCAGCCGCCGGAGCGCCGTCCGCGGGTGGTGATCGCCGACGACCAGGAGCTGGTCCGCACCGGCTTCCGGATGATCCTCACCGCGCGCGGCATCGACGTGGTCGCCGAGGCCTCCGACGGCGACGAGGCGGTGGCCGCCGCCGTGCTGCACCGCCCGGACGTCGCGCTGCTGGACATCCGGATGCCCGGCACGGACGGCCTGGAGGCCGCCCGGCGCATCCTGGCCCGGGTGCCCGGCTGCCGGGTGATCATGCTGACCACCTTCGACCTGGACCACTACGTCTACGCCGCGCTGTCCGCCGGGGCCAGCGGCTTCCTGCTCAAGGACGTCACCTCGGCCCACCTCGCCGCCGCCGTACGGCTGGTGGACACCGGGGACGCGCTGCTCGCCCCCTCGATCACCCGGCGCCTGGTCGAGCGCTTCGCGGCCGGCGCGCCGCGCCCGGCCCCGGGCTCCGAGGGCCCGGCGCTGCACCGCGACCTCGCCCCGCTGACCCCGCGCGAGGCGGAGGTGCTCACGCTGCTCGGGCGCGGGCTGTCCAACACGGAACTGGCGCGCGAACTGACGCTCAGCGAGTCGACGGTGAAGACCCATGTGGCCAGGATCTTCGCCAAGCTGAACCTGCGCGACCGGGCGCAGGCGGTGGTGCTCGCCTACGAGACCGGGCTGGTCGCGCCGGGTGGCGGCTGACCGTCAACTCGCCGCCCATCCGCGCCGATTCGCGTGACTATCATCCGAATCTCACTCGTTGGAGTTAACTCTTCACCGAATTCCCCTTTTTGCCAATTCATGGGGCACCATCTGCATGTCCACGCCCGAGCCGGACCGACACACCTCGGGCGCCACCCCCCGGCACGACGACAACACTTGGACCGGCCCGTGACCACCAACCCCCCCGTGTGGGACTGCCCCTTCCACCACACCGACGGCCTGGAGTTCGACCCCCTCCTGAAGCGACTGCTCACCGAGGACCCGGTCGCCAGGATCCGGCTGCCGCACGGCGAGGGCGAGGCCTGGCTGGCCACCCGCTACGAGGACGTCAGGGTCGTCACCACCGACCGCCGGTTCAGCCGCGCCGCGGGCATCGGCCGCGACCTGCCCCGGATGACGCCCGCCCCGATCGCCCAGGCCGAGGCGATCAACCTGATGGACCCGCCCGCCCACAACCGGCTGCGCCGGCTGGTCGCCCAGGGCTTCACCACCCGCCAGGTCGAGCGGATGCGCCCGGCCACCCAGCGGACCGTCGACGGCTACCTCGACGAGATGACCGAGCACGGCGCCCCCGCCGACCTGATGCGCTTCCTCGCCGACCGTCTCCCGCTCGCCACCATCTGCGAGCTGCTGGACGTCCCCGCGGCCGACCGCGCCGAACTGCGCGGCCACGCCGTGGCGATGATGCGGATGGGCCCGGGCAGCCGGGACGGCCAGGAGGCCGCCAAGACCGCCCTGCGCGGCTACTTCGCCGAGCTGACCGCCGAACGCCGGGCCCACCCCGGCGAGGACCTGATCAGCGCCCTCGCCACCGCCCGCGACGGCGACGAACTGCTGGACCCGGACGAGCTGACCGTCATGGCGATGGTCCTGCTGGTCACCGGCCACGACACCAGCACCTACCAGCTCGGCAACCTCACCTACACCCTGCTCACCCACCCCGAGCAGCTCGCCGAGCTGCGCGCCCGGCCGGAGACGCTGCCGCGCGCCCTGGAGGAACTGCTGCGCTTCGTCCCGTTCCGCCAGGGCGTCGGCATCGCCCGGGTCGCCACCGAGGACGTCGAGCTGGGCGGCGTGCCGATCCGGGCCGGCGAGGCCGTGCACGTCTCCTACCTCACCGCCAACCGGGACCCGGCGGCCTACGAGCGCCCCGACGAGCTGGACCTCGACCGCGACGCCGGGCCCGTCAACATGACCTTCGGGCACGGCCAGCATCGCTGCCCCGGCTCACACCTGGCCCTGATGGAACTGCAGGTCGCCATCGGCACCCTGCTGCGGCGCTTCCCCGGTCTGCGGCTGGCCGTCGACCCCGCCGAACTCGACTGGAACTCCGGCTCGATCTGGCGCTTCCCGCGCACCCTGCCGGTGGCCTGGTAGCCGACTCCCCCACCTGCCGCCGCCCGCCCGCCGCCGCCCGTCACCCGCGGCCGCGCGGCGCCCGTACCGCTCCACGCATCCACCGGCCTGCCACCAGGCCCCCAGGGGAGACCCACCCATGGCAACTCTCTGCCGCCCGGCGATCGGCGTGCCCGAGCACGTCATCACGCTCGACGAGACCCTCGACCTGGCCCGCACCCTGCACGCCGGCCACCCCCAGCTCGGCCTGGCGCTGCGGCTGATCGAGAACACCGGGGTGCGCACCCGGCACCTGGTCCAGCCGATCGAGCGGACCCTCACCCACCCGGGCTTCACCGTCCGCAACGAGGTGTACGAGCGCGAGGCCAAGCGACGCGTCCCCGAAGTGGTCGAACGCGCCCTCGCCCACGGCGAGTTGACCGCCCGGGACATCGACCTGATCGTCTACGTGTCCTGCACCGGCTTCATGATGCCGTCGATGACCGCCTGGCTGATCAACACCATGGGCTTCCGCGCCGACACCCGCCAGGTGCCGATCGCCCAGCTCGGCTGCGCGGCCGGCGGCGCCGCCGTCAACCGGGCGCACGACTTCTGCCGCGCCTACCCGGGCGCCAACGTGCTGATCGTCGCCTGCGAGTTCTGCTCGCTCTGCTACCAGCCGACCGACCTCGGCGTCGGCTCGCTGCTCTCCAACGGCCTGTTCGGGGACGCCGTCGCCGCCGTGGTGATGCGCGACAACGGCGGGTACGGCGTACAGGTCGAGCGCAACGGCTCGCACCTCGTCCCGCACACCGAGGACTGGATCTCGTACGGGGTCAAGGACACCGGCTTCCACTTCCAGCTGGACAAGCGGGTGCCCGGCACCATGGAGATGCTCGCGCCCGCGCTGCGCGCCCTGGCCGGGGAGCACGGCTGGGACGTCTCCGGGCTCGGCTTCTACATCGTGCACGCGGGCGGCCCGCGCATCCTCGACGACCTGTGCCGCTACCTCAACCTGGAGCCGGCCACCTTCCGCTACAGCCGGGCGACGCTCACCGAGCGCGGCAACATCGCCAGCGCCGTGGTCTTCGACGCCCTGGCCCGGCTGTTCGCCGACGGCGGCGTGCCCGAGGGCACCACCGGACTGATCGCGGGCTTCGGACCGGGCATCACCGCCGAGATCTCACTGGGCAGTTGGGTCGGCGCACCGGCCGAGGCGCCACGCCCTCGCCGCCCGCGAGCCATCTCCACCTCCGACATTGCCCTCGTCCATCCGACCGCCCCTCGCCGTTTCCCGGCCGGCACTACCATCGCCGAATGACTGACACCACGGACCGCGCCGACACCTCCGCCAGAGCCGCCGAACTCGCCGCGAGGTTCCCGGCGTTGCACGCACCGCAGTACTGGAGCTGGGGGCGGTTCGACGCGCAGTTCTCCACCGAGCTGCCGCCGGACGCGCTGGTCACCAACATCCACCTGGTCGGCTTCGCGGACGGTCGGGTGGTGCTCTGCCGGGACGACCGGGACCACTGGTTCCTGCCCGGCGGCACCCGGGAGCGGGACGAGAGCATCGCCTCCTGCCTCGCCCGCGAGCTGGGCGAGGAGGCGGGCGCCCGGCTGCTCGGCGAGCCGCACTGGCTGGGCGCGCACCGCTGCCGCACCGAGGACCCGACGCCCTACCGGCCGTGGCAGCCGCACCCGGAGAAGGCCTGGCTGTGGGGCTGGGGCGAGGTGGCGCTGGACTCCGCGCCGACCAACCCGACGGACGGCGAGCAGGTGGTCGAGGTCCGCGCGGTGCCGCCCGCGGAGGCCCAGCGGCTGCTGCTGACCGGGCACGACGCCTGGTGGGGCGAGCTGGTCGCGCTGGCGGTGGAACTGCGCCGGCAGGCCGGCCTGGGCTGAGAGCCCGGCCCGACGGCCGTTCCCGCGGCTGTGGAAGGTCACTTGAATGGCGGAACATCAAGTGAAGATGTCCGTTTTGTGATGGTATTACTCAGCCATGGACACCACTTCACTGGCCGTGGACTACCCGGTGCTCAGCATCTTCTGGACGATGCTGGAGTTCTTCCTCTGGGTCCTCTGGTTCTTCCTGCTTTTCAAGATCATCACGGACATCTTCCGCAGCCACGACCTCAGCGGCTGGGGCAAGGCCGGCTGGCTGGTCCTGGTGATCATCCTGCCCCTGATCGGCGTCCTGGTGTACCTGATCGCCCGCGGGCAATCGATGACCAAGCGCGACCTCCAACAGGCCCAGGAGAACCAGGCCGCCTTCAAGGCCTACGTCCGGGACGCGGCAACGTCCGGGCCCGAGGCCGCCGGCCGCAGTCACGCCGACGAACTGGCGAAACTGGCGGACCTGAAGGAGAAGGGCGCCATCACCGAAGAGGAGTACCAGAAGGCCAAGGAGAAGGTCCTGGCCTGAACATCCGGACGGTCACGACGATCCGGACGGTCGCACGGCCGGGGCCGGTCGACGCGGTGGTACGCGTCGACCGGCCCCGGCCGTGATCCGTCCGTCCCGGCTCAGCGCCGCCCGGAGCGCCGGTCGCCCGAGCCGCCGTCGCCACCGCCGGTCAGGCCCGCGCGGCGCAGCGCGTCCGCCATGGCACTGTTGGCGGGCGCACCGCCGCCGGAGCCGCCCCGGTCGTTGCCCCGGTCACCGCTCCCGCGCCGGTCCTGGCCGCCACGGCCGCCCTGACCGCCCTGGTTGCCCTGACCGCCGCCGCGGCGCTCCTGGCGCGGCGGGCGGCCCTGGCGGTCGCCCCGGTCGCCCCGGTCGCCGCCGCGCTCGCGCCCGACCTCGTCGTCCAGCCGCAGGGTCAGCCCGATCCGCTTGCGCGGCACGTCCACCGTGAGCACCCGGACCTTGACGATGTCGCCGGGCTTGACCACCTCGCGCGGGTCCTTGACGAAGTTCTTCGACAGCGCCGAGACGTGCACCAGCCCGTCCTGGTGGACGCCCACGTCCACGAAGGCGCCGAAGGCGGCCACATTGGTGACCACGCCCTCCAGCACCATGCCGACCTCCAGGTCGCCGATCTTGTCGACGCCCTCCTTGAAGGTCGCGGTGCGGAAGGCCGGGCGCGGGTCGCGGCCCGGCTTGTCCAGCTCGCCGAGGATGTCGGTGACGGTCGGGACCCCGAAGGTGTCGTCGGCGAAGTCCGCCGGACGCAGCGCCCGCAGCCGCTCGCCGTTGCCGATCAGCTCGCGCAGCTCCCCACCGGTGGCGGCCAGGATCCGGCGCACCACCGGGTAGGCCTCGGGGTGCACGCTGGAGGCGTCCAGCGGGTCCGCGCCCCCGGGGATGCGCAGGAAGCCCGCGCACTGCTCGAAGGCCTTGGGGCCGAGCCGGGAGACGTCCTTGAGCTGCTTGCGGGTACGGAACGGGCCGTTGGCGTCGCGGTGCGCCACGATGTTGTCGGCCAGCGTGCCGGTGATCCCGGAGACCCGGGTGAGCAGCGGGGCCGAGGCGGTGTTGACGTCCACGCCGACGGCGTTGACGCAGTCCTCGACCACGGCGTCCAGCGAGCGGGAGAGCTTCACCTCGCTCAGGTCGTGCTGGTACTGGCCGACGCCGATCGACTTGGGGTCGATCTTGACCAGCTCGGCCAGCGGGTCCTGGAGCCGGCGGGCGATCGAGACCGCGCCGCGGATCGACACGTCCAGCTCCGGCAGCTCCTGCGAGGCGAACGCGGAGGCCGAGTACACCGAGGCGCCGGCCTCGCTGACCATCGCCTTGGTGAGATTCAGCTCGGGGTGGCGCCCCAGCAGGTCCTCGGCGAGCTTGTCGGTCTCCCGGGAGGCGGTGCCGTTGCCGATCGCGACCAGATCGACGCCGTGCTTCGCCGCCAGCGCGGCCAGGGTGGCCAGGGCCGCGTCCCACTTGTTGGCGGGCTGGTGCGGGTAGATCGTGTCGTACGCGACGACCTTGCCGGTGGCGTCCACCACGGCGACCTTCACGCCGGTGCGGAAGCCCGGGTCCAGGCCCATGGTGGCACGGGTGCCGGCCGGGGCGGCGAGCAGCAGGTCGCGCAGGTTGGCGGCGAAGACCCGCACCGCCTCCTCCTCGGCCTCGGCGCGCAGCCGGGCGCGCAGGTCGATGCCGAGCCGGACCAGGATGCGGGTGCGCCAGGCCCAGCGGACGGTGTCGCCGAGCCACTTGTCGGCCGGGCGGCCGCGGTCCGCGATGCCGAAGCGGGCGGAGATGCGCTGCTCGTAGTCGTTCTCGCCGGGCAGATCGCCCTCGGACTCGCCGTCGTACGGGGAGAGGTCGAGGTCGAGCACCTCCTCCTTCTCGCCGCGCAGCATCGCCAGGATGCGGTGCGAGGGGAGCCTGGTGTACGGCTCGGCGAAGTCGAAGTAGTCGGCGAACTTGGCGCCGTCGCCCTCCTTGCCGTCGCGGACCCGGGCGACCAGCCGGCCGCGGGTCCACATCCGCTCGCGCAGCGAGCCGACCAGGTCGGCGTCCTCGCCGAAGCGCTCGACCAGGATCGCCCGGGCGCCCTCCAGCGCGGCGGGGCCGTCCGCGACCGACTCGTTCAGGTACCGCGCGGCCAGCGCGGCCGGGTCCTGGCCCGGGTCGGCCAGCAGGGTGTCGGCGAGCGGCTCCAGGCCGGCCTCGCGGGCGATCTGCGCCTTGGTGCGCCGCTTCGGCTTGAACGGCAGGTAGATGTCCTCCAGCCGGGCCTTGGAGTCGGCGGCGAGCACCCGGGCCCGCAGCGCGTCGTCCAGCTTGCCCTGGGCCTCGATCGACTCCAGGACGGCCGCCCGGCGGTCCTCCAGTTCGCGCAGGTAGCGCAGCCGCTCCTCCAGGGCGCGCAGCTGGGCGTCGTCGAGGGAACCGGTGACCTCCTTGCGGTAGCGGGCCACGAAGGGGACGGTCGCGCCGCCGTCGAGCAGGTCGACCGCAGCCTTCACCTGCCCCTCGCGGACACCCAGCTCCTCGGCGATCTTCCGCTCGATCGCCTGCTGGGCCTGCCGGGCCACCTGTTCGACTGCCGTGGTCACGAAGCCGGTCACCTTCTCCATCAGTGCTTGCGCCGTACGCCCTGCATTCTGGCAGGTGCCGACGACGACGCCCGGCCGCACCCGGGACGGCCGGGCGTGGCGCGCCGTCCGGCGCCGTGCCGGGCGGCTCCACCGAGGCTTGAGCGGCGCCCAGTTGCCGCTTCCTAGGCTGGCGGACATGGACACTCTGGATGCCGCCGCCGAGTTGGAGCGGCTCGCCGCCGCCAAGTACCTGCTGTTCACCACGTACCGGAGGAACGGCACTCCGGTCGCCACCCCGGTGTGGGTCGCGCGCGACGGTGACGCGCTGGTCTTCACCACCGTCACGAAGACGGGCAAGGTCAAGCGCCTGCGCAACCGTTCGGACGTGCTGGTCGGGCCGAGCGACATCCGCGGGAACCTGCTCGGCGCCCAGGTGCCGGCCGCCGCGGTGCTGGACCCGGACCGGGCGCCCGCCTACCGGAAGCTACTGCGGCGCAAGTACGGGCTGCTGTGCGCGGTGGCGCTGACCGCCAACGTGCTGCGCTTCGGCAAGGGTGGCACCATCGGGGTGCGGGTCACCTTCGACTGAACGTCCGCTGATCGCTTTCGAATGGCCTTCGGAATGTGCGCAGTTCGGGAATCGGGCTGAACGGTAACGACCAGCGCTGTACGCTGCCGGGCATGTGCGCTGCCACCCGGATGCACCCCGACGGGCCGGTGGTCGACGCGACCCTGGTCCGTCGGCTGATCTCCGTCCAGTTCCCGCAGTGGGAGCGCCTTCCGATCACCCCGGTCCCCGCCCCCGGGGCGGACAACGCGATGTTCCGCCTCGGGCCCGAACTCGCCGTCCGGCTGCCCCGGGTGGAGTGGGCCGCCGGGGGCCTGCGGCGGGAGCAGCAGTGGCTGTCCCGGCTGGCGCCGCGGCTGCCGCTGCCCGTCCCGGCGCCGCTCGCGGTCGGCCGGCCCGCCGCCGGCTACCCGTGGGAGTGGTCGGTGCTGCACTGGCTGGACGGCGCCAACCCGGCCGTCAACGCGCTGGCCGCGCCCCAGGCCCTGGCCCGCGACCTGGCCGGCTTCGTCAACGCGCTGCGCGCCGTCGACCCGGCCGGCGCCCCGCCCTCCCAGCGCAGCGCCCCGCTCGCCTCCCGGGACGGTGCCACCCGCGCGGCCATCGCCCAGCTCTCCGGCTCGATCGACACGGGCGCCGCAACCACCCTGTGGGACAAGGCGCTTCGGCTGCCCGAGTACGCCGGCCCGCCGGTCTGGATGCACGGCGACCTCACCCCGGGCAATCTGCTGCTCGCCCCCACCGGGCGGCTCTCCGCCGTCATCGACTTCGCCCTGATGGGCGTCGGCGACCCGACCGCCGACCTGATCGTCGCCTGGAACCTGCTGCCCGCCGCCGCCCGGCCGGCCTTCCGCGCCGCCCTGCGCGCGGACGAGGCGATGTGGGCCCGCGGCCGCGCCTGGGCCTTCTCCATCGCCCTGGTGACGATCCCGTACTACCGCCACACCGACCAGGCGCTGACCGCCAACGCCCGCCACGTCGTCCGCGAGGTGCTCGCCGACCGCAGCGCCTAGGCTCCGTCCGCCGTGCACGGTGGCGGCACTCCCGGGCCGGGACACGCCCGCCGGAGGACCGGGTCCAAAACCTGTCCCGGTCAATCCCCGCTGCTAGCCTGAGGCGCATGACGGGACTGCGGGAGCTGAAGAAGGAGCGGACCCGGCGGGCCATCTCCGAGGCGGCCATCGCGCTGTTCCTGGAGCACGGCTTCGACCGGGTGTCGGTGGCCGACGTCGCGGCCGCCGCCGAGGTCTCCAAACCGACGCTGTTCTCCTACTTCCCCACCAAGGAGGACCTGGTCGTCCACCGCTTCGCCGACCACCAGGAACAGGCCGCCGAGGTGGTCCGCGCCCGGCCGCCCGGCGAACCGGTGCTCGACGCGCTGCTGCGGGACTTCCTGGCCGGGCTCACCCGGCGCGACCCGGTCACCGGCCTCAACGACCACCCCGCGGTGCTCGCCTTCACCGGCCTGGTCCACGGCACCCCCAGCCTGGCCGCCCGGGTCGGCGAGTACGTGGCCCGCGCCGAGCGGTCGCTGGCCGAGGCGCTGCGCGCGAGCCCCGGCCTGCCCGGGCCGCAGGAGCTCACCGCCACCCTGCTCGCCGCCCAGGTCACCGCCACCCAGCGGGTCCTCGCCCTGCACAACTGGCGCCGCATCCGGGACGGCCGCACCGCCGACGAGCTGTACGCCGAGGCCGTCGGGGACGCCACCGGCGCCTTCGACCTGCTCGCCCACGGCTACGGCCCACCCCGCGGCGAGCGGCCCGCCGCTGACTAGAGTGCGCGCATGACGACGCGTCACCACTCCTTCGATGCCCTGCACAACTTCCGCGACCTGGGCGGCTGTGCGGCCGCCGGCGGACGCTCCGTCCGGTGGGGGCTGCTGTACCGCTCCGACTCGCTCGGCAAGCTCGACTCCCCCGCGGACCTCGACCGGCTGCACGCCCTCGGCGTGCGGACCGTGATCGACCTGCGCTACCCCTGGGAGATCGCCGCCAAGGGCCGGGTGCCCGCGTTCGAGGGCCTGGAGTACCACAACCTCTCGATCGAGCACCGCCCGTACGACCAGGCCGAGATCGACCCGGAGCTCGACCCGTGGCGCTACCTCGCCGACCGCTTCGCCGAGGTCGCCGAGGACGGGGTGAAGGAGATCCGCCAGACCCTGGACGTGATCACGGCCGCCGACGCCCCGGTGGTCTTCCACTGCGCCTCCGGCAAGGACCGCACCGGGCTGATCGCCGCCCTGCTGCTCACCCTGCTCGGCGTCGGCGAGGACGACATCGCCGCCGACTTCGCCCTCACCGAGCTCGCCACCCCGCACTTCGTCGCCGACTGGCACGCCGCCCACCCCGGCCGCACCCTGCGCTGGCCCGCCTTCGGGCGCGCCCCGGAGGCCGTCATCCGGCTCACCCTCGCCGACCTCGCCGACCGCTACGGCTCGGTCGAGGCCTACCTCACCGGCACCCTCGGCATCGACCGGGAGCAGACCGCCGCCCTGCGCGCCCGCCTGCTGACCGGCTGAGCCCCGCCTCCCCGCGCGGGAAGTCGGTCGGCCCGACGTCCGGCGCGGCAGCGGCCCGCCGGGGCTTCCGGAGGTGTCAGAGCCGCCCTAGCGTCGGCGTCCGCCCCGGGCGGGGCGGCTGCCGCCCTTGCCGGAGCGGGGCCCGGCCCCTCCTCCGGCCCGGCCGCCGGCCGCCGGGGCCGGAGCGGTCTCGGGCCAGTGGGCGGGCCGGGTGAGGCCGTCCGGGAGGCGGGTGGTGGCGTCGCCGCGGGCGGCGTTGAGCTGGGCCTGGGTGAGGAAGAGGGCCGTGCCGAGGTCCGCGCCGGCCAGGTCGGCGTCCCGCAGGTCGGCGCCGACCAGGTCGGCGAGGCGCAGGTCCGCGCCGGAGAGGTCGGCCGCGACGAGCAGGGCGCCGCGCAGGTTGGCCCCCCGCAGGTCGGCGCCGCGCAGGCGGGCGCCGAAGAGGTCGGCGCCCCGGAGCTCGCGGCGGCGCGGGACGGCGGCACGGACCAGTTCACCGGCGCGCAGCAGCAGCTCGCTGACCCGCTGCCGGTGGGCCGGGACGTCGACGGCGAGGATCTCCTCGGGGGTGCCGCCGGCCAGCCGGTCGGTCTGCGCCAGCGCCTGCCGCAGTTCGTCGTGGACGGGAGCGGCGGCGGCGAAGGTGAGCGCCTCGGTGAGGTAGCGGAGCAGCTCGTGCAGCTGCCGCACGATCGGGAAGACGTCGAACATCGCCTTGGCGCTGTCCGGCTCCTCGCGCCAGCTGCGGCCGCCGAAGGTCACCTGGGAGACCCGCTGCCCGGCGCCGAAGCAGTCGTAGACCGTGCAGCCCTGGAAGCCCCGGTCGCGCAGCTGGGCGTGGATGCCGCAGCGGAAGTCGGTCCGGAGGTTGTGGCAGGCGCTGCCGGCCGCCTTGTTCATGGCGAAGTCGCTGCCGGCGGCGAACGGCAGCGCGACGCAGCAGAGGCCGAAGCAGCTGCCGCAGTCGGATTCCAGCGGGGTCGGCGCGGCCGCCGTGGGGTCCTGCGGCGGCTCGGTCTCGCGCACGTTCCGGGGTCCTTCCAGCAGCCGGCGCCGGGCGGCACCGTGAACCCGGAAATCCTACTGGCCCGACGACCCTCGCTGTCGGTAAGCTATGCACTGCCTTTGAGACCATTACACACGGGGGTGGGCGACATGCGGGAACCGGACACCAGGGACCTGGTCCGGATGTGGATCTCGGGCTGGGCCGTCTCGCGCGGCTCCGCCGAGCCGGTGGACCGGCCCTGGGGCTGGAGCATCGACGTCGGCGCGCCGGCCGGCGAGGTGGGCCGGCACGTACTGCCGGAGCCGACCGAGGCCGACGTCCGCAAGCTCGCCGAGACCGTCACCGCGCCGACCACCTGGCTGAAGCTGTTCGCCGAGGACGCCACGGTGCGCCCCTGGCTGGACGAACGGTGGCGCCTGGACGTGCCGGGCTTCCTGATGAGCGTGCCGCTCGTCGCCGAGCGGCCCGAGGTCCCGGCCGGGTACACCGTGACCGCCTGGGAGCGGGGCGGGGTCCTCCGGGCGCTGGTGCGCACCGGGGACGGGCACCTCGCCGCGCGCGGCCAGGCGGGCCTGGCCGGCCCGGTGGCCGTACCGGACCAGATCACCACCGTGCCCGAGCACCGCCGTCGGGGCCTGGGCGTCCTGGTGATGCGAACGCTCCAGTCCGCCGCGCACGAGCGGGGCGCGCACACCGGCGTACTGGTCGGCACGCCGGAGGGACAGGCGCTCTACGAGGCGATGGGCTGGACCACCCACGCCCCGATGGCGAGCCTGGTCCTCGACGCGCCGGGCGCCGGCGCCGAGGAGTAGCGAGCCTCAGCGGTACGGCAGCAGCTCCGGCCGCTTCGCCGGGCGGCCGTCGCCGGAGGAGCGGCCGGTGAGGCGGCGGCCGATCCACGGGCCGAGGTGGGTGCCCAGCCAGCGGGCGTCCTCGCGCAGCCGCTCGGCGCGGCCGGCCGGGGCGGCGGCGGGCAGCGGGGCGCGCCAGTCGAAGGCCGCGGGGCGGCCGAGCGCCTCCAGCACGCCCGCGGCGACCCGGCGGTGGCCCTCGGACGAGAGGTGCAGACGGTCCTCGGCCCACAGCCGGCGGTCGTCGAAGCAGGGCGCGGAGAACAGGTCGACCACGGCGAAGCCGTCCTGCCGGCCCAGCTCCTGGACGAAGGCCTTCATCCGCAGGATGGCGGGCAGCAGCCGGGCGCTGCCGGCCATGCGCCGGGTGGGGTCGGTGCTGGTGAACAGCACGACGGTGGCGCCGGTGGCGCGCAGCCCGGCGGCGCAGCGGCCGAGCAGCCGCTCGACCGCGTCGATGTCGCAGCCGGGGCGCAGCACGTCGTTGAGGCCGCCGGCCAGGGTGACCAGCTCGGCCCCCATCGCGGTGGCGGCGGCGAGCTGCTCGTCGTGGATCTGGCCGATGAGCTTGCCGCGGACGGCGAGGTTGGCGTACCGGAAGCCGGCGTCCGCGGGCTGTGCGTCGGCATGCTCGGCGGCCAGTGCCGAGGCGACCCGGTCGGCCCAACCCCGGTAGTGGCCGTCCGGCAGCAGATCGTCGCCCATGCCCTCGGTGAAGGAGTCGCCGACGGCGACATAGCTGCGGTAGGGGGTGGGCACGGGCTGGCCTCCGCTCTCCTGGAACGACCCCGAACGACTCTGGGCGGTCCGACGATCGTACGTGCGTGCCCGTCCGGGGCGGCGAGGGGCCCCGGCGCTCATCGCACGCCGATCGTTCGTTCATCGGTCCGGGACACACCGCAGGCACACGGGGCGGCGGTCGGCGACGGGGGCCTTGCCGCCGCCCCGTCCGGGCGACCCGGGCGCGCCCGCGGTCGTCAGCCGGCCGTGACCGCCGCCGGCTCCTCCGCCCCGCGGGGCGTGAACCAGTGCTCGCGCACGGCGTCGGTGGGCCGCTGCTCGCCGAGGGCGGCCAGCCCCCACTCCCCCAGCGCCTCGACGACCGGCCGCAGTTCACGGCCCCGCCCGGTCAGTTCGTAGACCGTCGCGTTGGCGGGCCGCTCCAGTCGGCGGCGGGTCACCAGCTCCTCCGCCTCCAGCTGCTTGAGCCGGGCGGCCAGGATGTCGGTGGAGACGCCGGGCAGGTCGGCGTGCAGGTCGGTGTAGCGGCGCGGGCCGCCGAGCAGCTCACGGACGATCAGGAGGCTCCAGCGCTCCCCCACCGCGTCCAGGGCGCGGGCGACGGCGCAGTACTGGTCGTAGCTTCGGCGTGACATGTGGATCAGCATAGCCAAGAGGTTGGACTTTCCAAGTACACACTTGGTAGAACAAAGCTGAAGCAACGGAGCGGTGGTGACGGTCGGGAGGCCGCAGATGGAGTTTCGACAGTCCAGCAAGCTGAATGACGTGTGCTACGAGATCCGGGGCCCGGTGGTCGACCAGGCCAACGCCCTGGAGGAGGCCGGGCACAGCGTGCTGCGGCTGAACACCGGGAACCCGGCCCCGTTCGGCTTCGAGGCGCCCGAGGAGATCATCCAGGACATCATCCGCAACCTGCCCAAGGCGCACGGCTACAGCGACTCGCGCGGCATCCTGCCGGCCCGCCGGGCGGTGGTGCAGTACTACCAGCAGCGCGGGGTCCAGGGCGTCACCGTCAACGACGTCTACCTCGGCAACGGCGCCTCCGAGCTGATCCAGATGGCCGTCACCGCGCTGGTGGACGACGGCGACGAGGTCCTCGTGCCGATGCCCGACTACCCGCTCTGGACGGCCGCGGTCCGGCTGGCCGGCGGCAGGGCCGTGCACTACCTGTGCGACGAAGAGGCCGAGTGGTACCCGGACCTGGACGACATCGCCGCCAAGATCACCGCCCGCACCAAGGCGATCGTCGTCATCAACCCCAACAACCCCACCGGCGCCGTCTACCCGAAGGAACTGCTGGAGGGCATCCTCGACCTGGCCCGCCGCCACCACCTGATGGTGCTGGCCGACGAGATCTACGACAAGATCCTCTACGACGGCACCGAGCACCACTGCCTGGCCGCCCTGGCCGACGACGTGCTGACCCTCACCTTCAACGGCCTCTCCAAGTCCTACCGGGTGGCCGGCTTCCGCAGCGGCTGGCTGGTCGTCTCCGGCCCCCGGCAGCACGCCACCGACTACCTGGAGGGCCTGACCATGCTCTCCGGCATGCGGCTGTGCCCCAACGTGCCCGCCCAGTACGCCGTGCAGGCGGCGCTCGGCGGCCACCAGTCCATCAACGACCTGGTGCTGCCCGGCGGCCGGCTCACCGAGCAGCGCGACATCGCCGTCAAGGCGCTCAACGAGATCCCCGGCGTCAGCTGCGTCAAGCCCAAGGGCGCGCTGTACGCCTTCGCCAGGCTGGACCCGGCGGTGCACCGGATCGTCGACGACGAACGGTTCGTGCTGGACCTGCTGCTGCGCGAGAAGATCCACGTCGTCCAGGGCACCGGCTTCAACTGGCCGCGCCCGGACCACTTCCGCTTCGTCACCCTGCCCCGGGCCGACGACCTGGAGACGGCCGTCAACCGGATCGGGCGCTTCCTGGCCACGTACCGCCAGAGCTGACGCCCTAGGCTCGGCCGCATGACCGTCCTTCGCTCCGTCGCCCTGTTCGCCCTCGCCGCCGTCGCCGAGATCGGCGGCTGCTGGCTGGTCTGGCAGAGCGTGCGCGAGCAGCGGCCGTGGTGGCTGGCCGGCCTGGGGGTGGTGGCGCTCGGCGCGTACGGCTTCGTCGCCGCCCTGCAGCCGGACAGCGACTTCGGCCGGGTGCTGGCCGCGTACGGCGGGGTGTTCGTGGCCGGCTCGCTGCTGTGGGGCGTGGCCGTGGACGGCTTCCGGCCGACCCGCTACGACGTGCTGGGCGCGCTGGTCTGCCTGGCCGGGGTCGGCGTCATCATGTACGGGCCCCGGCGCTGAGGTCCTCCCTCACCGCCGGGGCCCGTCGGGCGCGTCCGGGGAGCGCCGGCCGCTCGGGGACTACCAGCCCCAGCCGCCGCCCTGGCCGTCGTCGTCGCGGTTCGAGTCCCAGCCCTCGCCGACCGTGCGCAGGATCGTGTAGTTGTCGATCTGCGTGCCGTCCTCGGCCAGCGCGGTGACCTTCATGACCGACTTCTGGCCCAGGTGCTTCGGGGTGACGTCGACCTTGATGAAGGAGTAGCCGGTGTAGCGCACCCGCGACCACTGGATGGTCTCGGGGGTCTTCACCCTGCCCTTGCTCCAGTAGTAGGTCTTGACCTCGTCCTGGTGGTTCTCGTGCCCCTCGTAGGTGTCCGGCACGTCGAACTTGTACAGGCTGCGGCCGGCCGCACCCGCGGTGACGTAGACCACGCCGTCCTTGGCCGGCTCGATGGTGGCGCCGCTCGGCACCTGCTTCGAGACCTTGTTGCCGAGGATCGCGTCGGTGCGCTCGTAGATGTGGTTGTGGCCGTTGATGACCAGGTCCACCCGGTACTTCTCGAACAGCGGCACCCAGGCCTCGCGGACACCGCCCTCGGAGGCGTGCGCGACGGTGGTGGAGAAGGCGCAGTGGTGGAAGAAGACCACGACGAAGTCGACGGTCTCATCGTTGCGCAGGTCCTTGAGGGTGCGCTCCAGCCACTTGGTCTGCTTGTTCGCCGAGACGCCCAGGTTGGCCGGGATCTCGTAGGAGACGTCGTTGGCGTCCAGCGAGACGACGCCGACGTTCTTGTAGCGGAAGGTGTAGACGCCGGGGACGGCGCGCGGGTCCGGGCCGTTGTTCGGCAGGAAGAAGCGGGCGTTCTCGCCGCCGTAGCCGTTCGGCGAGTACCAGGCCTCGATGTCGTGGTTGCCGTACGCGACCATCCACGGGATCTCGGCGGCGACCGTCTCGGTCTGCACCAGGAAGTCGTCCCAGGTCTTCGCGTTGAAGACGGACTTGTCCGGGTCGGTGCCGGAACCGGCCGGGTCGGCGTAGCAGATGTCGCCGGCGTGCAGGTGGAAGGCCGGGTTCTGGGCCTTGATGATGTGGTCGTTGCCGGCCGCGTGCGCGCTGACGCCCTGGTCGCCGAAGGCGGTGAAGGTGAACGGCTCGTACACCTTGCCCCAGCGGTGGTCGCGGGAGGGCGCGGTGCGGAAGGTGTGCAGGGTGGAGATCTGCTGCTGCGAGGCCGGGTCGAAGCCCTCGTGGCCGACACCGTAGTAGTAGGTGGTGTCGGGGCGCAGGTCCTCCAGCGCCACGTGCAGGTAGTACTGGTCCACCGGCTGGCTGTTCGGGGTCAGCGCCGGGGTGTGCAGGGCGCGGACCTCGGCCTGGACCTTGTGGCTCAGCTCCCACGGGGTCTTCCCGAAGCGCAGGAACGGCTTCTTGACCGGGGCCGGCACCTGCCAGGAGACGCGGAACTGGGTGTCCGGCTCGGGGCCGAACTGGAGGTGACGGCCGGTCGGCGCGACCAGCGCGCCGTCGATGCCGCTGGTCGTGCCACCGGTCAGCAGCTGCGGGCCGGCCGGGGCGGCGAAGGCCGTCCCGCTGCCCAGAGCGCCGCCGACGGCGACGGCGCCCACGGTCACGGCACCGGCGCGCAGCATCCGGCGGCGGGAGAAACGGGCCCGCAGGTACTCGTGCTGCTCGGCCATGCTCATGCGGTCGGCAAGCTTGGCCGGCACGCCCATGTTGGGGATATCCATGCGCGGGACTCTTCCAGCGGCACGTTGATCGCGCACGGACGCCGGGTGAACGGGTCGCAGCGTACCCACCATTCGAACGCCAATGTTCGACCATGATTCGGTAAAGGGCGTACCCGTACCGTCTCGACGCCGCATCATGGCCCCCACCGGTCCCCCGGCCTGAGCGGTCGTCGGCGGTGTTGCGGGGCCCGCCCGGGCCCGCGGCCCGCGCCACCGGCCGGGTCCGTCCTCAGCCGGAGGGCTCGTCCCACTGGGTGGCGGCCCGGTTGCCGGTGCCGTCGCAGGTGCGGCAGATCTCGTCCCGGTAGGCGTGCTTGGCCCCGGTCGCGTCCACCCGGTAGCGCACGTACACCCCGGTGCCGTCGCAGAGGAAGCAGTTGCCGCCCCCGCCGCCCACCTCGGTGGTGCCGGTGCCCTGGCAGGTCCGGCAGCTGAGACCGGCGGTCCGGCCGGTGCCCGCGCAGATGCGGCAGACCGTCGTCATCGGCTTCCTCCCTCGCGCGGAATCGGCTCGGCGCCGTCCGCGAGGGCCCGGCGCCACCGGTCATGGTAGTGCTGACGGCCCCCGGGCAGCCCCGGATCCGTCCCGGTTGAATACGATCTGACGATCAGTCGGTAGCGCCGGGGGCACGGCCTCACTCGGGCAGGCCCTCGCGGACCCGCCGGGAGACCGAGATCAGCTGGAGGTCGAGCAGCCCGGGCGGATCGGCCAGGCCCGGGCCGCCCGCGCGCACCCAGGCGGCGATCTCGTCGATCATCTCGTCCATCAGCACGAAGCCCAGCCAGACCGGCCGGCCGCCCGCCGCCCGGCCCTCGGCCGAGGGGCCCACCACCACCACGTTGGACTGGGTGCACACGTCCAGGCACTTGACCGCCCGGACCCGGCCCGCCGGGCCCACCGCCGTGCGCAGCCGCTCGTACTGGCCCGCGTGGTCCACCCCGGGGTGCTTCGCCTCGGTGCCGCAGCAGCAGCCCCGGCACACCGTGACGGTCACGGGGGCGCCGGCGCCCCGCTTGCGGTCCCGGGCACCGTCGCGGTCTCGGCGGCTCATCGGTTCTCCTGACCCCTCCTGGGCTGCGGCACCCTGCGCACCGGCCTCCGCACTGTACCTGTCACCCCGCCGGCGCCCGGGCCGCGGGTCGGACCCGGACGGGACGGACCCGGACCGCGGGCGCTTCGACAGGGACCCCTCCCACCTCGCGCGCCCGCGCCCGCGCCCCACGCCTCGCGCCCCGCCGTCCGACGGCCGGCGCTACCCGACCGCCCGGGCCGCCGCCCGTCCCGCCGTACGGCCCGAGAACAGGCAGCCGCCCAGGAACGTCCCCTCCAGGGAGCGGTACCCGTGCACGCCCCCGCCGCCGAACCCGGAGGCCTCGCCGGCCGCGTACACCCCCGGCAGCACCTCGCCGTCCGGCCGCAGCACCCGGGAGGACAGATCGGTCTCCAGTCCGCCCAGCGACTTGCGGGTCAGGATGTTCAGCCGGACGGCGATCAGCGGCGCGGCGCCCGGGTCGAGGATGCGGTGCGGGGCGGCGGTGCGGATGAGCCGGTCGCCGAGGTGGCGGCGGGCCCCGTGGATCGCGGTGACCTGGAGGTCCTTGGCGAAGGGGTTGGCCAGCTGCCGGTCGCGGTCCTCGACGGTGCGGCGCAGCTCGTCCGGGTCGATCAGCGATTCGCCGGTCCTGGCGTTCATGCCCCGGGCGAGGTCGGCGAGGTCGCGGGCGACCACGAAGTCCCGGCCGTGCCGCAGGTGGCCCTGGACCGGGCCGGGGGCGCCGGGCAGCGCGCGCCCGAGCACACCGCGCACCGACTTGCCGGTCAGGTCGGGGTTCTGCTCGGAGCCGGAGAGGGTGAACTCCTTCTCGACGATCCGCTGGTTGAGCACGAACCAGGTGTACTCGTACCCGGTGGACATGATGTGGTCGAGCGTCCCGAGGGTGTCGAAGCCGGGGAACAGCGGGACGGGCAGCCGCTTGCCGCGGGCGTCCAGCCAGAGCGAGGAGGGGCCGGGCAGGATGCGGATGCCGTGCCGGGCCCAGATCGGGTCCCAGTTCTCGATGCCCTCGGTGTAGTGCCACATCCGGTCGCCGTTGATCAGGCTGGCCCCGGCCCGGCCGGCGACCTCCAGCATCAGTCCGTCCACGTGCGCGGGCACCCCGGAGAGCAGCCTGGCGGGCGGGGTGCCGAGCCGGGCCGGCCAGGCCTTACGGACCAGGTCGTGGTTGCCGCCGATGCCGCCGGAGGTGACGATCACGGCCTGGGCGCGCAGCTCGAAGCTCCCGGCGGCCTCCCGCGAGCTGGCCTCGCCCCGGCCCGCCGGGCTCGGCACCAGCACCTCGCCGGTGACGGTGTCGACGGCGCCCGCGGTGGCGGACAGCCCGGTGACCCGGTGCCGGAAGCGCAGGTCCACCAGGCCGCGCGCGGCGGCGGCGCGGACCCGCCGGACGAAGGGCGCCAGCAGCCCCGGCCCGGTGCCCCAGGTGATGTGGAAGCGCGGCACCGAATTGCCGGGCCCGTCGGCGAGGTAGCCGCCGCGCTCGGCCCAGCCGACCACCGGGAAGAACCGCACGCCCATGCCGTGCAGCCAGGAGCGCTTCTCGCCCGCCGCGAAGTCCACGTACGCCTCGGCCCAGCGGCGCGGCCAGGCGTCCTCGGGCCGGTCGAAGCCGGCCGTACCGAGCCAGTCCCGCAGGGCGAGGGCGTGCGAGTCGCGGATCCGCATCCGGCGCTGCTCGGGCGAGTCGACCAGGAAGAGGCCGCCGAAGGACCAGTGCGCCTGACCGCCGAAGGAGGCGGCGGGCTCCTGGTCGAGGAGGATCACCTTCCGTCCGGCGTCGGCGAGTTCGGCGGTGGCGGCGAGGCCCGCGAGGCCCGCTCCGATGACGATGACGTCGGCGTCCAGGGCCATGCGCAGTCCTCCGTCGGGGCTCGCGGTGGCGGCGCGTCCGGGACGCGCCGCCGCTGTGCGCCCGATACTGCGGTCTGCGGTGACGTCCGGTCAACCGGCGGGTAACAACCGCCCGCCTGAATTCCGCTCCGGGCCGTTTCGGAATTGCCGCCGGCAGTGGCGCGATAGCCGTTCGAGAGCCGTGCGATAGCCGTTCGGCACCCGGTGGGGCGAAATGCGGAATTCCGTCCGGGCCCGCCTGACGGAATGTCGGCAATTTCCGCGCAAACCATGGACGTCCGGGAAACCTGGCAGTAACTTACCTGCGAGTAGCTGTGGCCCGGCTCGATGCGACCCCCACCCGTCGTTTCTCTCCCCCAGGAGGAATCGTGCTCCGCCCTGCCCGGAAATCCCGGCACCTCCGGAATTCCACCGCGCTCGCCGCCGTCGCTCTCGGCGCCGCACTCGCGCTCACCTCCAGCAGCGCCCAGGCCGCCGGCGCCGCGCCGAAGCACTACGTGGCGCTCGGCGACTCCTACGCCGCCGGCGCCGGCGTGCCGGGCCAGTCGGCCGGTCTGTGCCTGCGCTCCGACCGCAACTACGGCCACCTGGTCGCCGCCGCCCTCAAGTCCGGCCGGTACACCGACGTCACCTGCTCCGCGGCCAAGATCAAGGCGATGACGCAGCCCCAGTACGACGCCTTCATCAGGGTCAACGACCCGCAGCTGGACGCGGTGACCGCCGACACCGACCTGGTCACCCTCGGGATCGGCGGCAACGACCTCGCGGCCAGCGACCTCGGCCTCGGCGAACTGGTCGCCACCTGCATCGCCGGCGCCGTCGTCAACCCGCTCGGCACGCCCTGCAAGGACGTCTACCACCACGGCCACTGGGACTGGAGCAGCATGTCCTGGCAGTACGGCACCGACGACCTGGCCGAGCGGATCCGCACCACCATCGCCCCGCAGCTGGCCGACACCCTCAAGCGCATCCACGCCAAGGCGCCCGGGGCCAGGGTGCTGCTGGTCGGCTACCCGTCCGTGCTGCCCGCCGAGGGCTCGAAGTGCGTCCTGCGCCAGCCGGTGACGCCGGGCGACGTCGAGTACATGTACGGCGTGCTCAACAAGCTGAACGCCGCGCTGAAGTCCACCGCGGCCGCGAACGGCGCGACCTACGTGGACACCGCGACGCCGACCCTCGGGCACGACGTCTGCTCGGACGACCGCTGGATCGAGGGCGCGCTGCCCGGCTCGCCCGCCGTGCCGTTCCACCCCAACGCGACCGGCGAGCAGGTGATGGCCCAGGCGGTGCTCGCCGCGCTGAAGTAGCGCGGCCGCGGCGCCCGCCCCGCGCGGCCCCCGGAAAGCCCCCGGAAAGCCCCGAGGGGCCGGTGACCGAACCCCCGGTCACCGGCCCCTCGGTCCTGCGCGCCCTACTCGGACTTCGCGGAGGCGGAGGCGGAGGCAGCACCGGCGGCGGAAGCGGCGGCCAGCCCGGCCGACCACTTCTCCTCGACGTTGCCGAGCCTCCAGTAGGCGATCGCCGCGGCCCAGGTGAGCACGAACAGTCCGACGATGGCGTAGCCGACGAAGTTGAGGTCCAGTGCGCCGATCCAGGCGACCGGACCGCTGGTGATGTCCAGCTTCTCGCCGAGCAGGCCGATCAGCTCGATCGAGCCGATCACCAGCGCGACCAGCACCGACAGCCCGGTGACGGTCAGGTTGTAGTAGATCTTGCGGACCGGCTTGGAGAAGGCCCACTCGTACGCGAAGTTCATGAACGAGCCGTCGATGGTGTCCAGCAGGCTCATTCCGGCCGCGAACAGGATCGGCAGCGTGAGCAGCGCGTACCAGGGCAGCGAGAAGGCCGCCGCGCCGCCCGCCAGCACCAGCAGGGACACCTCGGTGGCGGTGTCGAAGCCCAGGCCGAACAGCAGGCCCACCGGGTACATGTGCCAGGGCTTGGTGACGGCCCTGGTGACCCTGCCGAGGATGCGGTTCATCAGCCCGCGCCGCTCCAGCTGGCGCTCCAGCTCCGCCTCGTCGTAGTCGCCCTCGCGCATCCGGCGGAAGACCTTGAGGATGCCGTTGAAGGCGCCCAGGTTGATCAGGCCGAGCAGCAGCAGGAAGGTGCCGGAGACGGCGACGCCGATCAGGCCGGTCATCTCGTGCAGCGTCGAGTCGTCGGACTCCACCTGGCCGGCCAGCGAGCGGATGCCGAGGGCCAGCAGCGCGCAGAGGCCGAAGACGATCGACGAGTGCCCGAGCGAGAACCAGAAGCCGACCGACAGCGGCCGCTTGCCCTGGCCCATCAGCTTGCGGGTGGTGTTGTCGATGGCGGCGATGTGGTCCGCGTCGAAGGCGTGCCGCATGCCGAGGGTGTAGGCGGTCAGGCCCATGCCGGCGCCGAACACCTGGCCGCCGACGTCGTAGTGCTCGGGCTCGACCACCGCGAGCAGGGTGAACCAGCCGATGACGTGGAGCGCGAGGATGAATCCGCCCATTCCGGCCAGGCGGATCCACTCCTCACGGGTGAGCCGGTCGCGCCAGCGGGGGGCGGTCATCGTCGTGTCCTTTCGGTCGGGCGGTCGAAGCTGGGCCATCTTTCCGCCTCGGTGCGCGCAGTTGCAAGTCATGCGCAATTACGGATTCGTCCGCCCCCGGTCTCCCCCGGCTTCCACCCCCCTCCCGGAGATCGTCACGACCCGTACAAGGCTTCGTAACCTCGGAGGGCTTTCACCCGGCGCTCTACGCGCGGATACTCCCGTTCTACGCGCGAAAACCTGAGCGCTGCCCCCTCAACTCCCCACGGAGGAACGGCACATGACGATCCGCATCCGAACCGCCGCGGCCCTCGCCG
Source organism: Kitasatospora sp. NPDC041917 (assembly GCF_055589745.1). Taxonomy (NCBI): domain Bacteria; kingdom Bacillati; phylum Actinomycetota; class Actinomycetes; order Kitasatosporales; family Streptomycetaceae; genus Kitasatospora; species Kitasatospora sp. NPDC041917. The sequence goes on along the minus strand of NZ_JBVJBI010000026.1, from coordinate 48,107 downwards.
GAACGGCCCTGCTCACGGCCGGTCTCACCACCCCCGCCGCCACCGCCGCGCCCGGCCCCGCCGCACTCACCGCGCCCGCCGCGCCCGCCGCCAGGACCGCCACCGTCGGCGCCACCCCGCACCGGGTGCTGTTCGACAACAGCAAGGCCGAGACCGCGGGCAACGCCGACTGGATCATCAGCACCAGCCAGCCCGACCCGCTGGCCCAGAACGCCGACCCCACCACCGAGAAGAGCTGGACCGGCGCCCTGTCCGCCTGGGGCGTCGCCCTCCAGAAGACCGGCCAGTACAGCCTGAAGACCCTCCCCGCCGGGTCCACCATCAGCTACGGCACCGGCGCCGCGCTCGACCTCGCCAACTTCGACACCTTCGTGATCCCGGAGCCCAACACGCGCTTCTCCGCGGGCGAGAAGGCCGCGATCATGAACTTCGTGAAGAACGGCGGCGGGCTCTTCCTGGTCTCCGACCACAACAACAGCGACCGCAACAACGACGGCTGGGACTCCCCGAAGATCATCAACGACCTGCTGACCAACAACGGGGTGAACAACAACGACCCCTTCGGCTTCTCGGTCGACCTGCTCAACATCACCACCGACAACCCGCGCGCGGCCGACGCCCCGACCGACCCGGTGCTGCACGGCCCCTTCGGCACCGTCACCGGCTCGATCCTGCGCAACGGCACCACCTTCACCCTCAAGCCCGCCGACAACCCGAGCGTCAAGGGCCTGGTCTACCGGACCGGCTACAGCGGCAACACCGGCGCGTTCTTCGTCACCAGCACCTTCGGCTCCGGCCGGGTCGCGATCTGGGGCGACAGCTCCCCGATCGACGACGGCACCGGCCAGTCCGGCAACACCCTGTACAACGGCTGGGACGACCCGGCGGGCACCGACGCCGCCCTCGCCCTCAACGCCACCGCCTGGCTGAGCAAGGCCTGACCGGGGACGCCCCCACCGGGGCCCCTCTCATCAGGCCCCGCGCATCAGGCCCCTCTCATCAGGCCCCTCTCATCAGGAAAAGGGCCGCTCCCTCCCCTACTGTCGGAAATACCGAACCGTCGGAAGGCCGACGCCAGGGACCGATGGGAGCGGCCATGCCGTCCTACCCCTTCCACACCACCCGCGAGGACCTGCACATCCCGCTGCCCGACGGCACCCGGCTGGCCGCCCGGCTGTGGCGGCCGGTCGGTGACGAGCCCGGCCCCGCGCTGCTGGAGTACTCCGGCGGCCGCCTCACCGACCGGACCGCCGCCGAGGACGCCCGCCGCCACCCCTGGTACGCGGGCCACGGCTACGCCGCCGTCCGGGTCGACACCCGCGGGCACGGCAACTCCGAGGGCATCCCCGGTGAGCCCGGCGGCGAACAGGAGCTGGCCGACGGCGCCGCCGTGGTCGACTGGCTCGCCCGCCGCCCCTGGTGCAACGGCCGGCTCGGCCTGCTCGGCACCGGCACCGCCGGCACCACCGCCCTGCGGCTCGCCGCCCGCACCCCCGGCACCGTCGGCGCCGTCGTCACCGCCTGCCCCGAGGGCGGCCACCGGCTCGGCGGGGCCGTGCTCGCCGCCGACCTGCACACCCGGCTCACCACCCTGGTCGCCGACGCCGCCCTGCCACCGGACCCGCGGCACGTCGGCGACGCCTGGCGGGCCGCCTGGCTGGCCCGGCTGGAGGCGCTGCAGCCGCCCGTCGACGACTGGCTCGCACCCCGCGCGAGCACCGTCCCGGTGTCCGTGCCCACCCTCGCCGTGGCCGGCTGGGGCGACCCGTCCTGCTCCTTCGTGCTGCGGCTGCTCGCCGAGTCCCCCACCGCCCACGCCCTGATCGGACCCTGGCCGCACGGCCTGCCCGAGGCCGCCCTGCCCGACACCCTGCGCTGGTGGGACCACTGGCTGCGCGGCATCGACACCGGCGCCCTCAAGGAACCCGCCCTGCGCGCCTGGCTCTCCACCCGCTGGACCGGGGACGAGGCCTGGCCCTCCCCCGACGTCCGGGAGATCCACTACGGCCTGGACGGGCCGCTGCGCACCGCCGGCACCGCCTCCCACGACCGGTACGTCCCGGTCCGGTCCCCGCAGCACACCGGCCTCAACGCGGGCGCCTACGTCCCCCACGGCCGTCCCGCCGACCGGCCGCCGGACCAGCGCGAGGAGGACGGCCGCTCGGTCTGCTTCGACTCCCAGCCGCTGCCCGAACCCGTCGAGCTGCTCGGCGCCCCGACCGTCCGGCTGCGGCTGCGCGAGGACGGGGCACCCGTCCAGGTGACGGTGCGGCTGTGCGCGGTCGGCCCGGACGGCACCTCGGAGCTGGTCACCCGGGGCTTCCTGGTCGCCGACGGGCCCGACGCCGAGGTCGAGCTCGCGGCCTGCGCCTGGACGGTCCCGGCCGGGCACCGGCTGCGGCTCGCCCTCTCCTCGGTCTACTGGCCCTGGGTCTGGCCCCCCGCGGAGGACACCGGGTACGGCGTCGACCCGTCCCGCTCCACCCTGAGCCTGCCGGTGCGCCACCTCGCCGCCGACGTCGGCGCCCCGCCCGTCACCTTCGAGCCCCCGGTGCTGCCCGCACCGCTCGACATCCACCTCACCGAACCGCTCACCGTCCGGCCCGAACACCTCACCGTGCACGACATCGGCCGCCACGAGTGGCGCGCCGAGCTCTCCCCCGCCACCGACGGCACCCGCACCCACCCCGACGGCCTGGTCCGCGACGAACACACCGTCACCGCCTACCGGGTGCTCACCGGCGCCCCGCTCAGCGCCCAGGCCCGCACCGACCGCACCGTCCGTCTGGAGCGGCCCGACATCGGCTGGGACGTCACCGTCCAGACCCGCACCCAACTGCGCTGCGACGCCGAACACTTCATCAGCGTCATCCAGCTGCGGGCGCTGGAGGCGGGCTCGGTGGTGTTCGCCCGGGAGTGGCAGCACCAGGTACCCCGAGGGGAGTAGTCAAAGTTTCCCTTATGGCCTTGCCTTATATTTCGCCCCTGGCTTATAAATAGCCCCATGAAGACCATCGGCCTGATCGGCGGCATGAGCTGGGAATCCACCGCCGAGTACTACCGCCTGCTGAACCGGCTCACCCGCGAGCGCCTCGGCGGACTGCACTCCGCCCGACTCGTGCTCTACTCCGTCGACTTCGCGCAGATCGAGCGGCTACAGGCGGCCGGCCGATGGGAGGAGGCCGGCGAGGTCCTCGCCGGCGCGGCCCGGTCACTGGAGGCGGCGGGCGCCGACCTGCTGCTGATCTGCACCAACACCATGCACAAGGTCGCCGACCAGGTCGCGGCGGCGTCCTCCATCCCCCTGCTGCACCTGGCCGACACCACGGCGGCGGCCGTCCGGGCGGCGGGCCTGCGACGGGTCGGGCTGCTCGGGACGGCCTTCACGATGGAGCAGGACTTCTACCGCGGCCGGTTGGCGGCAGGCGGCCTGGACGTCCTGGTGCCGCAGGCGGACTCGCGCGCCCTGGTCCACCGGGTGATCTACGAGGAACTGTGCGTCGGACTGGTCCGCGCGGAGTCCCGGGCAGCGTATCGGCGGGTGATCGGGGAACTGGTGGCCGGGGGCGCGGAAGGGATCGTCCTCGGCTGCACCGAGATCGAACTGCTGGTCCGGCCGGAGGACAGCCCGGTGCCCGTCTTCCCCACCACCCGGCTGCACGCCGAGGCGGCGGTCGACGCCGCCCTGGCCGAGGACTGAACGGGAGACGGCGCCGGCCGGTCCCGGGCGGGATCCCCGGAGCACGACGCACGCCGGGAGGCCTACGGGCGACGGCCACCGGACGGGGACGCGTGCTCGGCCAGCACCTCGGCGATCACGTGGCGGGCGATGGCGGTCATCCTCGGGTCGCTGTCCCGGTAGTAGGAGACTTCCATCAACGCGACGGACAGGGCCCAGCCGCGGGCGCGGTCCCAGGCCGCGTCGTCGGGGGCCGCGGCCGCGCGGAAGGCCCCGCGGGCGGCGGCGGGCAGGACGTACCAGGCGGGGATCAGGTCGACGGCCGGTTCGCCCAGGCCCGCGCAGCCGAAGTCGATGACGGCGGCGAGCCGGCCGTCCGGGGACACCAGCAGGTTGCCGGGCTGGAGGTCCCCGTGGATCCAGACCGGGGGGCCGGCGGGCGCGGGGGTGGCCAGGGCGTGCTCCCAGGCGGCGGTCGCTGCGGCGACGTCGACCAGGTCCGGCACGGCCGCGATCGCCTTCCTCGTCCCGGTGTCCCGGTCCGCCAGCGACTCGCTGCGGTAGGCGGCGGGCGCGCCGGCCGGGTCGATCCCGCGCATCGCGGTCACGAAGCCGGCCAAGTCCCGGGCCAGCAGCTCGGGTTCGGCCGGCCGCCCGGCGTCCGGGGTGTCGCCGTCCAGCCAGCGCAGCACCGACCAGGGCCAGGGGCAGCCGTCGACCGGCCCGCCCACGGCCAGCGGGCCCGGCACCGGGACCGGCAGCCGCGGGGCCAGGCGCCGCAGCCAGACGTCCTCCTTGGCGATCTCCTCGACCACCCCGGGGATCCGCGGGATGCGCACCACCAGCTCCGCCCCGAGCCGGTACATCGCGTTGCTGGTCCCGGCCGGTTCCACCGGCTCGACCGGCAGACCGGCCCACTGCGGGAACTGCTCGGCGACCATCCGGCGCACCAGGGCCTCGTCGATGTCCAGTTCGTCGGGGTGCAGCTTGCGGGAGGAGGCCATGGTGCCCGACCCTGCCACCCGCCGGCCGCGCCGGGCAACCGAATTGCCGCCGGACCGACGGCCGCCGGGGCCCGGCGTCAGGCTCGGCGCGCGGCTCCCCCGGGTTTCCGCTCATTGGCGTGGATCCAGCGCCGGTTGGCGGCGCAGGTCACGAACGGGACGATGAAGGCGAGCAGCCACCACAGGAGGCCCAGGGCCCGCTGGTGGTCCATGTCCCCCCAGCGGCCCGGGAGCAGCGGAAGCGGGAGCACCACCACCAGGAGCACCGCCCAGGTCGCCATGCACGTGATCACCCTGCGCGCCCCAACGCCCATGCGTCCCCCAACCCGAGCCCTGTTTGAACGTGTTCAATATAGCGCTCGGGGTGCCGTCGGGCGAGCCGCTAGCCCGGGTGAACCGCGCCCGCGGCGATCAGGCCGGGCAGGTCCCGCATGTCGTCGAAGACCACGGTGCCCGGCCCCGCCAGCCGCTCCGCGGCCGTGACGCCGCCCGCGTAGCCGAGCGCGCGCATCCCTGCGGCGCGGGCGGCCTCGACGCCGGGCCGGCTGTCCTCGACCACCACGCAGGCGGCCGGGTCGACGCCCATCGAACGCGCGGCGTGCAGGAAGAGGTCGGGCGCGGGCTTGCCGCGGGCGACCTCGGTGGCGCTGAAGATCCGTCCGGCGAAGTGGTCGTGGAGGCCGGTGCGGCCCAGGGTGTGGCGCATCTTCTCGTGGGTGCCGCTGGAGGCCACGCAGGTGGGCAGGGGGATCGCGGCCAGGGCTTCCGGGAGGCCGGCCACGGGGGTCAGCCCGGCGTCGACCGCGTCGGCGTGCAGTTCGACGAAGCGCTTGCTCCACAGGACGGCCGTCTCGGCGCCCAGCCGTTCGGCGACCGTCGCCCGGTTGGCGGCCTCGGACCGTCCGACGAAGAGCTCGATCGCCTCCGCCTCGGTCAGCGGCCAGCCGTGCTCCGCCCCCAGGCGCACCAGCACCCGGACGGCGATCACCTCACTGTCCACCAGGACGCCGTCGCAGTCGAAAATCACCAGCTCTATCGGCTTGATCATCCGACCAGCATAGGCCGGTGCGCACCCGAGGGCGGTGACCGTCGAACCGGCCACCGCCCCTTGGGCGTTACCTGGTCAGCCGGTCTGGACGGAGGTGTCGTCGATCACGAAGCTGGTCTGGAGCGAGGCGTCCTCGGTCCCGGCGAACTTCACGGTGACGCTCTGGCCCGCGTAGGCCGACAGGTCGAAGGTGCGCTGCTGGTAGCCGGCCGCGGCGTCCACGTTGGAGTAGGTCTTCAGCGCGGTGCCGTTGACCGACACGGTCAGCTTGTCGTACGCGGTGCTGCCCGACTCGGCGGTGTCGATGTGCAGCCAGAAGCTCAGCGTCGCCTTGCAGCCCGACGGGATGCTCACCGTCTGCGACAGCGAGTCCGAGTGGGTCGAGCCGTAGCCGTTCAGCCACGCCTTCCAGGAGCCGCCGTGGGCCGCCTGCGAGGAGCTGTTGTCCACCACGCCGCTGGACGTCGTCCACGGGGTGGCGGTGCCGGTCTCGAAGCCCGCGTTGCCCAGCAGCTGCGCCGGGGTGCAGCTGCCGCCACCGGTGGAGACCGCCCAGGCGAAGGAGGTGGAGGCCGACGTGCCCGCGGCGTCCGTGACGGTGACGGTCACGGTGGAGCTGCCCGCGGTGGAGACGGTGCCCGCGATGACGCCGGTGGAGGAGTTGATCGACAGCCCGGCGGGCAGGCCGGTCGCGGCGTAGGACAGCGGGGCGGTGCCACCGGAGGCGCCGATCTGGAGGTTCACCGCACCGCCGACGACGGTGGACTGGTTGCCCGGGTTGGTCACCGAGACGGTGCCGCTGCCGGCCGGCTTGGTGAGCAGGCAGCCGGAGACGTTGAGGTCGATGGCCCGGCTGGAGTTCAGGCAGGTGGTGAACCAGTACGTCTCCTCGCCGTAGCTCTGGCCCTTGAAGGCCTTGGTGGTGCCGTCGGCGGCCACCTCGCACGGGTTGTTGAGGGTGCACATGGCGCCGTCGTCATTGCCGGTGTTGTTGATGCCGATGATCCGCCCGCTGGCGGACTCGACGATCGGCGAGCCGGAGGTGCCGTGCGTGGTGTTGCAGCCGGAGCTGTAGCGCAGCGAGTCGTGCCAGGTCCACTCGTCCTCGCGCAGGGTCGGCACGAAGCCGTTGACGGAGCAGTTCCAGACCTGCTTCCAGTACGACGAGGGTATGTACATCGACGCGCCGTCGGTCGGGTGCGAGTCGCTGATGGTCAGCGCGGTGGCGCCGTACTTGGAGCTGATCGACCCGTAGGTGTCGGTGAGTTGGTAGAGCGCGACATCGGTGCCGGTCATCGTCGCGTAGAGCACCTTGTCGGCCTGGACGGTGCCCAGGCTGTTGCCCGCGCCGTTCAGCAGGGTGCCGCTGCGGCTGGCGGTGGCGTTCTGGATCACCTGGCCGGCCGAGGGCATGGTCGGCAGGCAGTGCCCGTTGGTGAGCATCAGCGCGCGGTCGCCGGCCACCGAGGTGGGGTAACGGACCAGCGAGGCCGAGCAGTTGCTCAGGGCGATGGTGGACGTCAGGTCGGCCGCCTGGACGGCCTGCGCGGGGGCGGCGGCGAAGGCCAGCCCGCCCGCGACGACGGCACTGGTACCGGCCACCGCGACAAATCTCTTGAACATGGCTCTCCTTGTGGGGGATCGCGGGGTGTACGACTGGTCGCCGACGCCCGCGCCGCACGAAAGTGCCATGGCCACTTCAAGAGGTCAAGGATTGTGACCGAACTCGCCACTGCCCGGCACGGGTCGTGCCATCCGAAGGCAACGACCCGTCCCGGTATGCCCGTTACGGGCAGAGGCTACGCGGCGGCTACGGCTGCGGGGCGGTGGCCGCGGTCAGCCAGGCAGAATTGCCGGTGCCCTCGCCGCCCTCCGCGCGGAGCTTGACGGTCCAGGTCGTCCCGGACGGCTCGAACTCGTACTTGTCACCGACCTTGACGAACCGGCAGTCCTGGGTGAACTGCTTCACGTCGGCGTCCCAGTCCACTCCGGTGGTGTAGTGGAAGGCGTACGAGCCCGACGTGATGCCCTCGATGGTGGCCTTCTGCCCCTTGACCACGTACATCGAGGCCACGGCCTGGCCGTCCTGGACGACCGAGACGACGGCGTCCACGTCCCCGTTGTTGGTGAAGGTCAGCTCCCCCTTGCCGCGGTTCCCGCCGTCGCGGACCGGGGAACCGTTCTCCTGGGCCCGCGGCTGCGGCTGCGGCTTGGGCAGTTGCGGAACGGTGAGGGCGGCCGGCTGGCCGGCCGTCGCCAGCTTGGCGAGCGCGGCGGGGACCGCCACCAGTCCCTGGCCGCCGCCGAGCTGTGCCTGGATGACGCCGACGGTGCAGTACTTCTTGAGGTTGAGGTCGGTGCGGATCGTCAGCGCCTCGGAGGAGAGCGTGTTCAGGCCCGTCACCAGTTCGGTGCGCGCCGCGTCGACCCCGTCCGGTGCGCCGGCTGCCTTCAGGCTCCGGACCGCGCGGTCGGCACTGGACTCCACGATGGCGAGCGCGGTCTCGACCTCCTTCACGGTCGTCGCCGCGGCCACCTTCGACAGCCCGGTGCCGACCGGCTCCAGGGACTGCGCGAGCGTCGTCCCGAACGGCGTCGCCGAGGCGCTCGGCACGACCGTCGCCGAAGCGCTCGGCGCGGCGGCACCACCACCCCCGCCGGAGCAGGCCGCGAGCAGCAGCACCCCGCCGACCGCCAGACCCGCCCCACCCGAAGACCCCGCGCACCGCATCGACTTCACGACCCCACCCCACTGTCATCCGCCGCGCACTCCCCGTACGCGTCAGGGCGGCATGCTGCCGAGCACGAACCATCCGGGTCAACCCGATAAGGACGATCATCGGAAGGGGCCGCCCCGGGGCCTCCACGGAGGTCAACTACGATCGGGCTCGTGCTCAGTCTCACCGGACTCCCGCTCCAGATCATCGCCTCCCTCCTCGCGATCGCCGTCTTCGCCGCCACCATGTGGCTCTGGCCGCGGTTCGGCGGGAAGGGCTGGAAGGCGTGGCTGGGCCGGATCGGCGCGTTCCTCGCCACCCAGGTGTCGGTCCTGGCCGCGATGGGCCTGATCGCCAACAGCTACTTCGGCTTCTACAGCTCCTGGACCGACCTGCTCGGCACCAGCGGCGGGCTCGGCACGGTGGTCGACCACCAGCCCAACGCCTCCGGGGTGGCCGTCACCGGCGAGCAGAGGTTCTACTCCGCCCAGGGCTCGGACCCGGAGCGCTCCGGCCTGATCCAGAAGGTCGACGTCAAAGGAGCCGGCAGCGGTCTGACCACCGAGGCGTACGTCTACCTGCCGCCGCAGTACTTCCAGCCGGACTACGCCAAGCAGCGCTTCCCGATGGCCCTGGTGCTGACCGGCTACCCGGGCACTCCGGAGAAGCTGATCTCGCTGATGCAGTACCCGGCGTCCACGCTGAACGCGATCGAGCAGAAGAAGCTGCCGCCGACCGTCCTGGTGATGACCCGCCCCACCCTGGTCGGCGACCGGGACACCGAGTGCGTGGACGTGCCGAACGGCCCCCAGGTGGAGACCTTCTTCACCACCGACCTGCCCAAGGCCCTCGCCACCACGTACCGGATCGGCACCGACCCGGCCAACCGGGCGGTGATCGGCAACTCCACCGGCGGCTACTGCGCGCTCAAGTTCGCGCTGCGCAAGCCCGACTCCTACCGCGCGGCGGTCGCCCTCTCCGGCTACTACAGCGCCGCCCACGACGCGACCACCGGTGACCTCTTCGGCGGCAACGACCGGCTGAAGCAGGAGAACGACCTGCTGTGGCGGCTGAAGAACCAGCCGCCGGCCCCGGTCTCACTGCTGCTGACCACCGCGAAGGACGAGAACAACCGCGACGAGACCGAGGCCATGGTCGCCGCCTTCAAGGCCCCGACCAAGATGTCCACCATCACCCTGGACACCGCCGGCCACAACTTCCACACCTGGACCCGGGAGATCCCCCCGGCCCTGGAGTGGCTGGGCGAGCACCTCACCATGCCGCCATCCGCCTGACGTTCCGGATCACACGCGCCTCACAGCCCCGTCTCACGGTTCTCTCAGCCGCGCCACCCACCGTATGGCGCATGACCACGAGCAGCTACTCCCCTCCGGCCGGCGAACCGTGGCCCGAGGCCGCGAACCACCCGCCGCCGGAGGTGCCGCCCGGCCCGGCCCGGCCGGACCCGGCGCCGCTCTTCCCCGAGCAGCCCCTGCCGCCCACCGGCCCCAAGGGTCCGGCGTCCTGGTCCGGCCGGCTGCGCACCCTCCCGGCCCGCGCCTGGCGCGGGCGCGCGGACGACCCGCGCTGGGTACGCCCGGCCCTGCTGGCGCTGCTGGCCGCGACCACCGTCCTCTACCTGTGGGGCCTGAGCGCCTCCGGCTGGGCCAACTCCTTCTACTCGGCCGCCGTGCAGGCCGGCTCCCAGAGCTGGAAGGCCTTCTTCTTCGGGTCCTCGGACGCGGCGAACTTCATCACCGTCGACAAGCCCCCGGCCTCGCTGTGGCCGATGGCCCTGTCGGCGCGGATCTTCGGCCTCTCCTCGTGGTCGGTGCTGGCCCCGCAGGCGCTGATGGGAGCGGCCACCGTCGGCGTGCTGTACGCGACGGTGCGCCGCCGCTTCTCCCCGCTCGGCGGCCTGCTGGCGGGCGCCGCGCTGGCGCTCACCCCGGTCGCGGCGCTGATGTTCCGCTTCAACAACCCGGACGCGCTGCTGGTGCTGCTGCTGACGCTGGCCGCGTACGGGCTGGTGCGCGCGGTCGAGGCGGCGGGCACCCGGTGGCTGGTGTTCACCGGGGTGGTGTTCGGCCTCGCCTTCCTCACCAAGACCCTGCAGGCCTTCCTCGTGCTGCCCGCGTTCGCGGTGATCTACCTGGTCGTCGCGCCCACCGGCCTGTGGCGGCGGGTGCGGCAGCTGCTGCTCTCGGGCGCGGCGATGGTCGTGGCCGGCGGCTGGTGGGTGGCGGTCGTCGAGCTGCTGCCCGCCTCCGCCCGCCCGTACGTCGGCGGTTCGCAGGACAACAGCTTCCTCTCGCTCACCTTCGGCTACAACGGCCTCGGCCGGATCAACGGCGACGAGACCGGCAGCGTGGGCGGCGGCGCCCGGATGCCGGCCGGGCTCGACCTGCCGGGCGGTGCGATGCGCGGCGGCGGTCGCGGCTGGGGCCGGACCGGGCTGACCCGGATGTTCGGCACCGACATCGGCGGACAGATCGCCTGGCTGCTGCCGGCCGCGCTGATCCTGCTGGTGGCCGCCCTCTGGGCGACCCGCCGCTACGCCCGCACCGACACCGCCCGCGCGGCCTTCCTGGTCTGGGGCGGCTGGCTGCTCTCCACCGCGCTGATCTTCAGCTTCATGTCCGGGATCTTCCACCAGTACTACACGGTGGCGCTGGCCCCGGCCGTCGCGGCGCTGGTCGGCATGGGTGTGGACGGCCTGTGGCGGGCCCGGCACCGGCTGCCCCGGGCGCTGGTGCTGGCCGGGACGCTCGCGGTGACGGCGGTCTGGGCGTTCGTGCTGCTCGGCCGTAGCCCGGACTTCGTGCCGTGGCTGCGCTGGGCGGTGCTGGTCGGCGGGCTGCTCGCGGCGGCGGCGCTGGCCGCCGGTCCGCTGGTCGTCGGCTCGCCGGCCGCCGGGTCGCCGACCGGGCGGTTCTCCGGCCGGACCGGCGCGCGGATCGCCTCGGTGGCGGGCCTGGTGGGCCTGGCGGCGGCGCTCGGCGGTCCGGCGGCGTACGCGGTGGACACCGTGAACACCCCGCACACCGGCTCGATCGTGACCGCCGGGCCGGGCGTGGACGGCGCGTTCGGACCGGGCGGCACGGGGCGCAAGGGCGGCAAGGGCCTCCCGGGCGGGCAGAACGGCCAGGGTTTCCCCGGCGGCCAGGGCTTCCCGGGCAGCGGCACGGGGGCGGGCACCGACCACGGCAACGGCCGCCACGAGCGCGGCAACGGCACCGGCAGCGGCACCGGCTTCCCCGGCGCGCAGGTTCCCGAGGGCACGGGCACCGACGGCCTCCCCGGCGGCGCCACCGCCGGCGGCCCGCCCCCCGGCGGCATGGGCGGCCTGCTCGACGGCCCCAAGGTGACCGACGAGGTCGCCGCCATGCTGAAGGAGAACGCCGACCACTACACCTGGGCGGCCGCCACGATCGGCTCGCAGACCGCCGCCGGCTACCAACTCGCCACCGGCGAACCGGTGATGGCCCTCGGCGGCTTCAACGGCACCGACCCCTCGCTGACCCTGGACGGCTTCCGGACGTACGTCCAGGAGGGCAAGGTGCACTGGTTCATCGGCGCCGGCGGCTCCCACCGCGGCTTCGGCGGCGCGGGCGGCGACGAGGGCGGGCAGCAGAACGAGTCCGCCCGGATCGCGTCCTGGGTGGCCGCCCACTTCACCGCGGAGACCATCGGCTCGACCACCTTCTACAACCTGACGGCCCCCACCAACTGACGGTGGGCCCGCAACCCCGAAGGGGGCGTGCCGCGTTCGCGCGGCGCGCCCCCTCCGCCGTCCCCGGCCGCCCGTCCTCAGTCGGTCGCGCAGTGGGTGTCCGCCTCCGGCAGCCGTCCGTCCACCAGGTAGGCGGCCACCGCGTCCCGGACGCAGCTGCTCCGGTAGTAGGCCATGTGCCCGTCGCCGTCCCGGGTGAGCAGCACGCCGTGCTCCAGCCCGCCCGCCAGCCGCTGCGCCCAGGCGTACGGGGTGACCGGGTCGCCGGTGGAGCCGATCACGAGGACCGGCGCGCTGCCCTGCGCCCGGACGGGCTGCGGCGCCTCGGGCGAGCGGTACGGCCAGGCCCGGCAGTCCGGGACGAGCAGGGTGCCCGCCGGGTCGTGCCCGGTGGTCAGCGGGGCGCGGGCGGCGAGTTCGGCGAGGGCCGGGCGCAGTTCCGCGGCGGTGGGCGGCGGCGGGCCGTCGGCGCAGGAGATGGCGGCGAAGGCGTCGGCCACGCTCTGGTAGCGGCCGTCCTCGCCGCGTCCGTAGACGCTGTCGGCGAGGGCGAGCAGGTTCTCGCCCTCGCCCCGGGTGACGGCCGGTTCGATGGCGTCGCGCAGCCCGGACCAGGACTGGTGGCCGTCGGCGAGCGCGTCCAGGACGGCGCCCCAGCCGAGCGCGGCGGTGAGCGTACGGCCGTCGGCGGTGCGCAGCGGGTGCTCGCGCAGGCCGTCGAGGAAGCGGGCGAGGCGCTGCGGGGCGGTGGCCGGGTCGGGGCCGAACGGGCAGGAGTCCCCGTCCTCGGTGGCGCAGTCGGCGGCGAAGGCCCGGAACCCGTCCTCGGCGGCGGCGGCCTGTTCGATGCCGAGCCGGGCGGTGGGGACGCCGTGCTCGACGGCGCCGTCGAGCACGAGCCGGCCGGTGCGCTCGGGGAACTCCTCGGCGTAGCGGGCGCCGAGGTGGGTGCCGTAGGAGAAGCCGAGGAAGTCCAGGCGGCGTTCGCCGAGGGCGCCGCGCAGCACGTCGAGGTCGCGGGCGGTGTCACGGGTGCCGAGGTGCGGGAGCAGGTCGGCGTGCCGGGCCTCGCAGGCCTCGGCGAGGACCCGGCCGCGGCCGTAGCCCGGGTCGTCGGTGGCGTCCCACTCGTCGCGCGTGGAGTCGTCCAGGCACTGGACCGGGACGGTGTCGCCGGTGCCGCGCGGGTCGAAGCCGACCAGGTCGTAGCGGTCGTGCAGCGGCCCCTGATAGTTCTTCCAGCCCCAACGGACCATCTTGACACCGGAGTTGCCGGGCCCTCCGGGGTTGAGCAGCAGGGCCCCGAGCCGGTGCTCGCGGTCCGCGGCGGGCACCTCGGTGACAGCGACGTCGATGGTGCGGCCGCCCGGGTCGGCGTAGTCCAGCGGCACCTTGAGGGTGGCGCACCGCACGACGGCCGTGTCCGGGTCGGTGCCGTCGTCGCCGGGGCAGGGCTGCCAGTCGATGTGCTGGTCGTAGAGCGCGCGCAGGGCGGGTGTCGCGGTGGCGGCGACCCGCTCGTCCAGCGGAGGCCGGGCGACGCCGCCCGTGCAGCCGCTCGACAGCGCGAGGGCGAGGACGGCGGCGAGGGCGGGCACGGCGCGCCCGGACGAGCGGGGGAACCGGGAAGTGATCGGGGGCACCGCCCACGAATACCATCCGACCTGCGTCCGAAGCACATCGCACCCGCCCCCGGCCGGGGTCAACGGTCCGTCAGCCGTCGCACTGCTGGAGCATGGCCTTCTTGTCGGCGTCGGTGACGGGCAGCTGGTACTTCAGCGAGACCTGGGCGAAGCGCACCGCGTAGGAGCAGCGGATCCCGGTGTCGGCGGGCAGCCAGGCGGCCGGGCCGGAGTCGCCCTTGGAGGCGTTCTGCGAGCCGTCGGCGGGGATCAGGTTGAGCGGGTCGTTGGCGATCTGGACGCGCTTGGCCTTGTCCCACTTGCTGGCGCCCATCTGCCAGTCGTAGGAGAGCGGCATCACGTGGTCGATCTGGATCTTGGAGGCCTGCTGCTTGGTCCACTGGACGCTCTTGCCGGTGTACGGGTCCCAGATGGTCATCGCGGTGACCGTGCAGTCCGAGCCGTCCTTGTGCTCGACGCCGGTGCCGTCCCGGGCGAGCAGGTCGTTGCGGGTGTCGCACTTGTTGCCGCCGAACGGGACGCCGTCGACGTTGTCCGTCCAGGCGGGGCCGAACTCGTTGCGGTCGTAGCCGTCCTTGGTGCCGACGGCGGCGGTGGCGACCTTGGCGATGACGTCCCGGCCGGCCTTCCGCTCCTCGGGGGTGGTCAGCGGCGCCAGGCCGGGCTTGGTGCCGTCCGGGTTCTGCAGCGGGCTGGTGCCGGTGGCCCCGGCGACAGCGCCGCCACCGGGCTTGGGGCCGGTCGACTGGTGGTCGCGGCCGCCGATCAGCCAGCCGACCAGCGCGAGCGCGCATATCAGGAACACGGTGGCGGCGGACAGGGTGGTGCGGCGGGCGGGCACGGAGAACTCCCGGGATCAGGGGCGGGGTGACGGCGAACCAGCAGATCAGCCGCCCCGAGAGCAGGTCAAGCCGACGCCACGGGCCGGGCCGGAGCATGTCGAAGCTCACACCCGCTCGTGCCGCCCCGCCCCGGCGGGGCGTTCAGCCGCCGATGGCCGACATCGGACGGTCGGGCCGGACGAACCGCGCGCTGCCGATGGCGTGCCCGGGCCCCTTGCCGGCCACCGCCACCCGCCAGGCCGCCTCGATCGCCGCGTCGTCCGCCCCACCGCGCAGCAGTGCCCGCAGGTCCGACTCCTCGGTCGCGAACAGGCGCGCAGCTGCCCGTCGGCGGTCAGCCGCACCCGCCGCAGCGGCTTCCCCTTGTGGCTTCCCACCATGCGCGCCCCGGCCCCGACCGGGCAGGCTGGCCCCATGCAGACTGCGCCGACACCCGCCGGACCGGGCCCGGTCGCCGCCCTGGTCCTGGCCGCCGGGGGCGGGCGGCGCCTGGGCGGGCGGCCCAAGGCCCTGCTCCGGTACGGGGGCCGGCCGCTGGTGGAGCACGCGGTGGCGGTGGTCCGGGCCGGCGGCTGCGCGGACGTCACGGTGGTGCTGGGCGCGCAGGGCGGGCGGGTGCGGGCCACCGCGCACCTGCCGGGCTGCCGGCTGGTCGGCAATCCGGACTGGGCGCAGGGCATGGGCTCCTCGCTGCGGGCCGGCCTGGCCGCCCTGCCGCCGCACGCCACGGCGGCGCTGGTGATGCTGGTGGACACCCCGGGCGTCACCCCGGCCGCGGTGGCCCGGCTGCTGGCCGCCCACCGGGCGGGCGCCGAACTGGCCGCGGCGGCCTACGGCGGGCGGCGCGGGCACCCGGTGCTGATCGGTGCCCGGCACTTCGCCGAGGCGGCGGCGGGCGCCCGCGGCGACGCCGGGGCCCGCGCCCTGCTGGCGGCGCACGCGGCGGAGCTCGTCCTGGTCGAGTGCGCCGACGTCGCCACCCCGGACGACCTCGACACCCCCGCCGACCTGGCCCGCTGGTCCGCCGGGTGAACGTCCCGGTCCGGCCCGCCGGACATCCCCCTCGGGGAGGATTCCGCCCCCACCCGAGCGGGCAGGATTCCCTGATCCGTCCCTGAGGATTGCCTCATTCCGCGCCCGGCGCCGGACATTTCGGGGAGCATGGGAAACGTCCCACCCACCCGCCCCCGACGGACGGAGCCCGCGATGGCCGGACTGCCCGACGACTTCACCGGACACGACCCCACGCGGCCGGGGCCGGGCGGTGGCGCCCGGGCGATCCGCTGCCCCGCCTGCCGCCGCGAGCACCTCTACGAACCTCCCTCCCTCCCCTGCCCGTGCGGGGCCTCGCTCAAGGTGCCGCTGCTGCGCGGCGGGGTGCCGGTGCAAGTGCGCTTCCGGTCCTGGGAGGACTCCTGGCTGAGCATGCGCTGCCCGCACTGCGGCCGCTCCGACCAGTGGCCGCAGCCCGAGTTCACCTGCAACTGCGGCGCCACCGTCCGGCTGCCGGTGGACCGCGCCACCCGCCTGGGCGGCGGCACCGCCGCCCCGCTCGCCGCCCCCGGCCCGCAGGCCGCCCGCCCGTACCCGGCCCACCCGATGAACGCGCCCGCCCCGGCCCCGCCCGCACCGCCCTCGGCCGGCCGCCCCCGCCCGTTCCGCCACCGCGCGCCGTTCCGCCCCCATCCGGTGCGCACCTCGCAGGACGCGGTGTTCACCGCCGCCCGCTACCTGGAGTGGCTGGGCTTCGACGACCTGGAGCTGACCGAGGCCCAGGAGCGCGACGGGGTCACCCTGCTGGGCAGCCGGATGGTCGCCCAGGTGGACACCTGGACCGAGCCCGCCGACGTGAAGTCGGTCGAGTGCCTCTGGCTGCAGACCCTGCACGCCGAGGAGATGGCCGCCGCGATGTTCACCCTCGCGGGTTATTCGCACCAGGCCACCGTGCGCGGCGAACAGCTGCTGGTCGCCCTGTTCAGCCTGGACCTGGCGGGTGTGCCGCAGCCCGCGAACGGCGCCGCCGAGGCCCTGATGGAGACCGGCTGGACCTCCTGACCCACCGGGCGGCCCGCCGGGCCGCCCCCACCTCCGCCCCCACCTCCCCCTCCCGTGTCTCCTCCGGCGTCTCCTCCCGTGCGCATCCCTAGATCATTTTTCCTCCAAAAGCAACAACCTTCGCTCGTGATCTGGTGCACAAGCTCACCCCCGTGTTGAATTGCGGCCACAGCGCGGGCCTTTCGCCCTGTCGTCGCCATGCGTGCGGGTCGTGGCGGCAGGGCCTCAGGGGCAGGTCCGCGCGCTTGCCGGATGGCGCACACAAGGAGGTGGCGTTGTCGGAGCACGGATGGAACCCGAGCGGCCCGGAGGAGCGGGGGCGGGCGGCAGCGGAGGAACCGGGCGACACCGTGTGGCGGCTGAGGTCCCGGGGGTGCTGGCAGGAGGCCGCCGAACTGCTGCGGCCGCCCGCCGAGCACGACCCGGAAGCGGCCCTGGGGCGGGCCGAACTCCTCATCGAGCAGTGCCTGTTCACCGCGGCGCACTGGACCCAGGCGGAACAGGCGCTGCGCCTGGCGGAGGCGCTGGCCTCCGGCACCGAGCAGCGCGCGGCAGCCGCCTGCGCCCGCGGCTTCCTCGCGTACGTGGCGAGCGTGCTCGGCCCGCGGGACCGGCTGGACGAGGCGCAGGCCGCGCTCGGCCGCACCTCGGCGCTGCTGCCGCCGGACGCCCCGGGCCGCCCGCTGCTGGACTTCCGGCGCGGACTGGTGGCCGAGAACCTGCTGCGCGACCGCAGCGCCGCGTGGATCGCCTACCGCCGGGCGCACGAGGGCGCCGGCGAGCGCGGGGACGAACTGCTGCGCTCGTACACCTGGCGGCACCTGGCCGCGCTGGCGCTCTCGCGCGGGGACCGCGGGAACGCCCGGGAGGGCTTCGAGGCCTCCCTGCGGCTGCGCGAGCAACTCGGCTTCACGGTGGGGGTGGCCCCGGCGCTCGCGGCGCTCGCCGAGGTCTCCGAGCCGCCCGAGGCCGCGCGGCTGCGGGCCGAGGCGGCCCGGCTGGTGGCCGGCCTGGGCGGGGTGCCGGTCTGGCTCGCGCGCCAGTTGGCCGCCTCCCGTGCGCCGGGGCCTCCCTCGGACGGGCGCATCACGAGCGAGACTGGAGGAACAATCAGCTAAGGTGAGGCTAACCTGGCCGGGGGGAGCAGTACCCCGGCCAGGTCGCCTTGCCGTTCCCCGGGCACCGCCATGCCCCGGTCCGGCCGCGTCCGACGGCCCGTGCCGCCGGGCACCGCCGGGCGGACCATGGGCGCCCCGGTCGACCCGATGGGGCCGCCCATGACCGCGAGCAGCACCCGGC
Source organism: Kitasatospora sp. NPDC041917 (assembly GCF_055589745.1). Taxonomy (NCBI): domain Bacteria; kingdom Bacillati; phylum Actinomycetota; class Actinomycetes; order Kitasatosporales; family Streptomycetaceae; genus Kitasatospora; species Kitasatospora sp. NPDC041917. Next base: position 30,087 of record NZ_JBVJBI010000026.1, on the reverse strand, counting down.
CCGGCCCCAGGCCGCGCGTCCCCCGCACCACCGGGGCGCGCACCGCCGTCCCCGCCCCCGCTCCCGCCACCCCGGGCGCCCCCTCGTACCACCGGCTGTCCGGACTCACCCCCGTTCTGACGGTGCGCTGCGCCCCGCCCCGGCGCCGCGACGGCTGGCTGCCCGCCGCCGACCTGGCCACCCGCCCCGAGGCGGTGCGCGAGCTGATCGCCCACGACGCCCGGCGGGGCCTCGCCCGCTACGGGCAGCCGCTGCGCCCGGACGTCGCGGCCGGCTTCGGGCTGCACCGCTTCGTCTGGCCGGTCTCGCTGCTGTTCACGCTGCCGTGGTTCCTGGAGCGGCGCGTCCCGCTGCTCACCCTGCGGGACGTCGCGCTGCGCAGGCGCCCCGACGCGGTCGAACTGACCGTCCGCGCGGCGGAGTTCGCCTGCCTGCCGGAGGACCCGGCAGCCGGAGCCGGGCAGGCCCGGACGGTGCCGGACGAGCCGGCGCTGGCCGCCGCCCTGCGGTCCGCCCTGGGCGCCTTCCTGGCCCCGGTGCTCACCGCCTTCGGCCCGGAGGCCCGGCGCGGACCCCGGGTGCTCTGGGCGATGGCCACCGACGCGGTGGTGGAGGGGCTCTGGTACGCGGGCGGGCTACTCGGGGAGCGGGAGCGGGCGCGGACCGAACTGACCGCGCTGCTGGCGCCCGGCGGGGCCCTCGACCCCGCGCGCACGCCCGGCGCGAACGACCGTCCCGCCCCGGCCCCGGCGCCCTTCACCCCGGGCGCCGGTTTCGCGCCCCCGGCGCTCGGTGCGGAGAGCGCCCCACCCCCGGACCGGTCCCGGGCCAGTTGCTGCCTCGTCTACACCGCCGATCCGAGGGACATGTGCGGCGGCTGCCCACGCGTCACGCGGCGTTGACGAAAAGCCGTTCGACTTCGGGTTAGAAAAGCCCGCCATTCCTGGAAAAACCCAGTCGCATTCCTATGACCATGCGATGGTCACCGGGTCAGAAATCCCTCTCCTCAGCGCATTGACGGCGAATCGGCCATTCCTCCGCGCGGAATCCGCCATGATGGTCCCCGCCATCACGGCGCAGGAAAGCGACGCAGGAAAGCGAGGCCGGTTCCGGCGATGAAATTGTCCGACATACCGCTCGGGTGGGCGATCACCGTGGTCGTGGGGCTGCTGGTCAGCGCACTCCTGGTGGCCCTGCTCCGCAGCCGGGGGGCCACCTCCTCCACCGCCGGCCCCGATTCCTGGGAACGTTCCGAGGAACGGCGCCGCCGCAAGGAATCCCTGTACGGCGGCGCCTCCTACACCCTGTTGTTCTGCTGCGCCGGCGTCGCGGCCGCCCTCTCCTTCCACGGCCTGGTCGGCTTCGGCGTACAGAACCTCGGCCTGTCCGGCGGCTGGGAGTACCTCGTCCCGTTCGGGCTCGACGGCGCCGCGATGTTCTGCTCGGTGCTCGCCGTCCGCGAGGCCAGCCACGGCGACGCGGCGCTCGGCTCCCGGCTGCTGGTCTGGCTCTTCGCCGGCGCCTCGGCCTGGTTCAACTGGGTGCACGCCCCGCGCGGGCTGACCCACGCCGGCGCCCCGCAGTTCTTCTCCGGCATGTCCCTCTCGGCGGCGATCCTCTTCGACCGGGCGCTCAAGCAGACCCGCCGGGCCGCGCTGCGCGAACAGGGCCTGGTCCCCCGCCCGCTGCCGCAGATCCGCATCGTCCGCTGGCTGCGCGCCCCGCGCGAGACCTACGCGGCCTGGTCGCTGATGCTGCTGGAGAACGTCCGCAGCCTGGACGAGGCGGTCGACGAGGTGCGCGAGGACAGGCGGGAGCGCACCGTCGAGAAGCAGCGCCGCAAGCTGGCGGGGCGCCGGGAACGGGCCGAGATCCGGGCGATCAACCGCTCCAACAGCGCCTGGCGGCGCGTCGGCGGTGCGACGGCACGGCGGCTGGAGTCCGGCCCGGAGCCCGCCGTGGCCGCCGCGGCCCCCGGAGCGGGGCGTCCCGGAGTGGAACGGTCCGCGGCGGAACGGGTCCGGGCCGAACGGCCCGGGGTGGAGCGGGCCGCCGCGCCGCGCGAGGTGGAGCCGGCCGAGGGCACGGTCGTCCAGCCGGGCCTGCCGGCGCGTCCGGAGCGGCGCACCATCGACCTCACCATGGAGGAGGACACCGTCACCCTGCCCCGGCTGGACTCGCTGGAACGCAAACTGAAGGACCTGGAGCAGCAGTTCGGCTGATCCCCTCCGGCCCGGTCCCCCCGGGCGGCGCGCCGCCTCCCCGGGGAGCCGGAACCGAACGGGGGGTCAGGCCGCTGCCGCCGCCGTCCCGCTGAGTTCGAACCACATCCGCTTGCCGGTGCCGCGCGGCTCCACGCCCCAGGAGTCCGCGAGCGCCTCCACCAGCATCAGCCCGCGCCCGGAGGAGGCCTGCTCCCCCGGCGTCCGGCGGGTCGGCCAGAGGTCCGACTCGTCCTCCACCTCGACCCGCAGCCGGGCCCGGCCGCCGTCCGCCTCCGGCTCCCGGTAGAGCCGGGCGGTGAACATGGCGTCCCGGTCGGTGTGCCGGATGGCGTTGGTGACCAGCTCGGAGGAGAGCAGCTCGGCGGTGTCGATGAACTCGGCCACGCCCCAGCGGCGCAGCGCGTCGCGCAGTTCGGCCCGCACCTCGGCCACCCGCGCCAGGTCGGCCTGGCCGATCCGGCGGCGCAGCTGCTGGGCGGTCAGGCCGCCGGCCGGGCCGTCCCAGCGCAGGAGCAGCAGCGCTATGTCGTCCTCGCGCTCGCTGGAGTCGGCGGCCTGGGAGGCGATCCGGTCGGCCAGCTCCTCCAGCGGGTCGCGGGCGGCCTGCGCGGCGTCCGGCAGCGGGCGGGCGAGCGCCCGGGTGAGCCGCGCGATGCCCTCGTCCAGGTCCATGCCGCGCGCCTCGACCAGGCCGTCCGTACAGAGCAGCACGGTCTCGCCCGGGTCCAGGCTGAACCGGGTGACCCGGTACTCCTGGTCCGGGTCGATGCCCAGCGGCAGCCCGCCGGCCACCGGCACCACGGCGGCGGTGCCGTCCGCGCGGCGCACCACCGGGTCGAGGTGGCCGGCCCGGACGGCGTAGACCACGCCGTAGTCCACGTTGACCTCGGCGTAGGCGCAGGTCGCGAAGTGGTCGGTGTCGAGGTCGGCGAGGAAGCGCGAGGCGCGGGCCATCACGGCGGCGGGCGGGTGGCCCTCGGCCGCGTAGGCGCGCAACGCGATCCGCAGCTGGCCCATGATCCCGGCGGCGTGCACGTCGTGCCCCTGGACGTCGCCGATCACCAGGCCGACGTGTCCGCCGGGCAGCGGCACCACGTCGTACCAGTCGCCGCCGATCTGGAGGCCGGAACCGGCCGCGAGGTAGCGCACCGCCGTGGTCACGCCCGGGACGGACGGGACGGTGCGCGGCAGCATCACCCGCTGGAGGCCGGCCGCCAGCTCGTGCTCGGCGTCGTGCAGCCGGGCCCGGGCCAGCGACTGGGCGACCAGCCCGCCCAGGGTGGTGAGCAGGGTGCGCTCGTCCGCGTCGAGCTCGCGCTCGTCGTCGAAGCTGACCACGCACACGCCGATCGCCCGGCCGCTGGCCACCAGCGGCAGGTACGCCCAGGAACCCCGGCCGCTGCGGCTGGTCGGCTCCCACACCTCGGGGTAGCCCTCGCGGAACTCCTCGCGGGTCGAGACGAAGACCGGCGTACGGTGGCGCAGCGCCTCGGCCGCCGGGTGCCCGGGCGGCAGCACGGTGCGGTCCCAGACCGCCAGCGTGTCGGCGCGGTAGCCGGAGGCCCCGAGGATCTGCGCCCGGCCGGCCTCGAAGGAGGCCAGCACCAGGCCGTCCGGCGGCAGCCCGGGCAGCGGCAGCTCGGTGAACACCCGGGCCACGTCACGCACGGTGACGGCTTCGGAGAGGGCGCGCGCCGCCTCCTTGATGAACCGGGAGCGCTCCTCGCGCAGCAGCGCCATCCGGTCGGCGTGGTCCCGCTTGTGCAGCTCGACGGTGGCGTCCCAGACGAAGCCGACCATCCGGGAGGCCCGGCCGAAGGCGTCGGCGAGCACCCGGCCGCGGAAGCGCACCGCGCGCATGCCGCCCTTCGCCCCGACCGTGCGGTAGTAGGCGCCGCACTGGCCCAGCTCGGCCACCGCGCGCTCGACCCGGCGGCGCACCACGGGCGCGTCCTCGGGGTGCAGCAGGGCCAGGAAGGAGGCGGCGGTGCGGTCGAAGCGCCCGTGCTCCAGGGCGTCCAGTCCGACGATCGTGCAGGCCCGCTGGTCGCCCTCCAGGACGTCGCGGCGGATGTCCCAGTCGAAGGAGCCGATGCCGTTGGCCGCCATCGCGGGCTCCAGCCAGTCCGGCATGGTGTCCGCGGAGGACGGCGGCAGTCCGCCCGACAGCACGGGCGCCAGCCGGGCGGCGGCGAGGCTCGGCGACGGGCGCACCGCGGAGCCGCGGCGCGTGGTCTGGGCGGGCGGCCGGGCCCGGCCGGTCCCGGTGGTGGTGGCGCCGGCGACGGGCCGCCCGGGAGTGCGCGGCTCCGGGGCGCCCGGCTGCTCGGCGACGCGCGGCTCGACGGCCCGCTGTCCGACCGCTCGCGGCCCGGCGGCTCTCGGGTCGGCGGTGCGCGGCTCCACGCTTCGCGGTTCCACGGTTCGCGGCTCGACGCCGGGCGCCGCGCCGGGAGGAAGTGCCGGCCCCGGCGACTCGGGCTCAGTGGGCATGCTGCTCCTGCCGCTGCCGTGGCGGACCGCGCCGACCGTCCGGACGGGCCGCATGGCGGTGTGATGGGTCGTGCTGGATAGGACGGTGCGACGGACGGTGGCCAGTCGAGGTTCGGTCTCCCCGCTGCTTCCCGCCACGTGGACACACATTCCCACCATCCTGGCCAATGTTCGGCCGAGCGGCAATGCCAACGGGCCGGAAACCTTCCGTTCCGCCTTCTGTTCCGGGCTTCCTTCGACAGCGAATCAATCGATGGCGAACGATCGTACGACCCCGGTGACGGGCCCGGTGACGGGCCCGGTGACGGGCCCGGGGGCCGTCGGGCCGTGGCCGCGCCGATGCCGAGACCGATGCCGAGACCGGTGCCGGTGCCGATGCCGATGCCGATGCCGATGCCGAGAGACTGTGCCGGCGCCGGGGCCGGGATCAGGGCGTGGCGAGTTCGAACCAGGTGACCTTGCCGTCGCCGCGCAGCTGTACGCCCCAGGAGTCCGCGAGCGCCTCCACCAGCAGCAGGCCGCGCCCCGAGGTCGCGTACTCGGCCTCCGGATCGCGGCGGCGCCCGGGAAGTCTGCTGGTGCCGTCCTGCACCTCGATCCGCAGCCGGTGGTCCGAGTCGAGCACCGCGTCGAACACCGCGCCCGTGCCCGTGTGCAGCAGCGCGTTGGTGACCAGCTCGGAGGAGAGCAGCTCGGCAGTGTCGGACAGCTCCGGCACCCCCCAGTGGCTCAGCGCCGAACGCAGCCGCCGCCGGACCGCGCCCACCCCGACCAGGTCCGCCGGATCGAGCGTGAGGTGCAACCGCCGGTGCAGGGCACAACCCGGAGCCGGTGCACCCGGCAGGGTCGTCCCGGTGCTGCCGGTCGGCCCCTGGACCGGCCCGGACCGGTAGGCGTCGCCGGAACTCGTCCGCTGCCGCGGGAATCGCGACTGACCGTCCATCAACCCATGCCCCCGCCCTGAAATCCGGGCCCCCGCCTCCGGATCCCCCGCCGGCCGGGTGGCCCCCTCGTTCTGACCACTCATCCTCATGCCCAGTTGACGGCGTTTGCAACAGTGTGCGTCCGATCACGTGGGGTGAAAGGGGCACGGAGTGGTTCGCGTGATCCAACTGCCCGCGCCGGACAGGTTTGCGAAGCGCAGAGGCGATTTTCGAGGGCGCCGCCACCCGATCCCGCGCACACCCGGCGCCCGTACGGACCGCGCGCCCGACCGCGCGCCCCCGCCCCGCTCCGGCCGCGCGCCCGACCCGGGCGGCGGGTCTGCGCTCCGGGTCCGGGTGGCGGGTCCGGGTGGCGGTCCGCGGACCCGACCGGCCCGCCACCCCCGTCGCGCCCCTCACCCCCATCCCCCGCCCAGCAAGCCGAACCCCCGCGGAGCGGCAACGCTGGACAGGGCGGCCCGGTGCGGGTTCAATGACCCGAGATGTTTGAACGATGTTCTAACATTGCCCCCGACAGCCCCCAGGCCCCCCGAGCCGACCCCCTCCCCGGCGACCGCGAGCGAGGAACCGTGCGACTGACCCCCACCGAGCGGGACCGGCTGCTGATCTTCACAGCAGCCGAGCTGGCCCGCGCCCGCCGCGCCCGGGGCGTGCGCCTCAACATCCCCGAGGCCACCGCCCTGATCGCGGACGCCGTCTGCGAGGCCGCCCGCGACGGCCGGCGCCTGGCCGAGGCCATCGAGGCCGGCCGCTCCGTGCTGACCGCCGACGACGTCCTGCCCGGCGTGCCGGACGTGGTCACCGTCGTCCAGGTCGAGGCCGTCTTCGAGGACGGCACCCGCCTCGCCGTCGTCAACGACCCGTTCAAGGGCGTCGGCTCGCTCGGCGACGAGGCCCCCGGCGGCGCGCTGATCGGCGACGGAGCCGGCTACGACCCGGTCGAGGAGACACTGCTGCTCCCCGTGCACAACACCTCCGCGGTGCCGATCTCGGTCACCTCGCACTTCCACTTCTTCGAGGCCAATCCGCGGCTCGCCTTCGACCGCGCCGCCGCCTACGGCACCCACCTGGCCGTCCCGGCCGGCTCCTCGGTGCGCTTCGATCCCGGCGCCACCGTCGAGGTCGGCCTGGTGCCGATCGGCGGCGGGCGGGTCGCGATCGGTTTCGCGGGGCTCGTGGACGGCCCGCTGGACGCGCCCGGCGCGAAGGAGGCCGCCCTGGCGAAGGCCCGCGCCACCGGCTACCTCACCCACTTCGACGACGCGGAGGTCGAGTCGTGACGTCCATCACCCCGCACGACTACATCTCGGTGCACGGCCCGCGCGCCGGGGACCGGGTCCGGCTCGGCGACAGCGGACTGATCGTCCGCGTGGAGTCCGACTCCCAGGCGCCCGGTGACGAGTTCCTGGCCGGCTTCGGCAAGACCGCCCGCGACGGCCTGCACCTCAAGCCCGCCGCGGTCCGGGACACCTGCGACGTCGTGATCAGCAACGTGCTGGTGATCGACGCGATCCAGGGCATCCGCAAAACCTCGATCGGCCTGATCGGCGACCGGATCGCCTCGATCGGGCGGGCCGGCAACCCGGACACCCTGGACGGCGTGGACGTGGTCGTCGGCACCGGCACCACGATCGTCTCCGGCGAGGGCATGATCGCCACCGCCGGCGCCATCGACACCCACGTCCACCTGCTCTCGCCGCGGATCATGGAGGCCTCGCTGGCCTCCGGCGTCACCACCATCATCGGCCAGGAGTTCGGCCCGGTCTGGGGCGTCGGCGTCAACTCGCCCTGGGCACTGCGCCACGCCTTCAACGCGTTCGACGCCTGGCCCGTCAACATCGGCTTCCTGGGCCGAGGTTCGTCCTCCGACGAGGCCCCGCTGATCGAGGCGCTGGCCGAGGGCGGGGCGTCCGGCTTCAAGGTGCACGAGGACATGGGCGCGCACACCCGCGCCCTGGACACCGCGCTGCGGGTCGCCGAGGAGTACGACGTCCAGGTCGCCCTGCACACCGACGGGTTGAACGAGTGCCTGTCGGTCGAGGACACCCTGAAGGTGCTGGAGGGCCGGACCATCCACGCCTTCCACATCGAGGGCTGCGGCGGCGGACACGTCCCCAACGTGCTCAAGATGGCCGGCGTGCCGAACGTCATCGGCTCCTCCACCAACCCGACGCTGCCGTTCGGCCGGGACGCCCTCGGCGAACACTTCGGCATGATCGTCTCCGCGCACGACCTCAAGGTCGACCTGCCCGGCGACGCCGCGATGGCCCGCGACCGCATCCGGGCCGGCACCATGGGCGCCGAGGACGTCCTGCACGACCTCGGGGTCATCGGCATCACCTCCTCCGACGCCCAGGGCATGGGCCGGGCCGGCGAGACGGTGCGCCGCACCTTCGCCATGGCCGGCAAGATGAAGGCCGAACTCGGCCCGCTCGACGGCACCGGCTCGTACGGCACGACGGAGAGCGGCGACGACAACGAGCGCGTGCTGCGCTACATCGCCAAGCTCACCATCAACCCGGCCATCGCCCACGGCCTCGCGCACGAGGTCGGCTCCATCGAGATCGGCAAGCTCGCCGACATCGTGCTGTGGCGCCCGGACCACTTCGGCGCCAAGCCGCAGCTGGTCCTCAAGGCCGGATTCCCCGCGTACGGCGTGGTCGGCGACCCCAATGCCTCCACCGACCGCTGCGAACCGCTCGTCCTGGGACCGCAGTTCGGCGCCCACGGCGCGACCGCCGCCGACATCTCGGTGGCCTTCGTCGCCCAGGCCGCCGCCGACGGCGCGTACCTCGACCGGGCCGCCGACGGGCTGCCCACCCGCCGCCGCCGGGTCGGCGTCCGGGGCACCCGCGGCATCGGACCGCGCGACATGGTGCGCAACGCCCGCGTCGGCCACGTCGAGGTCACCGAGACCGGGCTGGTCTCGCTCGACGGCTCGCCGCTGCGCTCCGAACCCGCGGACAGCGTCTCGCTCAGCCGCCTCTACTTTCTCTGACCCCCCGCGCTCCGACCCCCCGCGCCACGGCCCCGGACCTCTTGAGGACTCGATGACGACCACCCCCACGCCCGCCTCCCTCGGCTACCGGATGCCCGCCGAGTGGCACCCGCACGAGCGCACCTGGATGGCCTTCCCCACCACCAACCCCACCTTCGACGGCCCCGAGCAGCTGCACGCCGCCCGCCAGGCCTGGGCCGCCGTCGCCGACACCATCGTCGGGTACGAGCCGGTGACGCTGATCGTCAACACCGGTGAGACCGAGGAGGCCCGCAAGTACGTCTCCGAGCGGGTCGACATCGTCGAGCGCCCGCTGAACGACGCGTGGATGCGCGACATCGGCCCGTCCTTCCTGATCGACGGCAAGGGCTCGCTGGCCGCCGCCGACTGGATCTTCAACGGCTGGGGCGCGCAGTCCTGGGCCCGCTGGGACAAGGACCAGCACATCGCCGAGCACATCGGCGAACTGACCGGGGTGCGGCGCTTCGCCTCCCGGCTGATCAACGAGGGCGGCGGCATCCACGTCGACGGCGACGGAACGGTGCTGGTCACCGAGACCGTCCAGCTCGGCGAGGGCCGCAACGCCGACTGGACCAAGGAGGAGGTCGAGGCCGAGCTGCACGCCTTCCTCGGCACCACCAAGGCGATCTGGCTGCCGCGCGGACTCACCCGCGACTACGACGAGTTCGGCACCCGCGGGCACATCGACATCGTCGCCTCCTTCGTGCGCCCCGGCGTCGTGGTCGCCCACGTCCAGCCCGACCCCTCGCACCCGGACCACGAGGTCTGCCGCGAACTGGTCGCCGTGCTGCGCGCCTCGACCGACGCCCGGGGCCGGCCGCTGGAGGTCGTCGAACTGCCCGCCCCCACCGTCCTGCTGGACGAGGACGGCGAGCCGGTCGACTACTCCTACATCAACCACTACGTGGCCAACGGCGCGGTCGTCCTGTGCGCCTTCGACGACCCGCGCGACCAGGAGGCCGCCGCCATCCTCGCCGAGGCCTACCCGGGCCGCACCGTCGAACTCGTCGACGCCCGCGAGATCTTCGCGAACGGCGGCGGCATCCACTGCATCACCCAGCAGCAGCCGAAGGCACTCTGACGCCCCGTCCGGGCGGGGGCCCCGCGCCCCCGCCCGGACGGCTTCCGAGGCCCCGTTCCACCGAGGAGACCCGCACATGGCCGACCCCCGCCCGCGCCGGCCGGCCCGCCCCCGCGAGGAGGTCTTCGCCACCGCCCGGGCCGCGATCGCCGAACACGGGCTCGCCAAACTCACCATGGCCGGGCTCGGCAAGCAGCTCCGGATGAGCGCCGGGCACCTGCTCTACTACTTCGGCAGCAAGGACCAGCTGCTGCTGGAAACCCTGCGCTGGAGCGAGGAGCAGCTCGGCGCCCGCCGCCGCGAGGCCCTCGCCGACCGCACCCTCGACCCCTGGCAGCGCCTCGACGCCTACCTGCGCCTCTACCTGCCGGAGGGCGCGGGCGACCCGCGCTGGATCCTCTGGGTCGAGGTGTGGGGCCGCTCCCCCGCGAGCGCCGAGATCCGCCAGGGCCAGCAGGAGATCGAGGCCCCCTGGCACGCCGACCTGGTCGCCCTCATCGAGGAGGGCGCCGCCGCCGGCCACTTCACCCCCGGCCCCGCCGCCGACCGCGCCCTGCAGATCCGCGCCCTGCTCGACGGCCTCGCCGTCCCCATCGCCATCGGCCTCCCCGACGCCCACCGCCCCGCCGCCCTCACCCAGGCCACCGCCGTCACCGGCATCCTCCTGCGCACCTGAACCCGCCCGCGGCTCCCGCCCGCGGCCGCGCGAGAAGTCGGCCTGGCCGACTTCTCGCG
>NZ_JBVJBI010000026.1:0-19582 GCF_055589745.1 Kitasatospora sp. NPDC041917 | reverse complement strand
GTTCCCCCCCCCCCCCCCCCCCCCCCCCCCCCCCCCCCCCCCCCCCCCCCCCCCCCACCCAAAACCCCCCCCCCCCCCCCCCCCCCCGCGCCGGGCGGGTGGGGCCGGATTGGGTCCTTGGGCGGGTTGGGGTCGGGGGGGGTGGTGCGGGGTCACTCGGTCCAGATGGCGGCGGCCGTGCGGTCGTCGGCGTAGCCCTTGGCGCGGACCTGGACCTGGCGGAGGAAGTCGACGGTGCCCGGCGGGTGGGGGTGGGCCCAGTGGGTGGAGAGGAAGTGCGCGACGGCCGGCTCGTCGGCGATGGGCCGGGCGAGGCCCGGGGTGCACAGGAGGAGGATGTCGCCCGGCGTCGCGGGGACGAGCCGGAAGCGGAACGGGCGCGGGCCGGGCACCGGGGCCTCGGGGAACGGCGGCTGACCGTCCGGGTGGTGCAGCAGTCGCGCCGCGTAGGCGTCGATCCAGTGGCCCGAGCGCAGCAGGTAGAGCCCGCCCGGACCGACGCCGAAGGCCGCGCGGTAGCCGGCCTCCGGGTCCAGCGACACCATCAGGCAGTGCAGCGACGCCGGGGACGGGATGTCGTCCCCCTCCGGCTGCGGCGCCAGGGCGCGCAGCGGGGCGGCCGCACCGGTGGCCAGGCGCTGGAGGCCGTAGCGGAGCCGGTCGCGGGCACCGTCGCGCAGGTCCGCGGCCAGGCCGGCCCGGCTGCGCCCGATCGCGGCGGCGAGCTGGTGGCAGGCCTCCCGGCTGGCGGCCGCGATCGCCTCCGGGGTGACCGTCTCCTCCGCGGCTCCGCCCGTACGGTCGAAGCCGCCGAGGACCGCGAGCAGCAGCCCGTCCGGGCCCTCGCCGAACCGGGTGACCAGCAGGGAGTCACTGCGCGGCTCGCCCCGGTAGCGCGCGGAGTCACCCCGGACGGAGGCGGCACGCAGGACGGACGGACCGTACTGGGCGCCGTCCAGCACGGTGTCCGGGACGAGCGCGCGCAGTGCGCCCGGGTCCGCCTCGGGTACGGCCGTCGGCTCGGGTCCGTAGGTCGGCGGGCGCTCGCCGACGTGCGGGACCGCGGCGCCGCCGTCGGCGAGCGGTGCGCGGACGGCCAGGCGGGGGTCGGGGACGGCGGCGGTCTGGGCCACGGGCTCCGGGTCGGGTTCCGAGGCGTGGACGGGTTCGGGCTCGGGGGCGGAGCCGGGGGCGGGGGGCTCGGACTTCTCCGCCTCCACCAGCGGCACCAGTTCCTCGGGGTGCTCGGGCTGCTCGGCAACGGCGGGTTCGGGGTCCGGCTGCGCCGGTTCGGGGGCGGGCGGCGGGGTGGGCTTCTCCAGCGAGACCGGGTCCGGGTCCGGGACCAGGTCCGGGGCTGGGGCCGGGTTTGAGTCTGGACCCGGTACGGCCTCCGGCTCGGGTGCGGGTTCGGGTGCCGATGCCTGCTCGGGTACCGGTTCCGGTGCCGGTGCCGGTGCCGGTGCCGGTGCCGGTGCCGGTGCCGGTGCCGGTGCCGGTGCCGGTGCCGGTTTGGGTGCGGGTTCCGGGTCCTGCGCGCGCGCCGTCCTCGGTGCGTCGTCGGCGAAGTCGGGGGCCGGGAACCGGTGGGTCTCCGTGGAGGTCCGCTGACGCCCGATCCCCTCCGCTCCGCCGATCACGCCGACCGCGGTGTCGAACCAGTCGTCGATGCTGTCCCGGCCCGCCGAGCCCTCCGAGCTCTCAGAACCCGCCGCGCCGTCGGGCTCCCCGGAAGCCGCTACGGCCGCCTCGGGCTCGGACTCGGGTTCGGGTTCGAGTTCGGGTTCGGGCTCCGGTGCCGGTGCCGGTGCCGGTGCCGGTGCCGGTTCCGCCGAGCGCTGCTGCCCGATGAGCCCGGCCGCCGTGTCGAACCAGTCGTCCACGCTGCCGTCCCCCGGGTCGGCGTGCGGGGTGTCCGGGAGGGTGCCCGTCGGACCGTCGTAGACGGCGTCCCACCAACCGTCGTCCGGCCGGTGCGGCTGTGCGGGTGCACCCTGCTTGCTCATCTGGCGGCTCCTGGTCGTTCCGTGGTCGCGCCGCCCCCGGCGGGCCGGGCTGACGACATTGTTCTCCACCTGCGACGACCCTGTCCGGGTTTCGGCGACAACCGGTCACCCACCGGAACATCCCGGCCACCGCGCTCACCAGGCTGTTCACCAGGGGGTTCGCCGGGCCGTCCACGGTGGCGTCGCCCGGTCGTCCGCTCCCGTTCCGTCCGTGCTTGCCGGATGTGTCCGGAGCAGGGCGTTTCCTGGCCATCCGGGTGTGCGGGCCCCCGAAAATGAGGGCCGATGGGGGGCATCGCATCACTCGTTCGGCTGATTAAATGTGCGCATGACCGCGTCGGCCCCCAGTTCGCCCCGACCGGGGAGGGCCGCATCCGCGGGCCGCCCGGCAGGTGGGCTGTTGGTCCTGCTGCTCGTCACGCTGTTGACGCTGCTGCCCTGCGCGGGCCAGGCGAAGGCGGTGGACGGCTCCGGCCAACCGGCGCCGCACGCGGCCCCGGTCAGCGCCGTCACCGTCGTCAGCGTGGTCAGTGTCCAGGTCGCCACCGGGCACTCCTCCTACACCGGCCACGCCGCGAAGGTCACCGGGTCCGCGAAGTCCTCGGACCACCACCGGACGGCCGAGGAGCAGGGGCACTGGATCCTCTGCACCGCCGACGGCCAGCCGCCGCGCAACAACGGCTGCTCCAGCCACCCGTACTGCTCGCAGGACGCCCAGCTGCCGAACCCGCCGCCGCAGCCGCAACCCGCCGTGTCACCGCTGACCCCGGCCGCGCCCGAGGCGCTGCCCCGGGTGGTGCCCACCGGTCTGCTCGACGGCGCGCACCCGGTGCCCGATCTGCACGAACTCCAGGTCCACCGGTCCTGAGTGGAACCCACCGCCGGCGCAGCCGCCGACGGATCCGTTTCTCCTCTCACACCAGCTGACCGCCGCCACCGACCGGTGCGGCGGGGACAAGGACGACCACCATGGGTTCCGCCTCCAAGCAGTCCAACAAGCCCGGCGGCAAGCAGGACGGCCTCGACCGCCGCGCCCGCATCGCCGAGCTGCGCGCCGCCGAGCAGCGCCGCGACCGCCGCAACAAGATCGTCGCCTCGGTGGCGGCCGGCGTGCTGGTGATCGGTGCGATCGCCACCGGCACCTGGATCGTCATGGACCAGAACCAGAAGAAGAAGGACAAGGAGACCGCCGCCAACGCGGACATCCCGGGCGTGAAGACCTTCGGCGAGCTGAGCCGCACCCACGTCAAGGACAAGGTCACCTACCCGATGACCCCGCCGGTCGGCGGCGACCACAACGCGATCTGGCTGGACTGCATGGGCCACGTCTACGACCAGCCGGTCGAGAACGAGCGCGCCGTCCACTCGCTGGAGCACGGCGCCGTCTGGGTGACGTACAACGGCAAGGCCACGCCGGACGACGTCAAGACCCTCTCCGACCGGGTCAAGAAGACCCCGTACTCGCTGATGAGCCCGTACCCGGACGAGCAGGGCACCATCACCCTGAACGCCTGGAGCACCCAGCTGACCGTGGACAGCGCCAGCGACCCGCGGGTGGAGCAGTTCTTCACCAAGTACGTCCAGGGCAAGCAGACCCAGGAGCCGGGCGCCTCCTGCACCATGGGGCAGATGTGACCGCCGACGCGGGCCGCCCAGGCGAGGCCGTGACGGCGGACGGCGCGGACAGCGCGGGCGCCCTGGACGCCGTGGACGCCGCGGCGGACGGCGTCCAGGAGGTGGGGGCCCCGCGCCGCCGCCGCATGTGGTGGCCGGCCGCGCTGGCCGCTGCCGTGGCGCTGGCGCTCGGGGTGCCGGCCCTGGTGGCGAGCGGGACCTCGGCGTCCGGCTCGTCCACGCTGTCCGTCCCCGCGAACGACTCCCCCGAGGCCGGGTTCGCCCGCGACATGGCGACCCACCACCAGCAGGCCGTGGACCTGTCGTTCGTCGTCCGCGACCGCACCGCCGACGAGCCGACCCGCACCCTGGCCTTCGACATCATCAACACCCAGGCCAACCAGCGCGGGATGATGATGGGCTGGCTCGACCAGTGGGGGCTGCCCCAGCACTCGACCGCCACGCCGATGGCGTGGATGAAGATGGGCCACGAGTACCAGGCCCACGACGGTTCGCTGATGCCGGGCATGGCCACCAACACCCAGATCGCGAAGCTGCGCACGCTCAGCGGGCGGGACGCCGAGGTGTACTACCTCCAGCTGATGATCGAGCACCACAAGGGCGGCGTCGAGATGGCCCAGGGCTACGTCGACAAGGCCCGGAACGATGCCGAGAAGCGGCTCGCCCAGTCGATGGTGGTCGCCCAGACCTCCGAGCTCCAGCTGATGACCGACATGCTCAAGGAGCGCGGCGCCGAGCCCGGCGTGCCCGCCTCCTGAGTGCTCGTTCCGCGGGCTCGCCCTGCGGCTCGTACGTGTCCTTCGGGTCCGGGTGTCCCCGGGTCCCACAGGTCTCGTACGTCCTGTACGTCCCGCAGGTCCCGCAGGTCCCGCGTGTTCCCGGACGGCCGGGGCGCCGGCGGGGACGGTCCCGTACCGTCCCCGCCGCGCCCCGGCCGTCCGCCGTCTTCCCCCCACACCCCCACCCCTCCGGAGAACCCTCGCATGACCCCCGACGCCCCCTGGCTGATCGCCGGCCTGGGCAACCCCGGCCCGTGGTTCCGGCTCACCCGGCACAACGCGGGCTTCCTCGCCGTGGACCGGCTGGCCGAACGGCACGGCGCCCCGTTCCGCCGGCGCGGGATCGCCACCCTGGTGGCCGAGATCGCCGTCGACGGCCACCGAGTGCTGCTGGCCAAGCCGCTGTGGTGGTCCATCAACCTGTCCGGCCGCCCGGTGGCCGCGCTGCTGCGCCGCCACGGCGTCCCGGTCGAGCGGCTGGTGGTGGTGCAGGACGACCTGGACTTCGCCTTCGGCTCCGCCCGGCTCAAGCGCGGCGGCGGCCCCGGCGGCCACAACGGGGTGCGCTCGGTGGGCGAGGTGCTCGGCACCCGGGACTTCGTCAGGCTGCGGTTCGGCATCGGACGTCCGCCGAAGGGCCAGAGCGTCGGGGACTTCGTGCTGAAGAAGTTCTCGGAGGATGAACTGGCCGCCATGCCCGGCGAGTTGGACCGCTGCGCGGACGCCCTGGAGACGCTGGTGCGGCGCGGCCTGAACCGCGCCCAGGACGCCCTGAACGCACCGGGGCCCCCGCACGCCCGTACCGAGGCGCGGTAGCGGGGCCCTGCGCTCCTCAGGCCCGGACGGGCCGGGTGAGCAGCGCCGCCGCCGCGGCGACGGCGGCGAGGACGAGCAGTACCGTCCGCCCACCGGACTCGGCGCCCGCCAGGTGGACACCGAGGACGGACAGCGCCATGCCGAGCGCCGTGCCGAGGCTGCGGGCCATGTTCACCATGCCGCCGCCGACCGCCGAGCACTGCGCCGGGATCGCCCGCATCACCAGCGCGTTGTTGGCGGGCAGCAGCAGACCCAGCCCGTAACCGGCGATCAGCAGCGGGGCCGCCGCCGCGTCCGAGGCCGGCAGCAGGGCGAACAGCAGCAGCCCGCCGGCCGCGAGCAGCGCACCCCAGCGGCACCTGGTCACGTCCGACCAGCCCCGGGGCAGCAGCCCGCCGCCGACCGTCGCGGCGAAGGCGAACCCGGCGGGCAGCAGGGTGATCACCAGGCCCGCGTGGGCCGTCGACACCCCGGCGCCGGTGAGCAGCACCGGGCCCAGCACCAGCGGGCAGAACAGCAGCAGATAGCCGATCAGCCCCACCACCAGGCCGGAGCGCACGCCCGGGGTGTTGACCAGCCCGGGCGCCAGGATCGGCCGGGCGGCCCGCCGTTCCTGGCGCACCAGTGCCAGGGTCAGGGCGGCGGAGGCGAACAGCAGGGCGGCCACCGCCCAGCCGGGCAGGGGCAGGCCGGAGGCGGTGGACAGGGCGAGCAGCAGCGAGGTGGTCGCCCCGGTGAGCAGCAGCAGGCCGGGCAGGTCGAAGCGGGCGGCGTCGCCGGTCGCGGTCCGCCGGGCTTCGTTGCGGTGGGCATCGTTTCGACGGCCCCCGGCGCGGTGGGCTTCCCCGCCGGGGGAGTTCGCAGGGCGGGGGCCCGGTACGGCCGCGGGGGCGCCCGCCGCCCGGGTGCGGGGCAGCAGGAACCAGCCGGCCAGGATGCCGAACGCCGCGATCGGCACATTGACCCAGAACACCCAGCGCCACGAGGCGTGTTCGACCAGCAGCCCGCCGAGGCTGGGCCCGAGTGCCAGGCCGAGGCCCTGGGCGGAGGCCTGGATGCCGAGCGCGCGCCGCATCGCGTGCTCGGGAACGCCCCGCGCGACCAGAGCGACGCTGTTGGCCTGCATCATCGCGGCGCCCACCGCCTGGACGGCGCGGCAGCCGACCAGGGCCCAGAGACCGCCGGCGAATCCGGCACCGAGCGAGGAGAGGCCGAAGACCGCGAAGCCGCCGATGTACATCGTCTTGCGGCCGACCAGGTCCGACAGCCAGCCGATCGGGGCCAGCAGGGCGACCAGGACCAGCAGGTAGGCGAGGGCGACCCACTCGACGGCGGCGAAGCCCGCGTCGAAGTCCCGGCCGATGGCGGGGAAGACCAGGGCGATGACACTGGCGTCCAGCTGGCCGAGGAAGGCGCCGAGACAGACCGTGCCGACGGCGAGCCAGTGGGCGTGGCGCCAGCCGGCTATGCCGCGCGGCCGGGGCCGCTCGGTGAGCAGCCGCGAGGCAAGGGCGGTGGCGTTCATGGGTACGAATATATCGGATACAGATATGTTCTCTCTACGAGCAGCTCGTTCTACGACAGGATGTGTCCCACGGTACGGACGGTGCCGGACGGACGCCCGCGGCAAGGCCTGCGACAGAGCCGCAACACGGCGCGGCCCCGGGGCCCCGACCAGCCGCCGAACCGCCCCGTACCAGGCGATACGCTGTCCGCCATGCCGTCGTCACCACACGTTCCCGACCCCGCCACCGCAAGCCCCGACCCGGCGGTCGAGCACGCCCGGCAGCTGACCGACACCGTCACCCGGCTGCGCCGCGCGCTGCGCAGCAGCATCCGCACCGACTACCCGTGGGAGTCCCTGCCGATGGCGCAGGTCGAACTCCTCCAGACACTGGCCGCCGCGCCGCTGCGGGTCGGCGAGCTGGCCGCACGGCAGCGGCTCGCGCCCAACACCGTCAGCGGACTGGTCGGGAAGCTGCTCGACGCCGGCTTCGTGGACCGCCAGGCCGACCCCGGCGACCGCCGCACCGCCCGGATCGCCCTCACCCCGGCGGGCCGGCGACAGCTGGACGACTGGCAGCACGCCCACGAGCGCCGCATCGCCACCGCGCTCGGCACCCTCGACCCGGCCGACCGCGCGGCGGTCGTCAACGCCCTGCCGGGCCTGGAACAGCTCGCCCGCGCCCTCGCACAGCCGGGCACCGGGCCCGAGCCGGCACCCGCCCAGGAGCCCGCGGCCGGGTGAAAACCACTGGCCGCCGCGTTCGCCCGCCGCTACCGTCCCCGGCATGACCAGCACAGCGGTACGGATCGAGCCCTGGACGGACGACGACCTCGCGCTGCTGCGCCGGGTCAACACGCCGGAGATGAAGAAGCACGTCGGCGGGCCGGAGAGCGCCGAGCAGCTGCTCGTACGACACCGGCGCTACCTGGACTTCGTCCCGTCCGGGCTCGGCTGCATGTACCGGATCGTGCTGCTGCCCGAGGGCGAGGCCGTCGGGACGGTCGGCTACGGCACCCGGACGTGGGAGGGCCGGACCGTCCACGAGATGGGGTGGAACGTGCTGCCCGGCTTCCAGGGGCGGGGCATCGCGGTCGCCGCGACCCGCGCGGCGGTCGAGGCCGCCCGCCGCGAGGCCGCCCATCCCCACCTGCACGCCTTCCCCTCGGTGGACAACCCCGCCTCCAACGCGGTCTGCGCGAAGGCCGGCTTCACACTGCTCGGCGGGACGGACTTCGAGTTCCCGCCCGGACGGCTCATGCGCAGCAACAACTGGCGGGTGGAACTGCGGAGTTGAGCGGCAGGCGGTGGGAGCTCGGCGATGGGGGCTCGGCGATGGGGGGCTCAGCGGACGGGGGCGCTCAGCGGACGGGGGCGCTCAGCGGGGCTGCCGTGCTTGAAGGTCCGATGCTCGAAGGTCCGGTGCTCGGACGTCGGGTGCTCGGACGTTCGCGGCGCACCGGCGGTCAGAACAGGGTGCCGCTCTCCAGGTCCAGCAGCCAGCGCTTGCGGTCCACGCCGGCGGCGAAGCCGGTGAGCGCGCCGCCGGCGCCGAGCACCCGGTGGCAGGGGCGGACGATCAGCAGCGGGTTGGCGCCCACCGCGCCGCCGACCGCCCGGACCATGCGCGGCTCCTGCCCGGCCAGTTCGGCGAGTTCGCCGTACGTGACGGTCTTGCCGTACGGGATCTCGTCCAGTGCCGCCCAGATCCTGCGGCGGAACTCGGTGCCCTCGGGCGCGAGCGGGAGGTCGAAGCCGGTGCGCTTGCCGGCGAAGTAGTCGGTCAGCTGGGCCACCGGCTCGGCGAGCGCCTCCGGGTCGAGGACCCAGTCGTCGGCGGGCTCGGCCAGCGCGTACTTCTGGCCGGGCACGGTGACCGTGGCCAGCGCGGCCGGTTCGCCCTCCTCGGGCAGCACGCCGCTGAGCAGCAGCCGGCCGAAGGGGCTCTCCATGGTGGTGTAGACGGTGGTGCTCATGCTCGTCCGTTCTCCGTTCCGGTACTGGTGTCACTGGTGTTGCTGGTGCTGATGCCGGTGTTCGCGGGACTGGTACTCGCGGGGCCGGTGCTCACGGGGCCGGCCCACAGCCGGTGGACGGCGTAGGAGCGCCACGGGGCCCAGGCCTCGGCGGCGCGGTCGGCGGACTTCGGATCCCCCGCGGCGCCGAGCCGGAGCAGGCCGTGCTTGACGCCCACGTCGCTCGGGAGGAAGACATCGGGGTCGGCCATCGCCCGCATCCGCAGGTAGCCGACCGTCCAGGGGCCGATGCCGGGCAGGTCCAGCAGGCCGGCCGCGGCCTCCTCCCGGTCGACCCCGCTGTCGAGCCGGACCACGCCCTCGGCCAGCGCGGCACACAGGCCGGTGAGCGCGCGGCGGCGGGCGACGGGCATCGCGAAGTCCTCCGGATCGGCGGTGGCCAGGGCGGCCGCGCTCGGGAAGAGCAGCCGCAGGCCGCCGCTGGGCTCGGGCAGCGCGGTGCCGTACTTCTCGGCGAGCCGTCCCGCCAGGGTACGGGCGGCGACGACGCTGATCTGCTGGCCGAGGACGGCGCGGACGGCGAGCTCGTGCGGGTCCACGTGGCCGGGCGAGCGCAGGCCGGGGCGCTCGCGGACCAGCGGGCCGAGCAGCGGGTCGGCGCCGAGCTGCTCGTCGACCGCGAGCGGGTCGGCGTCCAGGTCGAAGAGGTTGCGCAGGCGCTGAACGGCGGTCGGGAGGTCGCGCAGGTCGGCGAGCAGCAGGCGGCAGTCGAGCCAGCCGCGGGTGGGCGGCTCGCCCGGCGCCAGGCCGTCGACCTCGGCGATGCCGTGGCCGTACGGGAGCGCGAGGGTACGACGGTACACGCGCACACCGGGCCGCGCGCCGGGGACGACCTCCTCCACGCCGGGGACCGCGCGCAGGGCGAGGAAGTCGATCAGGTGCTCGCTGTCGAGCGCGCCGCGGTAGGCGAGGCGCAGGGTGAGGCCGCCGGCCGGGGTCGCGCTGCGGCGGCCGGCGGCGACCTCGGCGCGCAGACCACTGGGAGTGCGGTCGTAGACCTCGCGCACGGTGTCGTTGAACTGGCGGACGGAGGCGAAGCCGGCCGCGAACGCGACGTCGGTGACGGGCAGTTCGGTGGTCTGGAGGAGCAGGCGGGCGGTCTGCGCGCGGCGGGCGCGGGCCAGCGCGATCGGGCCGGCGCCGAGCTCGGCGATCAGCTGGCGCTGCAGCTGGCGGGCGCTGTAGCCGAGGCGGCCGGCCAGGCCGGCGACGCCCTCGCGGTCCACCACGCCGTCACCGATCAGGCGCATCGCGCGGCCGACCAGGTCGGCGCGGTGGTTCCACTCGGGCGAGCCCGGCACGGAGTCGGGGCGGCAGCGGCGGCAGGCGCGGAAGCCCGCCCCCTGGGCCGCTGCGGCGCTGGGGTAGAAGACGCAGTTGACGCGCTTGGGGGTCACGGCGGGGCAGCTCGGACGGCAGTAGATGCCGGTGGAGGTGACCGCCGTGAAGAAGACCCCGTCGAAGCGGGAGTCGCGGCTGTCCACGGCTCGGTACCGGATGTCGTCGTCGATCACGTTGTCCAGTTTGCGGCACTGGGCGGGGGGTGACTGGCGGGAATCGGACATCGCCGTTGATCGCTGCTTCGGGGGCCTCCCCTCCCCCCTCTCCCCTCCCCTCCCCCCTCCCCACCCACCCGCCACCCGCCACCCGCCACACCGTGAGCCCACGACCCGTGGCCCACGGTCCACGGCCCACAACCCGCAGGCCCACCGCACCGGCCCGCGGCCCCGAAATTCGCGCGCCCGCCGAACGCCCCGCCGTTACTCTCGCGGCATGAGCGAGCAGCAGCCCTACACCGGCCCGGACGACCCGCGCGTCGTCGCCCTGCCTCCGGCAGAGTTCGCGTTCCCCGGCCCTCTGCGGGACCAGCTGGTCGCCGCGATCCTCGACGGTGCCAAGACCAGCACCACCGGCCTGATCGCCGACTACGAGCACGAGGGCGAGCCCCTGCCGCTGGCCGGTGAGCGCTCCGTGGTCCTTGACTCGGACGGCCGCAGGGTCGCCGTGATCGAGACCACGGACGTCCGGGTGGTCCCGCTCGCGGAGGTCGACCTCCAGCACGCCCTGGACGAGGGCGAGGGGTGCACCAGCGTGGCCGAGTGGCGTGCGGTGCACGAGCGGTTTCTGGCGCAGTCCGGAGATGCTCGACGCCCTCGATGACCCGGGTTTCGCCGTGGACGACACCACTCCGGTGGTCCTGCAGCGCTTCCGCGTGGTGGCGGACCTCCGCTGAGCCGGGCGGGCCCGGCGGGGGCCGGCCGGCGGCCGTTGTGCGGCGGCCGGCCGGTGCCCGGGCTCAGCGCTTCACCGGACCTCCCACGGCTCGCATCGACTTGGTGATCGTCTTCCACTTCTTCAGCCGCGCCTTGGCCACCCGGGCGTCCGTGCGCGAGGCGATCCAGTCGTTCTCGCGCTGGAGCTTGAGGTAGCTGTCCATTCGGCGCTGCGGCAGGGTGCCGTCGGCCAGCGCCGCCTGCACCGCGCAGCCGGGCTCGGTGTGGTGGCCGCAGTCCTGGAAGCGGCACTCCTCGGCCAGCTCGGCTATGTCGGCGAAGGCCAGGTCCACGCCTTCGCCTCCGTAGAGGCCGACCTCGCGCAGCCCGGGGGTGTCGATGAGCACGCCCCCGCCGGACAGCGGGATCAGTTCTCGGGTGGTCGTGGTGTGGCGGCCCTTCTGGTCGACCTCGCGGGCCTCCTGGACGGTCATCACCGCGGAGCCGGCCAGCGCGTTGGTGAGCGTGGACTTGCCGACGCCGGACTGGCCGATCACCGCGGTGGTGCCGGGGGTGCAGGCGCGGAGCACGTCCATGCCCTCGCCGGTCTCGGCGCTCACCACGAGCACCGTGACTCCGGGGGCGACCGCCTCGACGTCGGACCGGATGAAGTCGGCGTCGTCGACGAGGTCGGCCTTGGTGAGGACGACCAGCGGGTCGGCGCCGGACTCCCAGGCCAGGGCGAGGAAGCGCTCGATCCGTCCGAGGTCGGGGTCGGTCGCGAGCGAGGAGGCGATCAGCACGGTGTCGACGTTGGCGGCCAGCACCTGGCCGTCGGAGCGCTTGCCGGCCACCTTGCGGATGATCGCGGTGGAGCGCGGCAGCAGCGCGACGACGGAGGCCATCGGCTGGGCGTACAGGTCGACCGCCGCCCAGTCGCCCGTGCACGGGCAGTTGATCATGTCGGCGTCGCCCACCGGCCGGGTGTCGAACCGGACGGTGCGCGGCTCACCCGTCTCCGGGTCGGCGATGACGGCGTCGCACTGGCCGCGGTCGACCCGGACGATCCGGGCCGGGAGCAGCCCGGCCTCGCCGAACGGGGTGAACAGCTCCGCGAGCTCGGCCGTCCAGCCGTAGCCGGTCAGGGCGGAGGCGTCGGCGGAAGTCGAAGAGGAGGAAGAGGGAGAAGAGAACGACGAAACGGAGGCAGCGTTGAACAACGCAGTGGCCCTTCGGGAGGAGATGATCCCGGCGGGCTACGGCTGGCGTGAAGGGCTCAGCCGGCGGCCGGGAAAAGGAGGTGAACGCGAGTGCTGCCCTGGGCAGCTATCGGGGCGACAACGACCACGGGGGTTCACCTCCTGCTCTCTACTCCTCGGGCGGCCCCATGGCCCCCGAACCGGATGTGTCACACGCTAGCGGGGCGGGGGATTGTGGCCAACCTATTTTTGACCTGCGGAAACGCGAGGCGGCGGTCGCCAGAGCGGCCTCTGAGGACCAAAATTGGCCCGCCGCGCAGGGGCCAGACAGCGCCCCGCACCGCCGTCCGCCGCCACGCGCATCCGCCGCAGCTCGACCAGCCCCGCCGGGGCCCGCGCTACGCCCCGTACCGGTGCTTGAGGTTCGGGTCGTCCAGCCACCACGGCCGCATCCCGGTCTCCTCCTCCTCCGGCCCTCCCGCCGCCCGCGCCCGCGCGGCGGCCGCCGCGTAGCGGGCGTCCAGCTCGGCGTCCACCGCCTCGGTCTCCTCCCGCCCCTGCACCACCATCCGCCGCACCAGCGCGGCCAGGAACGGCAGCCCGACCAGGTCCCCCAGCACCCAGAACGCGTTGCCGCCCCAGGTCTGGTCCTGCGCCGGGCTCGGGCCCCACGGCCGCCCGAGCGCCAGGTAGTAGTGCTCGGCGACCAGGTGCCCGCCGTAGATCAGCACGATCCCGAGCCCCGCGTCGAAGATCACCTCGGCGAAGGTGATGAACAGCCCGACCAGGTGGGGGTACTCGTGCCCGACCGGGTCGAGCTGCAGACGCGGCCAGAAGTAGGCGAGGCCCAGCAGCACCAGTGCCAGGTGCAGCACCACGTTCCCGATCCCGCTGGACACCGACCACTCGTACCAGGGCGTGAAGTAGAGCAGCCACGGCGGCGCCATCAGCAGCGCGGTGGAGACCGCCGGGAACATCAGCACCTTGGACGGGCGGCTGCGCAGCGCCCGCAGAACGCGTTCCCGCCGGGCCGCCGGTGCCGCCTCGACCAGCAGGGAGACCGGTGCGCCGAGCGCGAGCAGCAGCGGAACGACCATCAGCAGCAGCACGACCTGCACGGCCCGGTCGGTGAAGAGGATCCGGTCGTACACACCGAGGCCGGAGCAGGTGCACCAGACCCACAGCAGCAGCCCGCCGAGGAACGCGGCGGTACGGGTGGGCTGCCAGCGCCCGCCGCGGTGCCCGGCCACCGGCCGCCCGTCGCCGGCCCCCGCGGCCGCCCGGTCACCCACCGCGCGTTCACCCACCGCCCGGTTGACCCTGCGCACCGCCGCCAGGTACCAGACACCGAGCAGCACCGACAGCACGAGCACCAGCGGCTCGGCCGTCCAGGAGGTCGCCAGGTCGGACCACCGCCACGGCGGCGGCCCGCTGTAGGCGAGCACCGAGGCGGGACCACCGGTCGGCCCGCCCACCGGCCCGACCATCGGGCCGCCCACCGACCCGACCGCCGGCCCGACCGCCGCGCCGCCCACCACTGCGTTCATCCGCCCGCTCACCTCGCTCGTCCCGGCGGTCCCCGGCCGGTCGGGCACCCCGCGCCGGGGCTCCCCCGGCGCCCGGCCATGATGTCCCCGCGCGACGGCCCCGCCGCACCCGGGGCCCGCCTCTATACCCGGGCCTGAACAAAGCTTTACCGAGCCCCGACAAAGCTTTGCCCGGGCAAAGTTCTGCCCTGTTCCCGCTCCTCCCGGCAACCGCGGCGAAGACACAAACGTCTGGCAGGATGCGCCGTCGGCGAGACCCGCCACGTGCTCGACAAGGGGATGAAAAGAGGTGCGAACCACTGCACGCGGCGACGGCCGCCGACTCGCGGCGCGCCACCGCAACATCGAACTGGGCCTGCTGGCCCTCGCGGTGGCCGTCTGCCTGGCGGGACACGTCGACGCGAACCTGGCGCTCACCGGCCGGATGCCGCCCGGGCTGCTGGTGCACGGCCTGTCGCTGGGCGCGCTGGCCGGGGCGGCCCACCTGGCGGTGCGCCGGTTCGC
This sequence comes from Kitasatospora sp. NPDC041917, assembly GCF_055589745.1. Classification (NCBI taxonomy): domain Bacteria; kingdom Bacillati; phylum Actinomycetota; class Actinomycetes; order Kitasatosporales; family Streptomycetaceae; genus Kitasatospora; species Kitasatospora sp. NPDC041917. The sequence goes on along the minus strand of NZ_JBVJBI010000026.1, from coordinate 5,343 downwards.
CCCGTTCGCCGATCCGCTGATCCTGCCGCTGGGCGTCTTCCTGACCGGCTTCGGGCTGGTGCTGCTGGACCGGCTGGACTTCAGCTACAAGGCCGCGCACGCCGCCAAGGGCGACTACCAGAAGCTCCCGGCGGCGCCCTCCCAGCTGATGTGGGTGTTCATCTCGGTGGCGGTGGCGCTCGCGCTGATCGTCCTCGTCAAGCACCACCGCTTCTTCCAGCGCTACGTCTACCTGCTGATGGCGGGTGCGCTGATCCTGCTGGCGGCACCGGTGTTCTCCCCCGGCGACAGCTTCGGCGCCAAGCGCTGGATCCGGCTGTTCGGGCTCTCCTTCGAGCCGGACGAGTTCGTGAAGGTCGCGATCACGATCTTCTTCGCGGGGTACCTGATGGCCGCCCGGGACGCGCTGGCGCTGGCCGGGCGGAAGGTCTGGGGGCTCACCCTGCCGCGCGGACGGCACGCCGGCCCGGTGCTGGCGATCTGGGTGGTCAGCCTGCTGGTGCTGATCTTCGAACGCGACCTGGGCACCTCGCTGATCTTCTTCGGCATCTTCATCGTGATGCTGTACGTGGCGACCGAGCGCACCAGCTGGGTGGTGCTCGGCCTGCTGATGGCGGTCGGCGGCGCGGCGGTGGTCGGCACCGTGGAACCGCACGTGCACGGCCGCGTCGAGGCCTGGCTGCACCCGCTCGACTACTACAAGCCGGTGCACGACAAGGCGATCTCCGAGCAGCCCGCCGAGGCGCTGTTCAGCCTGGGCACCGGGGGCATGACCGGGACCGGCCTGGGCTCGGGACGGCCCTGGCTGATCGGCTTCGCCGGGCGCAGCGACTTCATCTTCACCACCATCGGCGAGGAGCTGGGACTGGCCGGGGCGACCGCGATCCTGCTGGTCTACGTGCTGCTGATCCAGCGCGGTCTGCGCACCGCGATCGGCCTGACCGACCCGTTCGGCAAGCTGCTGGCCACCGGTCTGTCGGCGGCGCTGGCGCTCCAGGTGTTCGTGGTGGTCGGCGGGGTGAGCGGGCTGGTCCCGCTGACCGGCAAGGCCCTGCCGTTCCTGGCCGCCGGCGGTTCGTCGCTGCTGGCGAACTGGCTGATGGTGGCGCTGCTGCTCAAGCTGAGCGACTCCTCCGGACGCATCGCCCTGGACCCGCCCCGGCCCTCCCCCGAGCCGCTCCCGGCCCCGGCCCCGGCCCCCACAAACCCGAACCGGACGCACCCGGACCCGACAGCCCCGACGCACCCGAACCCGTCGGCCCCGACGCACCCCAACCCGACGGCCCCGGAACCCGCCGCCCCCGGCACGGCCGACCCCTCCGCCGTGACCGAGCTGCGCCCCGCCCACGGCCACCCACCGCACCGGGCCGCCACCTGACCCGTCGTCCGCCGGCCCCGCCCGCCCCACGCCCGCCCCGCCAGAGCGACAGGGCCTCCCCCGCACCCGCGGGAGAGGCCCTGTCCGTTCCTGCCGTTTCGTTCCGCCTACCGCTGGTCCCACGGCGGCCGGGGCGGTCGCGGCGGGTACCCCGGCGGCTGCTGCCCGGGCGGCCCCGAACCGGGCCCGGACACAGGCCCCGACACGGGCCCGGAAGCAGGTCCGGAAGCAGGCCCCGACTGCGGCCCCGGCGGAGTTCCCGGCCCGCCCCCCTGCGGCGGCCCGGCCGGCCGGTCGCTGTCCGGCGGCGGCGGTCCGGGCCGGTGGTGCGGCCCGCCGCGGGCGGTGAGCCGGCCGCGCACGTTGTCGGCGGCCAGCACGTCGGCCCACCGCTCCGGGTACTCGGAGGGCACCTCGACGTCCTCGCCCTCGTCCTCGCCCCACTCCTCCTCGACGCCCTCGGCGAGCCCGAGCTCGCGGGCGCGCCGGGCCCGTTCGACGGCCCGCCGGGCGGCGACCTCGCGGACCACGGCGGCGGCCGCCTCCTCGTGGGCGCGCTCGTTCTCGGCACGCGCGTCGGCGGTCTCCAGGGTGGGCCAGCGGCGGTCTATCGCGGCGTTCATCGCGGCGCCGATGAGCACCGCGAGCGCCACCACGAAGATCCACAGCAGCACGGCCACCGGCGCCGCCAGCGAGCCGTACACCGAGGGGCCCTCGACCGAGCTGACCAGGTAGACCCGCAGGCCGACGCTGCAGAAGACCAGCACCACCAGGGCGACCAGGGCGCCGGGGATGTCCTCGCGCCACGGGGTCGAGACCGGGACGGCCAGGTGGTAGAGGGTGGTCAGCGAGACGGTCAGCAGCACGATCGCGACCGGCCAGTAGAGGGCGCCGACCAGCCCGGACACCCCCGGCACCGCGTTCTCCAGCAGCCCCGGACCGACCATCAGCAGCGGCAGCACCAGCGAGCCGATCACCAGGGCGCCGAAGTAGAGGCTGAGCGACATCAGCCGGGTCTTGACGATGCCCCGCTTGCCGTCGAGCCCGTACATGACGGTGATGGTGTCGATGAAGATGTACAGGGCCCTGGAGCCGGACCACAGGGACAGCAGGAAGCCGATCGAGACGAGGTCGGGCCGGGTGCGGTCGAACACCCCGTCCAGCAGCGGGACCACGACCTCGTTGACGGAGGAGTCCGACAGCACCGTCCCGGAGGCCGAGAGGATGCTCTTCTTGAGCCCGGCGATGGTGCCCGCGCCGACGAACTCGTCGAGGTAGCCGAGGGTGCCGGCCAGCCCGAGCAGCAGCGGCGGGATCGACAGCAGGGTGAAGAAGGCCGCCTCCGCGGCGAGCCCGGTGACCCGGTACTCGACGCAGGTGTTGGTGGTGTCCCTGACCAGCTCCCACGCCGTGCGGCGCCAGGTGGCCTGTTTCGCCGCCCGCCGCGCGCCCTTGCCCCTTCGCCGGGAGGGCCGCTCGGCGTTCGGTCTGCTCGTATCGCCTGCTGCTTGCACAGGGCCCACCGTATCGGGCCGGGGCCGCGCGGTTGATCTCCCCGGGGGTACGGGCGCGTGGCCGGGCGCCCCGGCGGGGAGCGGCGGGAACGTTCGGATGTCTCGCCTGACGAAACCTCAACGTCCAGTATTCGGATGTTAGTGGACCGCGAGTCCCGCGCCGTGCGAATCTCTTGCCATGTCTAGCGCCGGAACCACCCTGGTAGGTCGACTCCACGTCGACCTCCTTCGCGTGTCCAGCGCCATCTGTCCGGTGACCTGAGCCCGACTCCGCCGCACCACCGCACCCGGCGCCGACCTCCCCCGCCATCCCCGTCGCAGCGGATGCGCAGGCGCCCGCCCGGTCCCGGTCACTGCCCTCAAGGCCTTGAGAAATCCGCAGGTCAGAGCGGCACCGCACGGCCGAGCACGCCCCGCGACCTATTCGGCGCCAGCGCCACCTGCCCCGAAGGACTTCACCATGGCCACCTCCTCCGAGACCGTCGAGCCCACGGCCGACCGCGCCGCCGAGCGCCGCCCCGCAGCGGCCCGCAAGGCGACCCGCCATCGCGGCGAAGGCCAGTGGGGCATGGGCCACTACACCCCCCTGAACGCCAACGAGCAGTTCAAGAAGGACGACGACGGTCTCAATGTGCGGACACGTATTGAGACGATCTACGCGCACCGGGGCTTCGACTCGATCGACCCGGCCGACCTGCGCGGCCGGATGCGCTGGTGGGGGCTCTACACCCAGCGCAAGGAGGGCATCGACGGCGGCAAGACCGCGATCCTGGACCCGCACGAGCTGGACGCCGAGTTCTTCATGCTCCGCGTGCGCATCGACGGCGGTCGGCTGACCGTCCCCCAGCTGCGGGCGATCGCCGAGGTCTCCGAGCAGTACGCCCGCGGCACCGCCGACCTGACCGACCGCCAGAACATCCAGTACCACTGGATCCGGATCGAGGACGTCCCGGCGATCTGGCAGAAGCTGGAGGCCGTCGGCCTGTCCACCACCGAGGCCTGCGGCGACACCCCGCGTGTCATCCTCGGTTCCCCGGTGGCCGGCATCGCCGAGGACGAGATCATCGACGGCACGCCCGCCATCGAGGAGATCCAGCGCCGCTTCATCGGCAACCCTGACTTCTCCAACCTCCCGCGCAAGTTCAAGAGCGCGGTCTCCGGCTCCCCGCTGCTCGACGTCGCGCACGAGATCAACGACGTCTCCTTCGTCGGCGTGGTCCACCCCGAGCACGGCCCCGGCTTCGACCTCTGGGTCGGCGGCGGCCTGTCCACCAACCCCAAGCTGGGCGTGCGGCTGGGCGCGTGGGTCCCGCTGGAGGAGGTCGCCGACGTCTACGGCGGCGTCATCGGCATCTTCCGCGACTACGGCTACCGGCGCCTGCGCAACCGCGCCCGGCTGAAGTTCCTGGTCGCCGACTGGGGCGTGGAGAAGTTCCGCAGGGTGCTGGAGGACGAGTACCTCGAGCGCCCGCTGCTCGACGGCCCCGCCCCGACCGAGCCCGCCGCCCGCTGGCGCGACCACGTCGGCGTCCACCGGCAGCAGGACGGGAAGTTCTACATCGGCTTCGCGCCGCGCGTCGGCCGGGTCGACGGCAAGCTGCTCGGCCGGATCGCCGACCTCGCCGCCGCCCACGGCAGCGACCGGGTGCGCACCACCGCCGAGCAGAAGATGATCGTCCTCGACATCGCCGAGGAGCACGTCGACTCCGTGGTGGCCGGCCTGGAGGCGCTCGACCTGCGGGTCACCCCCTCGCCGTTCCGCCGCGGCACCATGGCCTGCACCGGCATCGAGTACTGCAAGCTCGCCATCGTCGAGACCAAGGAGCGCGGCCGCACCCTCATCGACGAGCTGGAGCAGCGCCTGCCGGACTTCGCCGAGCCGCTGACCATCAACATCAACGGCTGCCCGAACGCCTGCGCCCGCATCCAGGTCGCCGACATCGGACTCAAGGGCCAGCTGGTCACCGACGAGCACGGCGAGCAGGTCGAGGGCTACCAGGTGCACCTCGGCGGCGCGCTCGGCCTGGAGGCCGGCTTCGGCCGCAAGGTCCGCGGCCTCAAGGTCACCAGCGCGGGCCTGCCCGACTACGTCGAGCGCGTGCTGACCCGCTACCAGGCCGACCGCACCGAGGGCGAGCGCTTCGCCCAGTGGGCGGCCCGGGCGACCGAGGACCAGCTGTCGTGAGCGAGCGAGCGGCCCCTTTCTTCTGTCCCTACTGCGGGGACGAGGACCTGCGCCCCTCCGAGGCCGGGCACGGCGCCTGGGAGTGCCACGGATGCCGCCGCGCCTTCCAGCTGAAGTTCCTCGGCCTGCTGTCACCGACCAACCACGGGGGTACGTCACATGAGCAGCACAGCGACTGACTACGCGTCGTTGGCGGAGAGGGCCGGGCGCGCGTTGGAGGAGGCCTCCGCGCAGGAGGTCCTCGCCTGGGCGGCCGAGACCTTCGG
>NZ_JBVJBI010000025.1:0-120715 GCF_055589745.1 Kitasatospora sp. NPDC041917 | reverse complement strand
TGGGGGAGAAAAGGAGAAAGGGAATAGGGCAAGAATAAACCGGGCGGGGAACCCCCCCCCCCCCCCCCCCCCCCCCCCGCCGCAGCCGCTGCCGGACCCTCAGACCTCGTCGTCCAGGCCCTGCTCGATGGCGTACCGGACCAGCTCCACCCGGTTGTGCAACTGCAGCTTCCCGAGCGTGTTCTGCACGTGGTTCTGCACCGTCCGGTGGGACAGCACCAGCCGGTCGGCGATCTGCCGGTACGACAGCCCCTTGGCCACCAGCCGCAGCACCTCGGTCTCCCGGGCGGTCAGCCGCGGGGCGGCCGGCGCCGAGGCCGGGGCCGGCTCGGCGGCCAGCCGGCGGAACTCGCCGAGCACCAGGCCGGCCAGGCCCGGGGTGAACACCGCGTCGCCGACGGCCGTACGGCGCACCGCGTCCAGCAGCTCCTCCCGCCCGGCCGACTTCACCAGGTAGCCGGTCGCGCCGGACTTCACCGCCTCCAGCACGTCCTGGTGCTCTCCGCTGGCCGACAGCACCAGCACCCGCACCGCCGGGTCGTGCGCGACCACCTGGCGGCACACCTCGGCACCGGGCAGGCCGGGCAGGTTGAGGTCCAGCACGACCACCTGCGGCGTGCAGGCGCGGGCCCGGCGCACGGCCTCCTCGCCGTCGCCCGCGGTGGCCACCACGTCCAGTCCGGCCTCGGCGAGGTCACGCGAGACGGCGTCCCGCCACATCGGGTGGTCGTCCACCACCATCACCCGCACCGGCCGGTCGGCGGTCGGCTGATCGGTCATCGGCTGGCTGGTCATTGAGTGGCCTTCCTCGGGACGCGCAGTTCGACCTCGACGCCCTCCCCGGGCGCCGAGTACAGCTCGGCCGTGCCGCCGAGGTCCAGCAGCCGGCCGCGGATGGACTGGGAGACGCCGAGCCGGCCCGCCTGCTCGGCCTCGCCCAACCGGCCCGGGGCGTAGCCGGGCCCGTCGTCGCGGATGCCGACCGTGACGGCCTCCGGCTCGTCCTCGACCAGGATCCAGGCCCGGGCCCGCTCCCCCGCGTGCTTGCGCACGTTGTCGACGGCCGCGCCGACGGCCGCCGCGAGCTCGCCCGCCGCCTGACCGGGCAGCAGCACCGGGGTGCCGGGGGCGGAGAGCGTGATCCGCTCGTCCGCGTACGGGCGCAGCAGCACGGTCAGGTCGCACGGCGCGTGCGGGTCCGGCGGCTCGGCGGCGTCGGACCGCGACGCGCGCCGCGCCGGCAGCGGACCGCCCGTCATCAGCGCCCGCAGCGCGCGCTCCTGCTCACCGGCCAGCCGGCCGAGCTCGGCGAAGTCCGCGCCGGAGGCCGTCCGCTCGCTCAGCTCCGCGCCGCGCCGCTGGACCAGGGCGAGCACCTGGAGCACGCCGTCGTGGATGTCGCGGGAGAGCCGCTCGCGCTCCCGGGTGGCCGCCTCGACCTGGAGCGCCCGGGTGAGGGTGGCCTCGCTGGCCCGGGCCAGCTCGATCACGTAGCCGATCGCGCAGCCGGCCACCATCAGCAGCACGATGTTGTGGATGTTGTCGCCGGTCGGCCCGCCGTGGCCGAGGATGTTGGCGACGCCGATCACCGAGCCCGAGGCCGCCGCCGGGCGCCAGCCGCCCTTCGCGGCGAAGCCCAGCACCGTGCCGGCCGCCCAGATCGTCGGCAGGGTGGGCGCGCCGTGGCTGATCCGGGCCGGGGAGTCGGTCATGCCGCTCATCACGATGCCGGTGACGGCGAGGGTGAGGTCGGCGCCCAGGACGTACCAGGTGCAGCGCTGCGGGTTGGCGAAGGCCCGGGTGCTGGCCAGGGTCCACAGGGTCAGCGCGCCGAGGAAGATCCAGCCGGCCACCGGGTGCAGGAAGTGCAGGTACGAGTTGAAGTACCGCAGCAGGGCGTAGCACAGGGCCAGCACCCGGAAGTAGGAGATCGCCTTCCACAGCGGGAGTTCGACGGACATGCCGCCGGCCGCCACCGTGCCGCCGACCGCGCCGGCTCTGCCCCCGTCGTCCGTCATCCGCCCCTCCCCTGGGCCCGTCCGGGCGGCCGAGCGGCCGTCCGGACGCCTACTCCGGCTTCTCCTGCTGCTTCTCCGAGGTGCCCGCCTCGGCGGCCTTCTCCGCCTTCTCGGCCTCGGCGGCCTCCGCCTTCTCCGCCTTGGCGGCGGCCCGGCGCTCGGCGTCGGCCTTCTTCTTGTCGTCCGCGATCTGCCGCTTGGCGGCGGTCGCGTAGATGTCCACGTACTCCTGGCCGGAGAGCCGCATGATCTCGTACATCACCTCGTCCGTCACCGAACGGAGGATGAAGCGGTCGTTCTCCATGCCGTGGTAGCGGGAGAAGTCCAGCGGGCGGCCGATCCGGATGCCGGGGCGGATGCCGAAGTTGGGGATCACCTGGCCGGGCGGCTGCACCTTCTCGGTGTCGATCATGGCGACCGGGATCACCGGGGCGCCGGTGGCCAGCGCGACGCGGGCCAGGCCGCCGACCTTGCCGCGGTACAGCTTGCCGTCGGGCGACCGGGTGCCCTCCGGGTAGACGCCGAACAGCTCGCCGCTGTCCAGCACCGCGATGGCGCTGCGGATCGCGGCCTCGCCGGCGCCGCGCACGCCCGAGCGGTCCACCGGCAGCTGGCCGACGCCCTTGAAGAACGCGGCGGTCAACCGGCCCTTGAGGCCCGGGGTGTTGAAGTACTCGGCCTTCGCGATGAAGGTGACCCGGCGCCTGATCAGGGCGGGGAAGAAGAACGAGTCCGAGAAGGACAGGTGGTTGCTCGCGATGATCGCCGCACCCTCGGTGGGGATGTTCTCCTCGCCCTCGATCCAGGGCCGGAAGAAGATCCGAAGCAGTGGCGCGACGATCATCTTCATCAGTCGGTAGAACAACCCGGGCCTCCTGTTATGCGGACCGGTCGATCCTAATGCCCCGCGGCCGTCCGCTGTGCCCGCCCCCGCCGTACGGACCGCGCCCGGCCCCTTCGCAGGGGGTGTACGACCCGGCGCGGAGCGTGGGACGATGCGATTTCGCAGCACTTCCCCCTCCAGCGTCCTCTCCCCCAGCGCCACCCGCCCGCGAAGGAGTCCGCCATGCCGTTGCTGCCCGGTGCCGAGCCGTACCGCCACACCGGCGGGCCGGTGGGAGTGCTGCTCTGCCACGGCTTCACCGGGTCGCCGCAGTCGCTGCGGCCGTGGGCCGACGAACTGGCTGCGGCCGGCTTCACCGTCTCGCTGCCGCTGCTGCCCGGGCACGGCACCCGCTGGCAGGACATGCAGCTCACCCGCTGGGAGGACTGGTACGCGGAGGTCGAGCGCGAACTGCTGGCGCTCGCCGACGAGTGCGAGCAGGTCTTCGTCTGCGCCCTGTCGATGGGCGGCGCGCTGGCGCTGCGGCTCGCCGCGCTGCACGGGCCGACGGTCTCCGGGCTGGTGCTGGTCAACCCGTCGGTGCGCTCGGACACCCCCGCGAGCGTGCTGCTGCCGATGCTGCGCCACCTGCTGCCCAGCCTGCCCGGGGTCGCCAACGACATCGCCCGGGCCGGTGCGGTCGAGGTCGGCTACGACCGCACCCCGCTGCACGCCGCCTGGTCGCTGAGCCGGTTGTGGCGGGAGGTCCAGCGGCTGCTGCCGGAGGTGACCCAGCCGGTGCTGCTCTTCCACAGCCCGCAGGACCACGTCGTCTCGCCGGCCAACTCGGAACTGGTACTGGCCCGGATATCCTCGACGGACGTGACGGAGCGGCTGTGCCAGCGCAGTTTCCACGTCGCGACGCTGGACCACGACGCGGCGGAAATATTCGCGGCCGGCCAGGACTTCATCCAACGGCTGGCCCCCGCGCACGCGGCGGGCGTCACCCGGGTCGAATCCGACGATCACCATGGCTGAAGGGCCGGAAGTGCACGAGAGCAGCACGGCGGGCGGCGGGGACGAGACTCCCCGCGAGGACGGCGCGACCAAGGACGGCGGGACGGACGCCGCCACCCCGGGCGGTGCGCCGACGGACCGTACCGGCCCGGAGGGCACGGCGACGCCCCCACCCGGCCGGGACGCCGCCACCGGCTCCGCGGGAGAGGCCGCGGGCGACACCGCCGAACGCCGTCCGCGCCGTGCGCCCGAGCGCAGCCAGGCCGAGCAGGACGCGATCTTCGCCGCCCTGGTGGCACAGTTCGACGACCCGGTCGACCTCAACAACCCGAACTGGCCCGAGGTCGAGAACCTCCGGGCGCAGAACGAGCTCAAGGGCGGCTACAAGGAAGGCGGCGCCGGCGGCCGCGGCGACCAGGACGACCTGGCCGACCTCGCCCCGCAGCCCCGCCCCCGCTCCGGCCGGCCGGTGATGCCGGCGGGCGGCGCGGGCCCGCGCGACTTCGAACTGGCCGAGGAGACCGACGAGGGGCACTTCGTCCCGCCGGAGCCCCCGCCGCTGCCGGCCGCCGACGTGACCGCCAAGTTCGCCTGGCTGGCGGTGCTCGGCGGCCCGGCGCTGCTGCTGGTCGACGCGGTGGTCTGGCGGGAGATCTCCGGCTGGCCCGCCTGGGTCGGGATCACCGCTTTCCTCGGCGGCTTCGTGACCCTGGTCGCGCGGATGAAGGACCGCGACGAGGACGAGCCGGAGGACCCGGACCACGGCGCGGTCGTCTAGCGGACCTGCTGACCACCCGGCCGGCTCGTCGGCAGTTCGAGGACGGCGAGCACCGGCAGGTGGTCGGTCGCGGCCCGCAGGTCGGCCTCGCTGACACCGGGCAGCCCGTGCGGCACCCCGCAGCCGAGGACGGTGATCCCGGGTGTGGCGAAGACGGCGTCGATCCGCTGGTAGGGGCGCTCCGGTACGGAGGTGAACTCGCCTCCCCAGGGCGCGGTCGGGTACCCGTCCTGGAGCCGCGAGGCCAGCAGTCGCCAGCCCGGCCCGTCCGGGTGCTCGTTGAAGTCCCCTGCCACGACGCCGAGTTCGGCGATTGCGAGCTGGTCGAGGAGCAGCTCGAACTGCCCGTACCGCTCCTCCTGGTCCAGGCTGAGGTGGCAGCTGGTGACGCTGAACGGCGCCGTGCCGGGCAGCCGCAGCAGCGCGCCGGCGAAGCCCCGGGCGTGCAGGCCGCGGGTCTTGGGCAGCAGCCGGTCGTGCACCTCCAGCAGTTCCACCGCGCCGGGCCGGCCGAGCAGCAGCGGGCCGGCGGCGGTGCGGCCGCCGCCGGCCAGCACGGCCGTGCCGGTGCTCCGGGCCAGCCAGGCGGCCTGGCCCTCGGGCCGCCAGTAGCGCGGGGACTCCTGGACGCAGACCACGTCCGGCTCGCAGGCCCGGATCACCCGGGCCAGCGCCCGCCGGTCGTCGCGCAGCGAGCGGATGTTGTAGCTGAGCAGCCGCAGCCGGCCCGGGCCGGGCGGCGGCAGCGGTTCGGCCCGCGCGGCGGTCCCGGTCGCGGCGGCGGTCCCGGTCATGGCGGTGGTCGTGGTCGCGGCGCTCATGGTCCTCCCCTGGGCGGTCACCGGATCGATCCGACCGTACGCGGCCGGGCCGGGACGTGCGACGGCGGCGGTGCGTCCGGGATCGGTCGGGGCCCGGTCGCACCGCCGCCGGCGGGCTCGGAGGGGTCAGGCGGTGCGGGCGAGGTCCGCCGCGCCGACGATGCCGGCGGCGGAGCCCATCGAGGCCAGCACGACCTCGGCGCGCGGGCGGTGCACCCCGCCGGTCAGGTAGTGCTCGAACGCCTTGGCGACCGGGTCGAGCAGCAGCCGGCCGGAGTCGGAGACGCCGCCGCCGAGCACGAAGACGCCCGGGTCGAACAGCGCGGCGAGGTCGGCCATGCCGCGGCCCAGCCAGTCGGCCAGTTCCGCGTAGCACTCCAGGGCGAGCGGGTCGCCCTCCGCCGCGGCCTGGGTGATGTGGATGCCGCGGATGGTCTCGGCCACGCCGTCGTTGAGTTCCAGCATCCGGTGGCCGCGCTGCGGGTCGGCGGCCGCCTTCTCCCGGCCGTAGCGGCGCAGCGCACGCCCGGAGCCGTACTGTTCCCAGCAGCCCTTGCCGCCGCAGCCGCAGAGCAGGCCGTCGGGGACCATGTTGAGGTGGCCGATCTCGCCGGCCACGCCGAAGCGGCCGCGGTGCAGCCGGTTGTCCAGGACGATGCCGCCGCCGATGCCGGTGCCGACGGTGATCAGCACCATGTCGCGGTGGTCGGCGGCCGCGCCGAAGCGGAACTCGGCCCATGCCGCGCAGTTGGCGTCGTTCTCGACGACGGTGGACAGGCCGGTGAGCTCCTCGATCCGGCCGCGCAGCGGCTCGTTCTCCCAGTCGATGTTGGGAGCGAAGATCACGGTCGAGCGGTTGCTGTCGACGAACCCGGGGGCACCGACGCCCACCGCCGTGACACCGGGGTGCTCCTCCTTGAGCTCGCGCACGGCCTGCGCGATGGCGTCGACCGCCCACTGCGGGTCGGCCGGGGTGGGCACCCTGGTCCGGGCCAGGATGGCGCCCGCCTCGTCGACCACGCCTGCCGCGATCTTGGTCCCGCCGACATCGACGCCGATGGTCAGAGCCATGTGTCCCTCAGCTATTCACTCGTTCCGCTGGACGGAACGCTACCGTCCAACCCGGCCCCCGTACACAGCCTCGCATACATTATCCGAAGACAATCCTGGGCCAGCCTGGCCGTGATGCTTCAAAAGTCGTATCTAATCTCCTTCTTCGTGACGTACGAGAGCAACCCGATCACCCTCCGAAAGTCACGGTTTCACTGCTTGACGGACGACCCGTCAGCCTCGTCAACATCGCCGCCGAGGTCGCCGCCGCCATCGCCGTCGAGGTCGAGGTCGATCTTCTCGGTCGGCGCGCCCTCCCCGGCGGTCCAGCGGCTCTCGTGCCCGGCCACGGCGGCGCGGTAGGCGGCCAGCAGCTCGGCGCCCGCGGCGGCGAGCCCGGTGCCGGCCGCGGCGAGGTGGGAGTAGACCTCCGGCTGCTGGGTGCGCAGCCGGTCGGCCAGCCCGGACAGGGTGATCAGGGTGGTGGCGCTCGCCTCCTGGGCCTTGTCGCCGAGCGCACCGGCGAACCGGCGCACCTCGTCCACCAGCGGGCCCAGCTCCGGCCCGAACGGGTGCCCCTGGCCGCCCTGCTCGCCGTCCGGCCGGCCTCCGGGCTCGGTGCGGTCGTCGGTGCTGGTCATCGCGGGCGCCTCCTCAGCCGTGGCCGCACCCCGCGGCCCCTTGGGCCCGACGCTACCCGACCGGCCGGGCGGCCCGAAAAGCCGCCGGACCCCCCGCCGGACCCCCGCCGAAGCGCCACTGAAGCGCCGCCGAACCCCCGTCAGCCCCGGGGCCAGAGCGCCGGGTCGGGCGCGAACCGCACCGAGAGCACCCCGTCGTGCAGCCCCGCCCCGGCCACCGTGCAGCGGCGCAGCGCGGACGGGAGGGTGAGCACCCGGCGGTGGGTGCCGATTCCGACCACCAGTTCGTCACCCCGGCGGACCAGGTCCAGTTCGGAGCGGTCGGCGCCGGGCAGGTCGAGGTGCCAGACCAGCAGGCCCTCCTCGGCGAGCCGGTCCTCGACCGGCCAGGGCCCGGGGGTGAGCCGCTCGGGCCCGTCCCCGTCCCCGTAGAGCCGGTCGGCGACGGCTTCCAGGGTGGCGTCGGCCAGGCCGGTGACCAGCACCGGGGCGTCGGTCTCGGCGGCGAGCGCGGTCAGCTCCTCCTGCCGGCGGCGGGCCAGGGCGGCCAGCCAGGGGTCGGGCGAGGAGGCGGCGGCCCCGGGCAGCGCGCCGTGCACCACCACGGCGTCCGGCCGGTGCCCGTGCAGCGCGAGTCCGGCCCGGATCCGGCGCAGCTCGCGGTACGGGTGGCCGTCGGCCGGGACGACCAGCCGGACGCTGGTGCCGGGGCCGGTGATCGCGGCGCGGGACTCGGCGAGCGCCGCGACGGCCTTGGTGCGCCCCTCGTACAGCCAGTCGGCGGGCATCGGGACGCCGGCCAGTCCGGCCAGCAGCGGGCGCAGCGCCCGGGCGGCCTGCCGCTGCTCGGGGACGAGCCGGTCCAGGTAGCGGGCGAGCTGTTCGGGCAGGGCGAGGGTGGCGATCAGCTCGGCGGGCGGCGGGGCGAGCACGACCAGGACGTCCTGGTCGGCGGCGGGCAGGGCGCGCAGCAGGGCGAGCCGGGCGATGCCGGGGAGGGCGGTGAGCTCCTCGGGGTCGAGCTGTTCGGCGCCGAGCAGGTCGAGGGCGGGCTTGAGCCGGCCGGTGAGCTCGCCGACGGCGTAGCGGAAGGCGGCCTGCTCGTCGATCCGGGAGACGGTCAGGCCCGGTGCGTGGAGGAGCGGTTCGGGCTCCAGCCGGGTGCCGAGGGCGGAGTCCAGGGCGCGGTGCGGGTCGTCGGCGGCCAGCAGCCAGGTGCGGTGGCCGCGCCGGGCGGCGTGCAGGGCGGTGGCGGCGGCCACCGTGGGAGCCCCCGAGTCACCGCTGATCAGGATGGTGCGTGTCGCCGTCATGCCGTCCGGCCCCCCGTTCGGTCGTGTCAGCCTTCGACGCGCTTCTTCAGACCGGCCAGGGCGCGGTCGATGATGACCTTCTCGGCCTTGCGCTTGATCATGCCGAGCATCGGGATCTTGACGTCCACGGCGAGCTGGTACGTCACCTCGGTGCGGCCGCCGGCCAGCGGGGCGAGGGTGTAGGAGCCGTCCAGCGAGCGGAGCATCTGGCTGCGGACGAGGGTCCAGGAGACCTCGCGGTCGCCGTCCCAGGTGTAGGCGAGGACGTGCTCGTCGCGGATGGCGCCGGCGTCGAGCAGCAGCCGGACCTCGGCGGCGCGGCCGTCCTCGCCGGCCTTGAGGACCTCGATCTCCTTGACCTCCCCGGTCCAGGCCGGGTAGGCGGCGAAGTCGGCGATCACGGCCATGACCGTGGCCGGGGTCGCGTCGATGGTGATGCTCGACCTGGTGTGCTCCGCCATGGAATGGCCCTCCGCCTCGTCCCTCTGCCTGCCGGTCCGGCCGGGGCGCGCTCGGCCCGGTCCGCCCGGAGCAGGCTATCGCGCCCGGCGGGCGGCGCGGCGGCGCGGGCCGTGCCCGGCGGGCTGCCGTGGCGCGGGCGGGCGCCGGGCGGCCGGGCATGTTACCGGCCGGTCGCCCTGCTCTGTCATAGGGTGCCATTCGAACGACCCGGTCACGGCCTGGTCCGACCCGGCCGGGTGTGACACTTCGAACACCGGAGCCGACCCCTCTGGTCGAAGCTGCCTACCGGGCAGTAACGTCCTGCCGTCCCGCAGCGTCGCGTACGAGGAGCAGTCTTGCTCGACTTCAGCCTTCCGGCCCTCTACCAGGTACCGAGCAACGGCAACCTCGCCGACCCGGTGCACCGGAACGCCGAGATGCACCCGGATCTCGCCGTGCTCAGCCGGAAGGTGGACGGCCAGTGGCAGGAGTTGACGTCGGTCCAGTTCCTGGCCGAGGTGCACGCCACCGCCAAGGGCCTGATCGCCGCCGGTGTCGAGGCGGGTGACCGGGTCGCCATCATGTCCCGTACCCGGTACGAGTGGACGCTGCTGGACTTCGCGATCTGGACGGCCGGCGCGATCACCGTGCCGGTGTACGAGACCTCCTCCGCCGAGCAGGTCGAGTGGATCCTCGGCGACTCCGGCGCGGTCGCCGTGATCACCGAGACCGACCAGCACGTCCGGGTGGTCGGCGCGGTCCGCGAGCGGCTGCCGGAGCTGAAGCACACCTGGCAGATCGAGGGCGGGGCGATCGCCGCCCTGGCCGAGGCCGGGCAGGACGTCCCGGACGCGACGATCGAGGAGCGCCGCCGGATCGCCGGCCCCGACGACATCGCCACCATCGTCTACACCTCGGGCACCACCGGCCGCCCGAAGGGCTGTCAGCTGACCCACGGCAACTTCCTGGCCGAGTGCGGCAACGTCGTCGAGCGCCTGGCCCCGATGTTCAACACCGGCGAGAGTTCGGTCCTGCTCTTCCTGCCGCTGGCCCACGTCTTCGCCCGGCTCGTCGAGATCGCCCCGGCGATGGCCCCGATCAAGCTCGGCCACGTCTCCGACATCCGGGACGTCACCGCCGAGCTGGCCTCCTTCAAGCCGACCCTGATCCTGGGCGTGCCCAGAGTGTTCGAGAAGGTCTACAACACCGCCCGCTCCAAGGCCCAGGCCGACGGCAAGGGCAAGATCTTCGACAAGGCCTCCGACACCGCGATCGCCTACAGCCGGGCGCTGGACGCGGGTGGCCCCGGTCTGCTGCTGCGGCTCAAGCACGCGGTCTTCGACAAGCTGGTCTACGGCAAGCTGCGCGCCGCCCTCGGCGGCCGGGCCCGCTACGCCATCTCGGGCGGCGCCCCGCTCGGCGAGCGCCTGGGCCACTTCTACCGGGGCATCGGCTTCACCGTGCTGGAGGGCTACGGCCTGACGGAGACCTGCGCGGCCACCGCCTTCAACCCGTGGGACAAGCAGAAGATCGGTACGGTCGGCCAGCCGGTGCCCGGCTCCTCCGTGCGGATCGCCGAGGACGGCGAGGTCTTCTTCAAGGGCCCGCACGTCTTCACCGGCTACTGGAACAACCCGAAGGCCACCGCCGACACCCTCAAGGACGGCTGGATCGCCACCGGCGACCTCGGCTCGCTCGACTCCGACGGCTACCTGACCATCACCGGCCGCAAGAAGGAGATCATCGTCACGGCCGGCGGCAAGAACGTCGCCCCCGCCGTGATCGAGGACCGGATCCGGGCCCACGCCCTGGTCGGCGAGGTCATGGTGGTCGGCGACCGCAAGCCCTTCATCGCCTGCCTGATCACCGTCGACCCGGACTTCTTCCCGAAGTGGAAGGAGCTCAACGGCAAGCCCGCCGGCGCCACCGTCGCCGACCTCGCCGACGACCCGGACCTGCTGGCCGCCCTCCAGAGCGCGGTGGACGACGGCAACGCCGCCGTCTCGCACGCCGAGGCGGTCAAGAAGTTCCGGCTGCTGGACACCGAGTTCTCCGAGGAGAGCGGCCACCTGACGCCCTCGCTCAAGCTCAAGCGCAACGTCGTGCTGAAGGACTACGCGGCCGACATCGAGGCGCTCTACCGGAAGTAGCCGCCGGAAGCGGCCGCCCGACGCGGCCCGACCGCGGGCGCCGGACGGGCCCCGCCACTCCAGGAAGTGGCGGGGCCCGTCGGCGTCACCCGGCCAGCAGCGAGGTCAGCCGCCCGGCCAGCAGGTCCCAGCGCCAGGAGCGCTCCACCCAGCGCCGCCCGGCCTCGCCCATCCGCCGCCGCAGCTCCTCGTCGCGCAGCAGCCGCACGATCCGCTCGGCCGCCGCCGGGGCCGAGCCGCCGGGCACCACGTACCCGGTCTCGCCCTCCAGCACCGCGTCCGGCGCGCCGCCGGAGTCCCCCGCGACCACCGGCAGGCCGGTCGCCGAGGCCTCCAGGTAGACGATGCCCAGGCCCTCGACGTCCAGCCCCCCGCGCCGGGTGCGGCACGGCATCGCGAAGACGTCCCCGGCCCCGTAGTGGGCGGGCAGCTCCTCCCACGGCACCGAGCCGGTGAACCGCACCGAGTCCCGCACGCCCGTGGCGTCGGCGAGCTTCTCCAGGTCCGCCCGGTACGGGCCGCCGCCGACGATCAGCAGCACCGCGTCCGGCACGTCGGCGAGGATCTGCGGCATCGCCTCGATCAGGGTGTCCTGGCCCTTGCGCGGCACCAGCCGGGAGACGCAGACCACCACCGGCCGGTCCGCCAGCCCGAGCCGGCGGCGCACCTCGGCGCCCCCGGAGCCCGGGTGGAAGGTCGTCTCGTCCACGCCCGGCGGCAGCTGGACCATCCGGGCCGCCGCCTGCGGCCCGACCGCGGCGGCGATCCGGGAGCGGGTGTACTCGCCCAGGTAGGTCAGCACGTCGGTGCCGGCGCCGATCCGGCGCAGCAGCTGCCGGGAGACCGGCAGCTGGGCCCAGGCGGCCTCGTGGCCGTGGGTCATGCCGAGCAGCCGCCCGGCCCCGGCCCGGCGCAGCGTGGGCGCCATCAGCCCGAGCGGCGCGGCGGCGCCGAACCAGACCGAGTCGCACTTCTCCGCGCGCAGGATCTCGGCGGCCCGCCGGGTGACCCGCGGTGTGGGAACCATCACCTTCGTCCGGTCCCGGATCACCGGGAACGGCTGCTCGGCGTCGAAGCGGGCCACCTCGCTGCCGTCCCGCCAGGTCGAGGCGTACACCACGACACTGCCTGCGGGCTGACGGACGGCCATGTTGTGCACGAAGGCCTGGATGCCACCGGGGCGCGGCGGGAAGTCATTGGTGACGATCAAGGTTCTGTGCATCAGGCCACGGCTCGCTCGGTCGGGGGGTGCGCGGTGTACCGCTGGGTGATCCGTACGATAGGTCAACACCATGACCCGCCGGGAACGGAACCGCGCACGGCAACCGTTTGACCCCCGGGTCAGTCCTAGTACCTAGGCCGCAGTGCGACGCGGCCCGGGCGTCCGTCTCCACGACGCCTCCGGTGGGGACGTCCGAGACGAACGAGGGAGCGCAGTGGAATTGGCCCCGGCCACCGAGCCCGGTTCTTCACGCGGCCGCCTCGGCCGCCCGCTCGGGGCGCTCGCCGCGCTCGGCGCCACCTGGATCGCCACCCGCGCGCTGCTGGTGCTGCTGGCGACGGGCGTGCTGAAGGCGCCCGGCGGCGACGTCACGGCGGACGTCTGGATGATCTACCACGCCTGGTACGGCGTGCTCCAGACCGGCACCTTCCCCTTCGACGACGTGACCTGGCAGTACCCGCCGGGCGCCGCCCTGGTGATCCTGCTGCCGGGCCTGCTGCCCTGGTCGTACCTGGTCTCGTTCTGGGTGATCTGCGGGATCGCCGACGCCGCCGCGGCCGCGCTGCTGGTGCGCACCGGCCTGCGCCGGGGCCGGGCGCTGACCGGCGCCTGGATGTGGGTGGTGGGCGTCCCGCTGCTCGGCCCGATGATCTACAACCGCTTCGACGTCATCGTCACCGCGGTCGCCCTGGCCGGTCTGCTGGCGCTGATCCGCCGCCCGGCGGTCGGCGGGCTGCTGCTGGGCCTGGGCGGCATCGTCAAGATCTGGCCGCTGCTCGGCCTGATCGGCACCCCCTCCGGCCGCCGCACCCGCCGTTCCTGGACGCTGGCCGGCGCCACCGCCGTCTCGATCGGCTTCCTGCTGGCCGCCGGGATGAACGGCGCCTTCGACTTCCTGGCCTTCCAGAAGGACCGCGGCATCGAGGTCGAGTCGCTCGGCGCGCTGCCGCTGCACTTCGCCCGGCTCGCCGGCGGCTGGGACGGCAGGGTCACGATGAACTACGGCTCCCCCGAGATGCTCGGGCCGTGGGTGAGCGTGATCAGCAAGGTGATGATGGCCGGCACCGTGCTGGGCTTCGCCTGGCTGCTGCTGTGGCGCTACACCTCCAAGCGCCGCAGCGCGGCCACCATGTACGACGCGGCGCTCTGCGCGCTGCTGATCTTCGTGGTGACCAGCCGGGTGATCAGCCCGCAGTACCTGGTCTGGCTGGTCGGCGTCGCGGCGGTCTGCCTGACCGTGCGCAACAGCAGCCAGCGGCCGGTGGCGGTACTGATCCTGCTCGCCTGCCCGCTGACCCTGGTCGAGTTCCCGACCATGTTCACCCAGGTGCTGGCCAGCGACCCGGTGGCGGTCACCGTGCTGGCCGCGCGCAACCTGCTGCTGCTGGCCGCGGCCGTGCTCTCCTGCGTCCGGCTCTGGCGCTCGACCCGCGGCGAGGCGCCGCTGCCGCCGACCGTGGTGCTGGACCGCGAGCCCGCCGCGCTGCCGTCCGCCGGCTACCCGGTGCGCCCGGGCATCGCCTACGAGCAGGACCTGCTGGACGGCATCGACCACCCGGGCGCCCCGGCCGAGCAGCGCCGCTGATCAGCCCCTCAGCTCCGCCATCCGCGCCAGCCACTGCCGGGTGAACTCCTCCAGCCCGACGCCCAGCTCGCGGCGCATCAGCCGGTCGGTGCGGCGCTCCCGGTCCTCGCCCTGCCCGTCGGCCGCGCCGATCGCGCGGTAGAAGGCGACCAGCCGCTGCGGCCCGTGGGTGCGGGCGATCAGCTCGCAGGCCAGCCAGGACTGCTCGTAGGCCTGGGCGATGCCGGTGGCCCCGGCGGCGAAGTCCCGGTCGGCGGGCAGCGCGGTGGGCGTCCTCCCGGCGGCGACGTCCCGGGCCAGCTCGGGGGCGACCTGCTGCGGGCTGCGGCCCGAGTCGCGGTACGCCGTCCAGTCGGCGACGCCCTCGGAGAGCCACAGCGGGGTCCAGGCCCGGGTGTCGGCCCTGGTCGCGACGTGGGTGGCCTCGTGGGTGATCACCACCTGGCGGCCGAAGTCGCTGAGCCGCCCGTACATCTCCGGGTTGACCAGCACCCGGTCCGCCGGGGTGTGCCACGGTGCGCCGGGGGCGGCCACGGTGACCGCCGCCATGCCCGTCCAGCCGTCCGGGTCGCCCTCCAGCAGCCGGGCGAACTGCTCCTCGGTGGCGGGCCGCTCCAGCAGCAGCCGCTCCGGCCAGGCGCCGCCCCAGACCTCGGTGACGGCGGGCACCGCCCGGTCCCCCACCGCGGCCAGCTCGGCCGGGTCGGGCCCGGCGGCCGGCCCGACCACCAGGCAGTTCGCTCCCGGAGCCGACCGGAGCGGCCCGAAGTCCCACGGCGCCGGCGGGCCGCCCGCGCTCTCCTCGCGCTCGACCCGCCAGCCGTCGCCGGCCCGGACCAGCTCGATCCGGCGCGGGTACACCACCGGGTACTCGTCGTACCCGGCGATCCGCACCGCCAGTTCGGCGGCGGCGGTCAGCCGCTCCGGCCCGCCGGAGGCGGCGAGCACCAGGTTGCGGTACCCCGCCCCGGCCACCGGCAGCCCGGCCCACGGCGGCGCCGAACGCGCCCGCTCCGCCAGCGCGGCGGCCACCTCGTCGTGCCGGTCCGCCGAGCGGGCCGCGGGCGCCGCCGGGGCGGCCGGAGGCAGCGACAGCTGGGCCAGCCCACCGGCCGCGAGCAGCAGCGCGCCCCGCCGGGACAGCGTCCGGCGGGGGCGGGAGCCGGATGTACCGGCGGGGCCAGTGGGGTCGGCGGGGCCGGACGGCGGGGCGTTCAGAGCCGGACCACCCCGGAGACCGGCATGGCGGTGACGCTCTCGTAGCGGACCTTGGCGCCCGGGCGGGGGGCGTGCACGATCACGCCGCCGCCGGCGTACATGCCGACGTGGTGCATGTCCCGGTAGAAGATCACCAGGTCTCCCGGTCGCGCTTCGGACAGGCTGACCCGCTGCCCGGCGTACGCCTGGGCCTGCGAGGTGCGCGGCAGGGTCACTCCGGCCTGCCGCCAGCTGTAGTACATCAGACCGGAGCAGTCGAACGCGTGCGGGCCGGTGGCCCCGTAGACGTACGGGGAGCCGATCATCCGCACCGCGGCGGCCAGCGCGGCGGCCCCGCGCTCGGAGGCGGGCGGGGCGGTGCCGAGGTCCAGCCGGTCGGTGCCCCGGGTGGCGCGCTGCTCGGCGTCCCGGGCGTCCTGGACCGTCAGCCGGGCCCGCTCGGCGGCGCCCAGACCGTTCAGCAGCTTCTGCGCGCTGGCCAGCCGCTGCTGGATCTGCTGCTTGCTGTCGGCGAGCGAGCGGCGGGTCCGGTCCAGCTCGTCGAGCTTGCCGGCCGCCTCGGTCCGGCGCTGGTCGAGCCGACGCTGCCGGGCGACCAGCTCGTGCAGGGTCTCCTGCTGGCGCGCGGCGGCCTGGCCCAGGGCGCGGGCGCGGGACAGGTAACCCTCCGGGTCGGGCGAGAGGATGAGCTGGGCGGTCTGGGTCATCCCGCCGCCGCGGTACTCGGCCCCGGCCACCGTCGCGAGGTCGCCCCGCAGCCCGTTGAGCTGGTCCTGGGCCACGGCGATCTCGCCCTGGAGGATCGTGGTCTCGCCCTGGAGCCGCCGCTGGGCCTCCTGCGCCGCGTTGGCCTTCTCGGACGCCTGCTCGGCCTCGTCGTACAGCTGTTCCACCTGCGTCTTGACGTCCTGGCGGTCGCCCGGGTCGGGGCTGCCGGGGGCGGCCTGGGCGCTGCCTCCGGCGGCCACACCCAGGGCGGTGGCGGCGGCCGCGGTCAGCACCAGCGCCCGGGCGAGCAGTTGGGAACGGCGGTGCACGGGCATGGCGGCAGCGGCTCCAATCCTGCGGCGCGGCTCCCGCCGCCGCACCGGGACGGGCGGCCGTCGAGCGGGAGTCCGGTGGCAGACGTTAGCGAGTCAGGGCAAGCGAGTCCAAACCCCTGCCAACCAGAATATTCAGGCTGTTGTCGGACATTTGATCGGCCCTCGGGAAAAACCGCAGGAAAAACCGCAGGCCCGGCCTCCCCTGGGGGAGGCCGGGCCTGGAAGCGTCCGAGCGGTGATCAGACCCGCACGATGGAGGCCAGCGGCATGTTGGTGACGGCCTCGTAGCGCACCGACGCGCCCGGCTTGGGCGCGTGCAGCACCTGGCCATTGCCCGCGTAGATGCCGACGTGGTGGGCGTCGGTGTAGAAGATCAGCAGGTCGCCGGGCTGGGCCTGGGAGATGTCCGAGCCGATCCGGGTGCCGGCCGAGGCCTGCGCCTGCGAGGTGCGCGGCAGCGACACGCCCGCCTGGTTGAACGCCCAGACCATCAGGCCGGAGCAGTCGAAGGAGCCCGGGCCGGTGGCGCCCCAGACGTACGGGCTGCCGATCTTGGAGGCGGCGGCCGAGAGCGCGGCGGCACCGCGCGAGCTGCCCGGGGCCACCTTCACCGGGGAGGAGGCGGTCGAGGCGGACGAGCCGGACGAGCCGGTCGCGAGGTCGCCGCGGCTGTTGTCGCGGGAGGCGCGGTCGGCCTGCTGCTGCTGGGCCTGGGCGGCGTCGGCCTTGGCCTTGGCGTCGGCCGCGGCCTTCTCCTCGGCCTGGCGCAGCGCCTGGCGCTCCTGCTCGGTCAGCGTGTTGAGCAGGTCCTGGGCCGCCTTCAGCTTGCCCTGGACCTCCTCCTTGGAGGCCTTCAGCTGCTGGGTGGTCGACTCCAGCTCGGCGAGCTTGCCCTGGGCCTCGTTGCGGTCCTGGTCGAGCTTGCGCTGCTGCTCCTGGAGCTCCTTCAGCTGACCCTTCTGGGTGCTGCCGGCCTGGTTCAGCGCGTCGGCCTGGCTGAGGAAGGTGTCCGGGCTGGAGGAGAACATCAGCTGGACGGTCGGGGATATGCCCCCGTTGCGGTACTGCTCGCCGGCGATCTCGGCCAGGCCGCCCTGGAGCTCGGTGACCTGGGCCTGCTGACGGGCCACCTGGTCCTGCATGCCGGAGACCTGCTTCTCCAGCTCCTGCTGCTTGGCCTGGGCCGCGTTGTAGTTCTCGGTCGCGATCTCGGCCTGCTCGTTGAGCTGGTCGACCTGCCCCTTGACCTGTTCCTTGGTCGGCTGCGGGTCGGCGTGGGCACCTTGAGCGGAGAGGACGACGGCTGCCGCGGCGACACCGGTCAGGATCGAGACCCGGGCGCGGCCTGCGGGCTTGGGACGACGATGGGACGCCACGAAGGCGGACTCCTTCTTCCTACGTCCGCCTACCGGGTGAGCTGACGGGTTCGGGCCGGAAGCATGCCCTACGACGCCTCACGGCCGTTCCATCGGCCGACCTGGCGTCGATTCACCCCGGAGGAACGTGGTTCCCCGGCTCCGCTCCGCAGCGCCCCCAAACCACTGGGCTCCCCTGTCGGGCAGTCGCTTCGACCTGCCCCGCTGCCTCACGAACTCGACGGTAACCACCGCCGCCACCCTGGCTGGGCGATCGACAGTGCGGTGGTTCAGGGCACGACCCTAGTAACTGAACCGTGATCCGTTCAAATCCTTGTCAGAAAAAAGACCGAAGATTTCCCAAGTTCTTCTGTGAAAATGACCGATGGTGACCACTGGCACACAGAAGGCTGATCAGTTCTCAGCATGTGGCCGCGAAGGGGCGGAAAGCCGAACGCCACCCCCGCGCGAGGGGTGGCGCTTTTCACAGCCCCCGGAGGGGCCTCGCGGGCGTGTCGGGCCGTCAGACCCGGCGGATGGTGTTGATCGACATCGCGTCGGCCTTCATCACCTTCACCACGTCACCGGTGTGCGGCGCGTGGACCACCATGCCGTTGCCGATGTACATCCCGACGTGGTGCATGTCGTTGCCGTAGACCACCAGGTCGCCCGGCTGGGCCTGGTCCAGCGAGGGCACCCGGGTGCCGTAGTGGCCCTGCTCCTGCGAGGTGCGCGGCAGCGAGACGCCCGCCTGCCCGTACGCCCAGACCATCAGGCCCGAGCAGTCGAAGGTGGTCGAGCCGGTGGCGCCCCACACGTACGGCGAGCCCTGCTTGCTCATCGCCTTGGCCATCGCCACGGCCGCGTAGCCGCTGGCCGGCGGCAGGCTGCTGAGGTCGACCCGGTCGCTGCCGCGGGAGGCGCGGTCGTCCTGCGCCTGCTGGGCCTTCAGCGCGGCGCGGTCGGTGGCGCTCAGCGAGTTCAGCAGGTCCTGGGCGGCCTTCAGCTTGGTGTTGACGTCCGCCTTGGCCTGGTTCAGGTCCTTGGTGGTGGTGTCCAGCGAGGCGAGCACGGCGGAGGCCTCGACCTTCTCCTGGTCCAGCCGGCGCTGCTGGTCCAGCAGCCCCTTGAGCGCCTCGGCCTGGCTGCTGCTGGCCTGCTGGACGGTGGAGGCCTTCTCCAGGTAGCCGGACGGGTCGGAGGTGAGCATCAGCTGGACGGACGGGTCGATGCCGCCGGTGCGGTACTGCTCGCCCGCCACCTCGGCGAGACCGCCCTGGAGCTGGGTCATCTGCTCCTGGCTGCGGGCCACCTGGTCCTGCAGCTGGTCGGCCTGCTTGCGCAGCTGGTCGGCCCGCTCCTTGGCGCCGTTGTACTTCTCCGCCGCCTGCTCCTGCTCCTCCTGGAGCTGGTCGATCTGCGCTTTGACGTCCGTTTTGTTCGGCTGCGGCGCGGCGTGCGCGGCCACCTGCGCGGAGAGGGCGACCGCGGTCGCAGCAGCAGCGGTGAGCACGGAGATCCGCGCGCGGCTCGGCTGCTTGGGACGGCGGTGGGAGGCCAAGGGTCCTGCTCCTTCTTCCAACGGACTCACCTGATGGGATGAGATTCCGGAAAATAGGTTTGACGCCAGACCCTAGTGAAGATCTATCCGTTTTGCCACTCCCCCGTAGGTGTGAACTCCGGTCCGCACACTGACGACACGGGACCCGCACACCACCCCGGAACCACTCCTGACCAGGCATCGCACGTCCGGTCGAGGTCAGGGGCGCGCCAGCCGGTTCAGCAGCAGCACCGAGGCCACGGGGCGCGCGCCCGCCTTCCGCACGCCGTCCGCGACCTCCCGGTCGGTGGACACCACCACCACCGGACGGCCCTGCGGCTCGGCCCGCACCAGACGGCGGATCAGCTCGTCGGCCGTCTCCCCGGTCCGGCTGAACCGCACCCGGACCCCGCGCGGCGGCGCCATGATCACCGGGACGTCCAGGTCCTGCCCGTCGAACACGCAGGTGACCTCCGCCTGGGTGCGCTGCGCCAGCATCGCCAGCCCGCCCAGCAACCGGATCCGCTGCTGCTCCAGCGGCAGCGTCGGATAACCGGTCTTGGTCACGTTGTAGCCGTCCACCACCAGGTGCACCTGGGGGATCGCCAGCAGCTGGTCCAGCAGCGCCGGATCGTCCTCGGCCAGCCCGCGCCGGGCCACGTCGTGGGGCGAGGCCGCCCCCGGCACCACCGCCTCCACCAGGTCCGCCGGGCGGATCTGGGAGACCGGCAGCGCCAGCTCCCGCTGGAGCCCCTGGGCCGACTGCAGCACGGTGTCCAGCAGCAGCCGCAGCCGCATGTCCTCGACGCTGCGCCCCTCACGGGCCGACCGGCGGCCCTGCTCGACCGCGTTCTCCAGCTCCGAGACCCGGTGCCTGAGCCTGCGCGCCTCGGTCTCGGCCGCACCGCGCTCGGCCGCGGTCTGCGCCTTCAGGGCTTCCAGCTCGCCGGCCACCCGGCGGGTCTCGGCCTGCGCCCGGCGGGTGTCGCTCTCCAGCGACCGCATCTTCTTGCGCAGCGACTCGGCCTCCTTGCGGACGCCGTCCGACTCGGCCCGCTGCCGGTCCACGTCCGCCCGCGCGGAGGCCCGCACCTCGGCCAGCTCGGCGTGCAGCTTCTCCACCAGCCGGGCCGACTCCGCGGCCGCGTCCTCGGCGCCGGCCCGCTCGGCCTCCTCGCCGGCCTCGGCCACCAGTCGGCTCCAGCCCGCCGAACGCACCAGGTAGGCGGCGGCCGCGACGTCCATCGGATCGGCGGCGCTCGGGACGGTGCCCGACTCCAGCGCCTTCACCAGGTCCGGCTGCCCGAGGCGCAGCCGCTCCGCTATCCGTACCCGGAAGGCCGGCTCCGCCTCCAGGGCCGCCGCCAGCGCGGTGGCCGCGTACTTGGCCCGCCGCGCCGGCGTGAACTTCACGTACTGACGCAGGCTCTGCGGGAGCTCGCCCGCCGGCAGCCCGCCGAGCGCGTCCGAGGCCAGCCCGACCACGCGTCGGCGCACGCCCTCGGGCAGCGGCCGGTCGAGCTTCTCGACGGCGTGCTCCGCCGCGGGCTCGGAGGAGTCGTTCGCCGCCTCGGCCGCCGCCCCGGCCCGGGCCTCGGCCGCAGCGGGCTGAAGCCCCTGGGCTTCGCCGGGCTCCTTCGCTGCGTCCACCACGTCCTCGGCTCCGATCCTGGTCCAGCGGGGCACGGCCGCGACCTCCCCCTGTCGTCACGCTCCGTGCGTCTTGTTTCTGCATTGTCCCGTGCGGCGCGGGCGGGTGCGCCGCGCACCCACCCGCCGCGGCGGGTGGGATCAGCCCTGCTCGGTGGGGGCCTGCGCCCCCTCGGCACCCGGGCGGGCCACCAGCTCGACCTGGTCCACCGCGTTGCACCAGCGGCAGCGCACCGACTCGATGGTCTCGCTCAGCACCTCGGTCTCCTCGACCCTGGACTCGCCGGCCAGGTCGAAGTGCAGGAACTCGGTCACCCGCGCGGTGCGGGTCACGTCGAAGCGGGTGAGGTTGCCGCACAGGGTGCAGCGCCAGCGCGTCTCGGCGGTCAGGGCGGGGACGGTCATCGGGGGTCCTCTCGGGTGGTCCCTTCGTGGGCTAGGCGCTCCCCCCGGAGCCCCGGCATCGGCGGCGGGAGGCGGGAATGCCCGCCCCAAGCCTATTGCCTGGGGCAACCATCGCGGCCACCGGTTGCCCGAACACCCGGACTGGTCCACCTGCCGTAAACCGCCGTGTCACCTGCGGCGCCCGGAGGGATGCTTGGCCGCATGGCGCTCGCGGTCCCCGACGACACCGCCGCCCGGGGCGGCCGCCCGGCCGCGACCGTCCCGGCGGTCAGCTACGCCCTGATCGCACTCAACACCCTGGTCTTCCTGCTCGGCCCGGCCGCCGGGCTCAACCCGCTGTACGGCACCGGCCGGGCCCGGGTCTGCGCGGAGCAGCGGTACGAGCAGCGCTGGGGCGCCGTCCCGGCCGAGGTGCTGGCCGGGCGGCCGCTGACCGCCGCGCAGCTGGCCGAGGCCCCCGACCCGGTCCCCGGCTGCCCGGCCGCCCCGACCCCGGGCAAGCACCCGGCCCTGTCCGTCCTCACCGGCCTCTTCCTGCACGCCGGCTGGCTGCACCTGCTGGGGAACCTGCTCTTCCTCCAGGTCTTCGGCCCCACCGTCGAACGGCGGCTGGGCCGGGCCCGGTACGCCGTCTTCTACCTGGCCGCCGGCAGCCTGACCACGTACGGCTTCGCGCTCGCCGAGGCGCACTCGCCGAACTCCACCCGGGTGCTCATCGGGGCCTCCGGGGCGATCGCCGCCGCGCTCGGCGCCTATCTGCGCCTCCACCCCCGGGCCCGGGTCACCACCCTCGTCCCGCTGCTGCTCTTCCTGCCGCTGCGGTTCCCCGCCTGGCTGGTGCTCGGCCTCTGGTTCGCCCTGCAGTGGTGGTCGGTGCACTCGGCCGGGCCCGGGGTGGCGTACCTGGTCCACGTGATCGGCTTCTCGGCCGGGTTCCTCTACGCCTGCACCGTGGTTCGCCACCCCCCGCGACGACCCGGCCGACGCCCGATACGCTGGCGGCACCCCACAAAGGAGCCCGAACTGTGATCACCGCCATCGTCCTGATCAAGACCAGTGTCGACCGCATCCCGGAGATCGCCGAATCCATCGCCGCCATCGACGGCGTCAGCGAGGTCTACTCGGTGACCGGGGGCTACAACCTGGTGGCGATGGTGCGGGTGCGCCGGCACGACGACCTGGCCGAGGTCATCCCGGGCCGGCTCAACAAGGTCCCGGGCGTGGCCCACACCGAGACCCAGATCGCCTTCCGCACCTACTCCCAGCACGACCTGGAAGCCGCCTTCGCCCTGGGCCTGGACGAGTAGCGCTCAGCCCTCGCGCCGGCCCCGGTCGATCTGCACGGTCGCGACGCAGCGACCGCCCTCGTTACGGTAGTTCCAGGCCGCCCCGTCCGTGACCAGCTCCCGGACGGCGGTCAGGAAGCGGTCGACGTGCTCGTCCGGCGTCCCGGCGCCGAAGCTCACCCGGATCGCGTTCAGGCTGCGCTCGCCCGGCAGCGAGGGCTCCGGCGCGCCGCACTCGGACGGGGCGACGTCCTCGTCCCCGAGCAGCGTGCGCACCAGCGGGTGGGCACAGAACAGGCCGTCGCGCACCCCGATGCCGTACTCGGCGGACAGCGCGGCCGAGAAGTGCGAGCTGTTCCAGCCCCGGACGACGAAGGACAGCACGCCGACCCGGGCGGAGTCGGAGCCGAACAGGTTCAGCACCTTGACCTGCGGGATCTGCGCCAGCCCGGCCGTCAGCCGGGCGATCAGCTGCTGCTCGCGGGCCTCCAGCGCGTCGAAGCCGGCCTCGGTCAGGGCCCGGCAGGCCGAGGCGATCGCGTAGGCGCCGATGACGTTCGGCGAGCCGGCCTCGTGCCGGGCCGGGCCGGTGTGCCACTGCACGGCCACCGAGCCGTCGCTCTCCCGGGCCACCGTCCGGGTCGCCCCGCCGCCGGCCAGGTACGGCTCGGCCGCGTCCAGCCAGTCCGCCCGGCCGGCCAGCACCCCGGCGCCGAACGGCGCGTAGATCTTGTGGCCGGAGAAGGCGATCCAGTCGACGTCCAGCTCGCGGACCGAGACCCGGTGGTGCGGCGCCAGCTGGGCGGCGTCCAGCACCACCCGGGCGCCGTGCCGGTGCGCGGTCCGGGTCAGCTCGGCGACCGGCCACAGCTCGCCGGTCACGTTGGAGGCGCCGGTGACGCAGAGCAGCTTGGGGCCCTCGGGCGCCCCGGCGAGGGCGGCGTCCAGCGCGCCCACCGCCTCGGCCCGGGAGCGCGGCGCCCGCAGGTAGGTGACGCCCAGTCCGGCGTGCGCCCAGGGCAGCAGCGAGGCGTGGTGCTCGGTCTCGAAGGCGAACACCCGGGTGCCGGCCGGAACGGCCGCGGCCAGCAGGTTGAGCGAGTCGGTGGTGGCCCGGGTGAAGACCACCTGGTCGCCCTCGCGCAGGTCGAGGAACTCGCCGACGGTGCGGCGGCTCTGCTCGAACAGGTCGGTGGACAGCTGGGAGAGGTACCCGGCCCCGCGGTGGACGCTGCCGTAGTACGGCGCGTAGGCGGCGACGTCGTCCCACACCCGCTGGAGCGCCGGGGAGCTGGCCGCGTAGTCCAGCGCCGCGTAGCCGACCTTCTCACCGTTGGCGAGCGGGACCTGGACGTCGGCGCCGAGGACGGCGAGCGGGGCGCAGGTCTCGGTGGTGGCGAGAGGGGACATGAGGATGCACTCCTTCAGGGGTGAGGGACCCCGGGAGTGCTAGTCGTCGGGCGTCCGCGCTTGTCGCACGGACGGCTTGCCGTGACGACCCGGTCCTCACCCAGGGCACCCCGCCACGGACGGAGGGTTGCCGGACAGCCAGCTGGGGCTTCGCACTGTCACTCATGACCTGGCCAAGACTCTAGGCCGCGTCCATCGGGTGGTCAAACGGGCATCCAGCATCCGGACAGCGCGGGAGCCCGTGCCGGCGTTCCGGCACGGGCTCCCCAACTACCGCCTCAGATCCGGCTGGTGGCCTCCGACCAGCGCCGCAGCAGGTCCTGCGCGGCACCGGAGTCGATCGCCTCCGCGGCCCGCTCCATGCCGGCCGCAAGCTGCTCGGCGAGCGGCGCCTCGCCGAGGTCCAGCGCGACCAGTGCCGCCGCCGTGTTCAGCAGGACGGCGTCCCGCACCGGCCCGTGCTCCCCCGCCAGCAGCCGCCGCGCGACCTCGGCGTTGTACGAGGCGTCCGCCCCGCGCAGCGCCTCGATGCCGACCAGCTCGATCCCGACGTCCCGCGGGTCGAAGGTGGTCTCGGTGACCACCCCGTCGCGCACCAGCCAGACCTGCGAGGTGGTGGTGATGGTCAGCTCGTCCAGCCCGTCGTCACCGCGGAAGACCAGCGCCGTCGCGCCCCGTTCGGCCAGCACCCCGGCGATCAGCCCGGCCAGCCGGGTGTCGAAGCAGCCGATGGCGTGCGCGGTGACCCTGGCCGGGTTGGTGAGCGGGCCGAGGATGTTGAAGGAGGTCGGCACCCCGAGGTCGCGCCGCGCGGTGGCGGCGTGCCGCATCGAGGGGTGGAACTTGGCCGCGAAGCAGAAGGTGAGACCGACCTCCTCGGCCACCTCGGCGACCCGCTGCGAGGAGAGGTCCAGCGCCACCCCGAGCTTCTCCAGCACGTCCGAGGAGCCGCTGCTGGAGGAGGCCGAGCGGTTGCCGTGCTTGACCACCTTGGCGCCGGCGGCCGCCGCGACGATCGCCGACATGGTGGAGATGTTGACGGTCTTCGCCCGGTCCCCGCCGGTGCCGACGATGTCCACCGCCGGTCCGGGGATCTCCAGCGGCTCGGCGTGCTCGTACATCGCGTCGACCAGGCCGGCGATCTCCTCGACCGACTCGCCCTTGGCCCGCAGCGCGATCATGAACCCGGCCACCTGCACGGGGGACGCCTCGCCGCTCATGATCCGGTCCATCGCCCACGCGGTGGACGCGCGGTCGAGGTCCTCCCCCTGCAACAGCGCGGCCAGGAGGTCCGGCCAGGTGCGGATCACCTGCGCGGGGTCGCTACCGCCGTTCGCAGGGTTCACGTTCACCATGGCTGACTCCAGCTGTTTGTCGGTTCCCCGCTCCGGGGGGACGTCCGTACGGATGGAGCCAGCCTATCGAGCGAAGCGGCCGCTTCTACCCCTCTCTTTTCCAGTTACCGGGGGGGAATTCAGCGGACGACCGGAGTCCGCTTCGCCAGCCGCGCCCGCAGCAGGGTGGCGACCGCCCCGGCCAGCGCCACCGGCTCCACCGGGCGGGAGATGGCGGCGTCCGCCCGGCTCCAGGCGGCGAGCCAGGAGTCCTGCGGCCGGCCGATCAGCACCAGCACCGGCGGGCAGCCGTAGATCTCGTCCTTGAGCTGGCGCCCGAGCCCCAGCCCCCCGGCCGGAACGGCCTCGCCGTCCAGCACGCAGAGGTCCACGCCCCCCTTCTCCAGTGCCTTGAGCACCGCGGGGGTGGTCGCGCACTCCAGGTAGGACAGTTCCGGAAGATCCTCGGCGGGCCGACGGCCGAGCGCCGTCAGCACCTGCTCGCGGGTGTTGCGGTCGTCGCTGTAGACGAGGACGGTGAGCGTCTCATCGGTCGTGTACGCCATGGGCCCTGCTCCCTCAAGTGTGATCCGGACCACGTTCGCCTGATCCGGATGCTACTCCCGATCACCCTCCGCCGAGTCCCCCTCGCGCACGATCCGTCCCGAGCCGCCGCGCCCCGGGCTCACCCGCCCGGAGGACGGCCCGTCACCCGATCCCGTCCAGTCCACCCGTACGGCCGACCCCGGGCCCGTCCCCTTACCTCCCACGGCTGGTCCGACCGTGCAGCGACGCGCCGGGCAACGGGGTCGCAGGCCCCTCCGAGGAACCATCAGAAAAGGGACACGCCGCTGCTCAACCCCCGTCCGGGCACCCCGGCACCCCCCAAGGGGGCATACCGCACGCACCGGACACTCCGAGGGACACCCCCCGACGTGAAGACGGAATAAGGGACCGACATAATGTCCGTCGTGGCGACAGCAACAGCAGTAGAAACCGGGCACGCGCACGGATCGGTCAACCGGCCGAACATGGTCAGCGTCGGAACGATCGTCTGGCTCAGTTCCGAGTTGATGTTCTTCGCGGCCCTCTTCGCGATGTACTTCACGCTCCGCTCCGTCAAGGGGCCGGAGTTCTGGACCGAGAAGGCCCACGCCCTCAACGTGCCCTTCTCCTCGGTCAACACCACGATCCTGGTGCTCTCCTCGCTCACCTGCCAGCTCGGCGTGTTCGCTGCCGAGCGCGGTGACGTGAAGAAGCTCCGGGCGTGGTTCATCCTCACGTTCGCCATGGGCGCGGTCTTCATCGGCGGCCAGGTCTTCGAGTACACCGAGCTGGTCAAGAAGGACGGCCTGTCGCTGTCCTCCGACCCGTACGGCACGGTGTTCTACCTGACCACCGGCTTCCACGGGCTGCACGTGACGGGTGGTCTGATCGCCTTCCTGCTGGTCCTGGGACGGACGTACGCAGCCAAGCGCTTCACGCACGAGCAGGCCACCGCGGCGATCGTCGTGTCGTACTACTGGCACTTCGTCGACGTCGTGTGGATCGGCCTGTTCGCGACCATCTACCTGATCAAGTAACCAGCTGATCAGGTCGCTGGCCACCGGCTGCGGCCCCCGCCCTCACCGGCGACGGGCCGCTTCTGCCGGTGCCGACGCTCCCACCGACCGACCGCGCGCGCAGCCCTAGACAGGCAGCCTCGTGCCGGCCAGACCGGCCGCCGGGTGCACCCACCAGTCGACCAGATCCTGACACCGGGGTTATTCCGTGAAAAAGCTCTCCGCACGACGGCGCCACCCATTGGCGGCGCTGGTCGTCCTACTTCTCGCCCTGGCGGCAACCGGGGGGCTGTACGCCGCGTTCGCGCCCGCCGACAAGGCGCAGGCCGACGTCGCCGCGCAGTCGCTCGCGATCGATGAGGGCAAGAAGCTCTTCGCCGTCGGCTGCTCCTCCTGCCACGGCATGAACGGCCAGGGCAGCAGTGACGGTCCGAGCCTGGTCGGCGTCGGCTCCGCCGCCGTCGACTTCCAGGTCGGCACCGGCCGCATGCCCGCCCAGCAGCCCGGCGCCCAGGTCCCGCGCAAGAAGAACATCTACTCGCAGGCCGAGATCGACCAGCTCGCCGCCTACGTCGCCTCCCTCGGTCCCGGCCCGGTGACCCCGACGGAGGAGCAGTTCACCTCGACCAACCCCGAGGACATCTCCAAGGGTGGCGAGCTGTTCCGCACCAACTGCGCCCAGTGCCACAACTTCGCCGGCCAGGGTGGTGCCCTGACCAAGGGCAAGTACGCCCCGTCGCTCGAGGGCGTGGACGCCAAGCACATCTACGAGGCCATGCAGACCGGCCCGCAGAACATGCCGTCGTTCCCGGACACCACCATGCCCGAGGAGCAGAAGAAGCAGATCGTGGCCTTCGTCCGCCACACCACCAACGATGAGCCCAACCCCGGCGGTCTCACCCTGGGCAGCCTCGGTCCGGTGACCGAGGGTCTGTTCGGCTGGATCTTCGGCCTCGGCACGCTCATCGCGGTCGCGATCTGGGTCGCCGCCCACACCACCAAGGCCAAGAAGTCATGAGCCACGACATGTCAGAAGAGAAGCTCCCGGAGCCGCACGGCTCCGCCGGCGAGGTGGCCGACCACGGCAGCCCGTTCGCCGACCCGGGCCTGCCGGCCCACGAGCCCCGGCGCACCGACATCGACGAGCGGGCCGCCCAGCGCGCCGAGCGCCAGGTCTCGCTGATGTTCGTGATCTCGATGCTCGCCACCGTGGGCTTCATCGCCTCGTACGTGGCCATCGACCCGGACAAGATCGTCTACATCTTCCCGCTCGGTCACGTCAGCGCGCTGAACTTCGCGCTCGGCCTGACCCTGGGTATCGCGCTGTTCATGATCGGCGCGGGCGCGGTCCACTGGGCCCGCACCCTGATGTCGGACGTCGAGCTGCCGGCCGAGCGTCACCCGATCGAGGCGTCCGACGAGGTCCGCGCGGACGTCATCGAGCAGTTCAAGACCGGCGCCGCCGAGTCCGGCTTCGGCCGCCGCAAGATGATCCGCAACACCCTGATCGGCTCCATGGCGCTGGTCCCGCTCTCCGGCGTGGTCCTGCTCCGTGACCTTGGCCCGCTTCCCGAGAAGAAGCTCAAGGAGACCGGTTGGAAGGAGGCGACCGAGGCCAAGCCGCTGCCGCTGATCAACATGAACACGCTGCAGCCGATGAAGCCCGAGGACATCGTCATCGGCTCGCTCACCTTCGCCATGCCGGAGGGCCTGTCCACGCACAGCGAGGACTTCCAGCAGCGGATCGCCAAGGACGCCCTGATGCTGGTCCGCATCGCGCCCGAGGACATCAAGGACGAGAAGTCCAAGGAGCTCGGCTTCGAGGGCATCCTCGCCTACTCCAAGATCTGCACCCACGTCGGCTGCCCGATCAGCCTGTACGAGCAGCAGACCCACCACGCGCTCTGCCCCTGCCACCAGTCGACCTTCGACCTGGCGGACGGCGCCCGCGTCATCTTCGGCCCGGCCGGTCACCCGCTGCCGCAGCTGAAGATCATCACTGACGAGAAGGGCAACCTGGTCGCCACCGGCGACTTCGCGGAGCCCGTCGGCCCGAGCTACTGGGAGCGTGCTCGATGAGTAGCGCGAGCAGCACCACGACCGGTGCCGCCAAGCCCTCCAGCACGCGTGAAAAGCCCGCCAACAAGTGGGAAGCCGCGGCTGACTGGACGGACGGCCGGCTGGGGATCTACTCCCTCGCCAAGGCCAACCTGCGGAAGATCTTCCCGGACCACTGGTCCTTCATGCTGGGCGAGATCTGCCTCTACACGTTCGTCATCATCATCCTGACCGGCGTCTACCTGACGCTGTTCTTCAAGCCCTCGATGGCCGAGGTCGTCTACGACGGCTCGTACGTGCCGCTCAAGGGCATCCCGATGTCGGAGGCCTACGCCTCCACGGTGGACATCAGCTTCGAGGTCCGCGGCGGTCTGCTGATCCGTCAGATCCACCACTGGGCCGCCCTGGTCTTCGTGGCCGCGATGCTCGTGCACATGATGCGCGTGTTCTTCACCGGCGCGTTCCGCAAGCCGCGTGAGATCAACTGGGTCTTCGGCTTCCTGCTGCTGGTCCTGGGCATGTTCGACGGCTTCTTCGGCTACTCCCTGCCGGACGACCTGCTGTCGGGCACCGGTATCCGCTTCATGGAAGGCGCGATCCTCGCCGTCCCGCTGATCGGCACCTACGTCCAGATGTTCCTGTTCGGGGGCGAGTTCCCCGGCCACGACATCGTGCCGCGCTTCTTCACCATCCACGTGCTGCTGATCCCGGGCATCATGCTCGGCCTGCTGGTGGCGCACCTGATCCTGGTCTTCTACCACAAGCACACCCAGTGGGCGGGCCCGGGCAAGACCGAGAAGAACGTCGTCGGCATGCCGCTGATGCCGGTCTACATGGCCAAGGCCGGTGGCTTCTTCTTCCTGGTGTTCGGCCTCATCGCCGTCGTCTCGGCGATCGCCACGATCAACCCGATCTGGGCGTACGGCCCGTACCGTCCGGACCAGGTCTCCACGGACGCCCAGCCCGACTGGTACATGGGCTTCTCCGAGGGTCTGATCCGTGTCATGCCGGGCTGGGAGATCAGCGTCTGGGGCGGTCACACCCTCAACCTGGGCGTCATGATCCCGCTGGCGATCTTCCCGCTGGTCCTGGTCTCGATCGCGGTCTACCCGTTCATCGAGAGCTGGATCACCGGCGACAAGCGCGAGCACCACATCCTGGACCGCCCGCGCAACGCTCCGGTCCGCACCGCCCTGGGTGCCGCCTGGATCAGCCTCTACCTGGTGCTGCTGATGGGTGGTGGCAACGACCTGTTCGCCACCCACCTGCACCTGTCGATCAACTCGATCACCTACTTCGTCCGCGTCGGCTTCTTCGTCGTCCCGGTCGTCGTCTTCATCATCACCAAGCGCTGGTGCCTCGGCCTCCAGCGCCGTGACAAGGAGAAGGTGCTGCACGGCCGCGAGACGGGCGTCATCAAGCGCCTGCCGCACGGCGAGTTCATCGAGGTGCACGCCCAGCTGCCGCAGAAGGACCTGTTCAAGCTCACCGCGCACGACCAGAACCAGCCGGTCGAGCTGCCGGCCCAGACGGACGAGAACGGCGTGGCCCGCAAGGCCGGCGTCCTCACCCGCACCCGGGCCAAGCTCTCCCGCGGCTTCTACGGCGAGGGCAGCCAGATCCCCAAGCCGACCGCCGAGGAGCACCACGAGATCACCAGCGGCCACGGCCACCACTGATCCCGTAAGCGCCACCGCGCCACCCCGAGGGCCGCTGACCAGAGTTCTTCTGGTCGGCGGCCCTCGGGCGTGTCCGGCGGCTTTCCCGTACCCGCCCGCCGCGCCACCAGGAGCCCCTGTGCAGCTGTCCGTCGACCCCGCCTCGGCCACTCCCCCGTACGAGCAGATCCGCACCCAGATCGCCGACCGGGCCCGCTCCGGCGAGCTGCCGACCGGGCTGCGGCTGCCCACCGTCCGGGCCCTGGCCGAGGAGCTGGGGCTGGCCGCCGGCACCGTCGCCCGGGCCTACCGCGAGCTGGAGGCGGACGGCGTGGTGGAGACCCACGGCCGGCGCGGCACGCTGATCGCCGCCACCGGGGACGCCGCCCACCGGCTGACCGCCGAGGCCGCCGCCGAGTTCGCCGCCCGGGCGAGCCGCCTGGGCGTCTCCCGCTCGGACGCCCTGGCCGCCGTGGACACCGCTCTGCGGCTGGCCTTCCCGGAGGGCTGACGGGCCCGGGAGGGGCCCGTCAGAGGTCGGGGCGGATCATCCCCGCGGCGGGGGCCTGGGAGGGCGGTGCGGTGGTGCTGACGGGCTGTCCTGAGGCGCTGTGCTTGACCCACTCCTTCCAGTCGACGTTCCAGTCCCCGAAGCCGTTGCCGAAGGACTCCATCGCGCCGCCCCGGCTGTTCACCACCGTCACCAGGTCCCCGACCCGGGTGTGCTGGTAGAACCACTCGGCGTTGCCGGTGCTCATGCCGGTGCAGCCGTGGCTGACGTTCTCGATGCCCTGCGAGCCGACCGACCAGGGCGCCGCGTGGACGTACTCGCCGCTCCAGGTCACCCGGGTGGCCCACTTCACGTCGAGGTCGTACGACTCCGTGCTGCCAGCGGCTATGCCGATGGTCTCGCCGTTCATCCGGACCGACCGCTCCTGGCCGAGCACCACCTTGACGCCGTTGCGGGTGTCGAAGCCGGGCTTGCCGGTGGTGACCGGGATGGTCTTCAGCACCTCGCCGTCGCGCTTCAGGGTGAGCTCGTGGGCGGCCGCGTCGATCACCGACTCCACCCGCTCGCCGATCCGCAGCTTCAGCGAGCTGCGGTCACCGCCGTAGAGGCCGTCCGCGATCCGGGTGCCGGTGCCGTCGAAGGCCAGCGAGACGGCCGTGCCGGCCGGCCAGTAGGCCTCCGGGCGGAAGTGCAGGTTCTTGTCGTCCACCCAGTACCAGGCCCCGGTGACGACGGGCTGGGAGCCGACCGTCAGGGCCCGCTCGACCTCCTGGCGGGCCTGCGGGTCCGTCACCGCCTCGGAGAGTTGCACGGTGAGCGGCTGGCCCACCCCGTAGACGCCGGTGCCGGAGGAGTCCGGGCCGAGCTTGGCGGTCAGCACGCGCTGGGCGGCGACGGTGCTGAAGCTCGCGGTGGTGTCGCCGCGGCCGCCCCTGCCGTCGTCGGCGGAGATCCGCACCGTGTACGCGGTCGAGGCCTTCAGCCGGCCGGTGGTCTGCCAGCTGCGCTGGTCCTCCGCGAGCTTCCCGGCGACCACCCGGCCGTCCGGGCCGACCACGGTGACGTCGGTGAGCGTGCTGCCCTGGACGGCGCTCACGGTGACCGGCTGGGCGGGATCGGCCTTGCCGTCCGCCGAGAGGTGGACCAGCGGGGCCGCGTCGATCCGGTGCGGCCCGGCGGGCTCGTCGCCCCCGGCCGTGCAGGCGGCCAGCGGGGCCAGCACTGCGAGGGCCAGCGAGATGCCGCCTAGAGCTGCGATTCCACGCCTGTCGGCCATGACCGCCTCCGAGGGTTCGCACGATTGATCAGATCGTAGGAACGCCCCCCGGTGAAGCGACATTCGAGGGACTTCCCGTTCACCCACCGGAGTGAGGCCGTCATCCCGGGGACGCAGCAGGACCGGGGAACGCGGCAACGCCGGGGGACGCAGCAGGGCCGGTCCCCCCGTGCGGGAGGACCGGCCCTGGTGCCGGAGGCGGGAACCTACTGGTTCTGGTTCTCGCCCCGGTAGAACTCGAAGACCCATCCGAAGATGCCGATCATGATGATCGGGGCGGCCCAGAACATCAGCCACCAGCCGAAGATCACGCCCAGGAAGGCGAGCGCGCCACCGAGCGCCAGCGAGAGCGGCTGCCAGCTGTGCGGGGCGAAGAAGCCCAGCTCGCCGGAGTCGTCCGCGACCTCGGCCTCGGGGTTGTCACCCGCGCCGCTGTCCACCCGGCGGGCGGTGAAGGCGAGGTAGTACCCGATGAAGGCGCACAGGCCGAAGGCCAGGAACAGCGCGGTGGTACCGGCCGCCTCGATGCCCTTGTCCGAGTGGTTGGTCCACAGGCCGTAGGTCACGGCCATGGCCAGCACGAAGACCGACAGGCCCAGGAAGATCTTTCCCTGTTCCTTCATCAGGCGTCACCCTCCTTGTTGCCCTTGCCCAGCTTCGGGGCGTCGTACTTCGCCGGGGTCACACCGGCGAGGTGCTTGGCCGGCTCGCCGTGGTTCTCCAGGTAGTCCAGCGCGGCGATCTCCGGGTGGTGGAGGTCGAAGGCCGGGGATTCGGAGCGGATCCGCGGGAGGGTGAGGAAGTTGTGCCGCGGCGGCGGGCAG
This sequence comes from Kitasatospora sp. NPDC041917, assembly GCF_055589745.1. Classification (NCBI taxonomy): domain Bacteria; kingdom Bacillati; phylum Actinomycetota; class Actinomycetes; order Kitasatosporales; family Streptomycetaceae; genus Kitasatospora; species Kitasatospora sp. NPDC041917. Next base: position 87,726 of record NZ_JBVJBI010000025.1, on the reverse strand, counting down.
GACGTCGCCCACTCCAGCGAGCGGCCGAAGCCCCACGGGTCGTCCACGGTGACCTTCTCGCCGTACTTGGCGGTCTTCCAGACGTTGTAGAGGAACGGCAGGATCGACAGGCCGAGCACGAAGGAGCCGATGGTCGAGACGGTGTTCAGGGTGGTGAAGCCGTCCGAGCTCAGGTAGTCGGCGTAGCGGCGGGGCATGCCCTCCGCGCCGAGCCAGTGCTGCACCAGGAAGGTGGTGTGGAAGCCGAAGAACAGCGTCCAGAAGGTGATCCTGCCGAGGCGCTCGTCCAGCATCTTGCCGGTCATCTTCGGCCACCAGAAGTGGAAGCCGGCGAACATCGCGAACACGACGGTGCCGAAGACCACGTAGTGGAAGTGGGCGACGACGAAGTACGAGTCCGAGACGTGGAAGTCGATCGGCGGGGAGGCCAGCAGAACACCGGTCAGACCACCGAAGAGGAAGGTGACCAGGAAGCCGACCGTCCAGAGCATCGGGGTCTCGAAGCTCAGCGAGCCCTTCCACATGGTGCCGACCCAGTTGAAGAACTTCACACCGGTCGGGACCGCGATCAGGAAGGTCATGAACGAGAAGAACGGCAGCAACACCTGCCCGGTGACGTACATGTGGTGCGCCCACACCGTCACGGACAGACCGGCGATCGCGATGGTGGCCGCGACCAGACCGGAGTAACCGAACATCGGCTTGCGGCTGAAGACCGGGATGATCTCCGACACGATGCCGAAGAACGGCAGCGCGATGATGTACACCTCGGGGTGGCCGAAGAACCAGAAGAGGTGCTGCCACAGCAGGGCCCCGCCGTTGGCCGGGTCGAAGACGTGGGCACCGAACTTGCGGTCCGCCTCCAGGGCGAACAGCGCGGCGGCCAGCACCGGGAAGGCCAGCAGGACCAGCACCGAGGTCAGCAGGACGTTCCAGACGAAGATCGACATCCGGAACATCGTCATGCCCGGAGCGCGCATGCAGATGATCGTGGTGATGAAGTTGACCGCGCCGAGGATCGTGCCGAAGCCGGAGAAGGCCAGACCCATGATCCACATGTCGCCGCCGATGCCGGGCGAGTGCACCGCGTCGGACAGCGGGGAGTAGGCGAACCAACCGAAGTTGGCGGCGCCGTTCGGGGTCAGGAAGCCCGCCACCGCGATGGTCGAGCCGAAGAGGTACAGCCAGTACGCGAACATGTTCAGACGCGGGAACGCCACGTCCGGGGCGCCGATCTGGAGCGGCATGATCCAGTTCGCGAAGCCGGCGAAGAGCGGCGTCGCGAACATCAGCAGCATGATCGTGCCGTGCATCGTGAACGCCTGGTTGAACTGCTCGTTCGACAGGATCTGGGTCCCGGGACGAGCCAGCTCGGCACGCATGACCAGGGCGAGGATGCCACCGATCAGGAAGAAGGCGAACGACGTGCCCAGGTACAGCGTGCCGATCGTCTTGTGGTCAGTGGTGGTCAACCACTTGATGATGGTCGAACCCGGCTTGCGGGTCCGCTGCGCCCCGACCGTGACGGCCTCGGCGCCCCCGCCGGCCGCGGCGGGCTCGTTGAGGATTGTCACTTCTCTTCACTTCCCATGGTGATCAGGCCGGAGGGCACCGCACCGTTCTGGCCCTTGGCGCGAAGCTCGGCCAGGTGCTTGTCGTAGTCGGCGCGGTCGACGACCTTGACGTTGAACAGCATGCGCGAGTGGTCGACGCCGCAGAGCTCGGCGCACTTGCCCATGTACTCGCCCTTGACGGTCGGCGTGACCTCGAACTTGTTCACCACGCCCGGCACGACGTCCATCTTCATCAAGAAGTTGACGGGCCAGAAGTCGTGGATGACGTCACGCGAGGTGAGGCGGAACTGAACCGACTCGTTGACCGGCAGCCAGAGCGTCGGGGCGTCCTTGGGCGTACCGACCTCGTACGCGGCGTCCCGGTTGGCCGGGTCGGGGGTCTCGGTGTTCTCGTAGTTGAACGCCCAGCTCCACTGGAAACCGACCACGTTGACGTAGTGCTGCGGCTTCTCGGAGGTGGAGGTCAGCTTCGCCTCGTCGCGGGCGACGAAGTAGAAGAGGACCGAGACGATGATGATGGGGACCGCGGTGTAGAGCGCCTCGATGGGCACGTTGTACCGGGTCTGCGGAGGGATCTCCACACCGGTGCGCTTGCGCCGGTGGAAGATCACACTCCAGATGATCAGACCCCACATCAGTACGCCGACCACCAGCGCCGCGATCCAGGAGCCCTGCCACATCTGGAGGACCAAGGGCCCTTCCTGGGTGACGGGACTCGGGAGGCCAAGCCTGGGGAGGTCGTTGGCCGAGCAGCCGGTGGCGGTCGCGATGACGAGGCCCAGTGCCAGCGCCTGAGGCAGCTTCCGCCGCATCGTGCGCCGCGGCGAGCGGTCGGAGCCGTTGGGACTCACGTAGCGCCTTCCCGAAGTCTCGCCCGCCTTCGCGTCGCCCCGGGGAGGAGTGTGAGCCTCCCCGGCGACCCGTCCACGGGCACGGTTTGAATGCTTATGCGGGCCAAACCCTACTCCAGCCTTATGCGCTCCTGACGGGCAGCCCCCGGTAACGCGCCGCCCGCTAGCCCGATCAGGCCCGGCGGGGGCTGCGTCGCAGGTCATCGTAGGCATTCGAGGTCCGTACGCCCGATCGGGGGATGACCTCGGACGACGTCCGTGACGGCCCGTCGGACGCGGACGAAGCGGACATTCGGGATGATCGACTGACGGCGGGTGAGCCGCGCGAGGGGCCCCGGACACCGGCCGGGTGTGTCGTTAAATGTCACCGTGTACTTCGACGCGGCCTCGACGGCCCCTCTGCACCCCGTCGCGCGGCAGGCGCTGACCGCCGCCCTGGAGGAGGGCTGGGCCGATCCGGCCCGGCTCTACCGCTCCGGCCGACAGGCCCGGATGCTGCTGGACGCCGCCCGCGAGACGGTGGCCGCGGTGCTGGGTGCCCGGGCGGACGAGATCGCCTTCACCGCGAGCGGCACCCAGGCCGTCCAACTCGGCCTGCTGGGCGCGCTGACCGGGAACCGGCGGCGCGGCCGCCACTTCACGCACTCCGCGGTGGAGCACTCCAGCGTGCTGCACGTCGCGGAACGCCACCTGGCGGGCGGGGGCGAGGTCTCGGTGGCGCCGGTGGACCGCGGCGGCCGGGCCGACCCGGCGGCCTTCGGCGCGCTGCTGCGCCCGGACACCGCGTTGGCCGCGCTGCAGAGCGCCAACCACGAGGTCGGCACGGTGCAGCCGGTCGGCGAGGTCGCCGAGCTGTGCGCCGCGGCCGGCGTCCCGCTGCTGGTGGACGCGGCGCAGAGCGCCGGGCGGGTGGACGTCCCGGCGGGCTGGTCGCTGCTGACCGCGAGCGCCCACAAGTGGGGCGGCCCGCCCGGGGTCGGGGTGCTGGCCGTGCGCAAGGGCGTCCGGTACGCCTCGCCGCTGCCCGCCGACGAGCGCGAGGGCGGCCGGGTGCCCGGCTACGTCAACGTCCCCGCGATCGTGGCCGCGGCCGCCTCGCTGCGCGCCGTACGCGCCGAGGCCGAGCGGGAGAACGCCCGGCTGCACGCGCTGGTGGAGCGGATCCGCACCCGGGTGCCGCAGCTGGTGCCCGAGGTCGAGGTGGTCGGCGACCCGGTGCGGCGGCTGCCGCACATCGTCACCTTCTCCTGCCTGTACGTGGACGGGGAGGTGCTGCTGACCGAGCTGGACCGGGCGGGCTTCGCGGTCTCCTCCGGCTCCTCCTGCACCTCGTCCACGCTGACGCCCAGCCACGTGCTGGCGGCGATGGGCGTGCTCACCGAGGGGAACGTGCGGGTCTCGCTGCCGTACGGGACGGCCGAGGCCGACGTGGAGCGCTTCCTCGCGGTGCTGCCGGACCTGGTGGCCGGCGTCCGGGCGCCGCTCGGGCTGGACCTGCCGGCGCCCGAGCCGGCGGCCGCACCCGAACCGGCGGCCCGGGAGTCGCTGCTGGTCATCGACGCGCTGGGCAAGCGCTGCCCGCTGCCGGTGATCGAGCTGGCGAAGCGGATCGGCGAGGTGCCGCGGGGCGGCACGGTCGCGGTGCTGGCGGACGACGAGGCGGCCCGGCTGGACATCCCGGCCTGGTGCGGGATGCGCGGGCAGGAGTACGCGGGCGAGGCCCCGGCCGCCGAGTACGGCGGCGACCGGGGCTCGGCCTACCTCGTGCTGCGTCGCTCCTGAGCGGGGCGGACTACTTGACCAGGTGCGCGCTGATCTCGGCGACCGCCTCGGCGCCGTAGGCCTCCTCGAAGCGCTTCAGGAAGGCGGCCGGGCGCAGCTCGTACTCCTGGGTGCCGACGGTCTCGATCACCAGGGTGGCGAGCATGCAGCCGAGCTGGGCGGAGCGCTCCAGGTCGAGGTCCCAGGACAGGCCGGCCAGGAAGCCGGCGCGGAAGGCGTCGCCGACGCCGGTCGGGTCGACCTTGGCCTCCTCCTTGGCGCAGCCGACCAGGATCGGCGCCTCGCCCTTGCGCTCGATCCGGACGCCCTTGCTGCCCAGGGTGGTGATCCGGGTGCCGACGCGGGTGAGCAGCTCCTCGGCGCCCCAGCCGGTCTTGCTCTCGATCAGCGCGGCCTCGTACTCGTTGGTGAAGAGGTACGCGGCGCCGTCCACGATCTCGCGGATGTCGTCGCCCTCCAGGCGGGCCAGCTGCTGGGAGGGGTCGGCGGCGAAGGCGTAGCCGCGGGTGCGGCACTCCTGGGTGTGGCGGACCATGCCCTGCGGGTCGTCGGCGCCGATCAGGACGAGGTCCAGGCCGCCGACGCGGTCGGCGATCGGCTTCAGCTCGATGTTGCGGGCCTCGGCCATGGCACCGGTGTAGAACGAGGCGATCTGGTTGTGGTCCTCGTCCGTGGTGCACATGAAGCGCGCGGTGTGCCGGGTCTCGGAGATGTGGACGGAGTCGCAGTCCACGTTGTTGCGCTCCAGCCAGCTGCGGTACTCGGCGAAGTCCGCACCGGCGGCGCCGACCAGGACCGGGCGCAGGCCGAGCACACCCATGCCGAAGGTGATGTTCGGCGCGACGCCGCCGCGGCGGATGTCCAGGGTGTCGACCAGGAAGGACAGCGACACGGTGTGCAGCTGCTCGGCGACGAGCTGGTCGGCGAACCGGCCGGGGAACGTCATCAGGTGGTCGGTGGCGATCGAGCCGGCAACGGCGATACGCACGGAAGGTCTCCTCAGGATGGCTGCGGGGCCAACGGGCAGGCGGGGATGAACCCACCCACGGTACCCGGCCCCGGGGAGCGCCCAGGCAAGAGTGCCGCAAGTTGCCGCCCGCACGGCCATGGTGGCACCCGTGGTCCTCGAACGTGTACTACCCCCCGGTAGCACTGGTGGGCGGCCGGGCCCCTGCCTAGGGTCGGCCGTGGGGGCCCGGCGCGCGGGCCCCGCCGTCGACCGTGGCAACGTGGCCACGGCCCTGGATCGGAGCGATGCCCGATGACGACCGACCACTGCTCCCTGCCCGTCCTGCGGACCGAGGACGGCGAGACGCTCGACGCCCTGGTGGACTCCTCCCGGCGGCTGCGCCGGTTCTGGCCGCAGCTCGCGGCCGGTCCGCAGCCCGCCACCCCCGCGCCGACCGGCTTCCGGGTCCCGTCCGGGGCGCAGCGGATGGTGGCCGGGATGGCCGAGTACGGCTTCTGAGCCCGCGCCGGAACGGATCCGACCGGTACGGAACCGGATCCGACCGGAGCACGTCACATCCGCGCGGAGCGGCGAGGAAGCGGCACCGCTGAACCCTCGGGAGGATGTGCAGATGGAACCGGAGACGATGCCCCGGCGCGGTCGGCGGGCGGTGGCCCTGGCGGGTCTGGCGCTGGCGGCGGTGATGACGGTGGCCGGCTGCGGCGGGGGCGGCAAGCCCGCCTCGGACGCCGCGGCGAGCGGCTCGCCCACCGCGTCGGCCTCGGGGAGTGCCTCCCCGCAGGCCCCGACGGACTCCGCGAGCCCGTCCTCGGCGGCGCCGACCGGGAGTTCCTCCGGCACCGCGCAGCCGGACCGACCGCCGGGCGGCTTCACGCCCACCCCGGCCTCGCCCGCGCCCGGGCAGCCGGCCCCCGGCACTCCCCCGGGCAACGGGATCGCGGTGGGCGAGCCGAACCCGAACGGTTCGGGCGCGCCCGTCCGTCCGCCGGTCGCCTACCGGGTGGACGGCACCACCAAGCTGACCGTCTACTTCTTCGGCGGGGTCTGCACCACGTACACGCTGAAGGCGGACGAGTCCCAGCCGGGCCGGGTGGACGTGCTGGTCGTGCCGGGCCCGCCCACCGTCCAGCCCGGGCAGGTGTGCAACGCGCTGGCCAAGCGGCAGTCGGTCTCGGCCGACCTGCGCTCGCCGCTGGCCGGGCGGACCGTCGTCGACCGGACCAGCGGCCAGGAGCTGCCGCTGGAGGGCGACCCGCACATGGGGCCGGACCCGGTCGGCCCGGACGTCGCCGGACGGTAGACGCCCCCGCGGGCGCCGGGCGGCCCCGCGCGGGCGGGAAACGAGAAGGCGGCCCCGGGGTGATCCCCGGGGCCGCCTTCCGCAGCGGGCCTAGCTGAACGAGTCGCCGCAGGCGCAGGAGCCGGTGGCGTTCGGGTTGTCGATGGTGAAGCCCTGCTTCTCGATGGTGTCGACGAAGTCGACGGTGGCGCCGCCCAGGTACGGGGCGCTCATCCGGTCGGTGACGACCTTGACACCGTCGAAGTCCTTGATCACGTCGCCGTCGAGCGAGCGCTCGTCGAAGAACAGCTGGTAACGCAGGCCGGAGCAGCCACCGGGCTGGACGGCGACGCGCAGCGCGAGGTCCTCGCGGCCCTCCTGCTCCAGCAGGGCCTTGACCTTGCCCGCGGCGGCATCGGTGAGGAGGATGCCACTCTCGACGGTGGTCTCGTCCTGGACGGTCATCTGCTTTCTCCCGGTCTTGACGACGGTCTGCCGCCAGTGCCAACCAACGGCCGTCCGGTTTCATTTCCCGGACGGCGATTGATTTCTGCGGCCTGTTCGCGACCGAATATCCGTGGGCCGGGTGTGCCACCCGCGTCCCCTACGCTCCCCATGCTCGCACACCCCCGCGGGACGGGTCACCGCGCGAGGTGCGGATCCGGGCGAACCGGCCCCGGGGCGGGCCGCCGGACGCCAGGATGGTTCCCATGATCCTTCGCCCGGTCAGGGACACCGCCGCGGACGCGGAGGCCGTCCAGGAGCTCGCCGACGCCGCGTTCGCCGACGCCTCCCCGGCCGCGGCGGCGCCGGGGCCGACGCCGCTGCGGCTGGCCCGGACCAGACACCTGGCGCGCACCGATCCCGGCGGCTGCTGGCTGGCGGAGAGTGCCGGCGAGCCGGTCGGGGCGGTGCTGTCGATCCGCCGGGAGGGCCTGTGGGCGCCGTCGCTGTACGCCGTCCGGCCGTCCGCGCAGGGCCGGGGCGTCGGGCGGCTGCTGCTGGAACGGGCGGCGGCGCACTCCCGGGGCTGTCTGCGCGGGATGGTCTGCGCGGCGGACTCCCCGGCGGCGGCCCGCCGCTACCGGCTGGCCGGCTTCACCCTGCACCCGGCGATGCGGCTGGCCGGGCGGGTGGACCGGGAGGGGCTGCTCGACCCGGGGGACATCCCGGTGCACCGCGGCAACGCCACTCACCTGCACCTGCTGGACTCGGTGGACCGGCGGCTGCGCGGGTCCGCGCACGGGCCGGACCACGAGCTGATGCTGGGCCACTTCGAGGAGCTGCTGATCGCCGACGCGCTGGCCGGCAGCGGCTACTGCTACCGGGACGGCGGCGTGGTGCGGCTGCTCGCGGCCACCAGCAAGCGGATCGCCGCCCGGCTGCTGCGCGAGGCGCTGTCCCGGGTGCCGGAGGGGACCGAGGCGCGGGTGGAGCACCTGACCGCGGAGCAGGAGTGGGCGCTGGACGTCGGGCTGGAGGTCGGGCTGACGCCGCGGGCCGGAGGCTTCGTCGGGGTCCGCGGGATGCGGCCGCCGACGCCGTACCTGCCGAGCGGGGCGTTCCTGTAGGGCGCGGGCACGCGTACGGCCCCGCCGGGACTGCCGACGGGGCCGTGACGGGAGCGGGCTCAGACCATGGTGTCCAGGATCTCCCGGACCGTCTCCATGGTGGTGCCCGGGTGCAGGAAGGCGAACCGGGCGACCGTCTCGCCGTCCCAGCCGGTGGGGGTGACGAAGCCGATCTGGTCCGCGAGCAGCTGCTGCGACCAGCGGTAGTAGTCGTCGTTGGTCCAGCCCTTGCGCTTGAAGCAGACCGCCGAGAGCTGCGGGTCGAACAGCAGCTCCAGGTGCTCGGTCTCGCGGATCAGCTGCGCGGTCTCGCGGGCCAGGGTGAGGCCGGCCTCGATGGCGTCGGTGTAGGCCTGGACGCCGTGCACGGCCAGCGAGAACCAGAGCGGCAGGCCGCGGGCGCGCCGGGTCAGGTGGTAGGCGTAGTCGGTGGGGTTCCACTCGTCGCCCTCGGTGTGCAGGACGTCCAGGTAGGAGGCGTCCTGGGTGTGCACGGCGCGGGCGAGCTGCGGGTTGCGGTAGATCAGCGCGGCGCAGTCGAACGGGGCGAACAGCCACTTGTGCGGGTCGACCACGAAGGAGTCGGCGTGCTCGATGCCCTCGTAGCGCTCCCGCACCGAGGGGGCGAACAGGCCCGCGCCGCCGTAGGCGCCGTCCACGTGGAACCACAGGTCGCGCTCGCGGGCGACCTCGGCCAGGCCCTTGAGGTCGTCGACGATGCCCTCGTTGGTGGTGCCGGCGGTGCCGACGACGCCGATCACCGTCTCCGGGTTCGGGTCGGCGGCCAGGGCCGCGCGCAGCGCCTCGCCGGTGAACCGGCGGTCGACGGTCGGGACCTTGAAGGCCTCGACGCCGATGATGTTGAAGGTGTTCTTGACCGAGGAGTGCACCTGGTCGGCGACGGCTATCCGCAGCCGCGCCTCCGGTCCGACGCCCAGTCGGCGGCGGGCGGTGTCGCGGGCGACCACCAGGGCGGAGAGGTTGCCCGCCGAGCCGCCGGAGACGAAGGTGCCGCCGGCCGACTGGGGCAGGCCCGCACGGTCGGCGATCAGGCGCAGCACCTGGTTCTCGGCGGCGATCGCGCCGGCCGCCTCCAGCCAGGAGATGCCCTGCAGGGAGGCGCAGGAGACGACCATGTCGAACAGCAGCGCGGCCTTGGTCGGGGCGCACGGGATGAAGGACAGGTAGCGCGGGCTGTCGGCGGAGATGACCGCCCGGGACAGCTCGTGGTCGTACAGCTTGAGCACGTCGACCGGGTTGTTGCCGTCCTGGTTCAGCAGGCCGGACAGCTGGGCGCGCAGGTGCTCGCCGTCCCCGGGGTGGTCGAGCGGGACGGGGTCGTACTGCAGCCGCTCCCGCATGTAGTCGAAAACCAGGTCGACCAGTTCGTTGTCGGGCCGGTGCATGCGGTCGGGTGCTGCGGACACGGCTGTCCCTCTCGGCGTGGGGTGTCGGGGGGCGTCCGACCGGCGGGACGCCTCACCGCGTCGACCGGACGTGATCAGCGTAGGCAGCACGAGCACCTCACCGCGCGTCGGAACGCGGCTGGTCAGGCAGGTTTCGGGCGTCTTCGGGCCGGTCCGCGCAGGATTCCTGCGTGCGGGCCGGGGAGGTCGTGTCCGGTGGGTCCCGGCGGGCCCGGCGAGGACCCGCAGGACACCGCCCGGGTCACCCGATGAGCTGGGAGAGGACCACCGAGGAGCGGCTGCGCTGGACGCCGGGCTCGCGCCGGATGCGCTCGATGACGGCCTCCAGGTGGCGCATGTCGGCGGCCCGCAGGTGCACCAGGGCGTCCGGGTCGCCGGTGACCGTCCAGGCGGCGACCACCTCGGGGAACTGCCGCAGGCTGGCGAGGATCTCCTCGGGGGCGGTGCGCTCGCGGCAGTAGACCTCGACGAAGGCCTCGGTCTGCCAGCCCAGCACGGACGGGTCGAGCACCACGGTGAAGCCCCGCACCACGCCGCGCGCCCGCAGCCGGTCGATCCGCCGGCGCACGGCGGTGGCGGAGAGGTTCACCTGTAGGCCGATCTCGGCGTACGAGGCGCGGCCGTCGCTGCCGAGCCGGGCGAGCAGGAGCCGGTCGGTCTCGTCCAGGTCGGCCCCGACCACCTCGTGCGCTCGGCTGCTGGTCATGGGTGCGGGGCTCCACGGTCGTACGGGGGTCGGTGGGGCGCTCCGGCGGCGGGCTGCCACTGCCGAAACGGTTCGTCACCATTCTGGCGGATGACCTGGACGAGTTCACCGCCGAAGGATGACGAGCCGGAGGCCGTCACGGAACGAGCAGCACGATCTTCCCCCGGGTGCGGCCCTCGGCGCTGAGCGCCTGGGCGGAGGCGGCCTGGGCCAGCGGGAAGGTCGAGGCGACGGTGACCGTCAGCCGGCCGTCGTCGGCGAGCGCGGCCAGCTCGGCGAGGTCGCCGGCGTCCGGGCGGACCCAGACGTACCGGCCGCCGAGCGCCTTGACCCCGAAGTCGGTGGTCGAGGCGATCCGGCCCGGGTCGGCCACCAGGCCGGCCGAGACCTGGACGGCACCGTGGCCGACCAGGTCGAGGGCCGCGTCCACCCCGTCGGGGACGAGCGCGCGGACCCGGTCGGCCAGGCCCTCGCCGTACACCACCGGCTCGGCGCCGAGGCCCCGCAGGAAGTCGTGGTTGCGCTCGGCCGCGGTGCCGATCACCCGGGCGCCGAAGGCCCGGGCCAGCTGCACCGCCAGGTGGCCGACCCCGCCCGCGGCGGCGTGCACCAGGACGGTCTCCCCCTCGGCGAGGCGCAGCGTCCGCAGGCCCTGCAGGGCGGTGAGCCCGGCCAGCGGCAGGCCGCCGGACTGCGCCCAGTCCAGCGCGGCCGGCTTGCGGGCCAGGGTGCGGACCGGGGCGGAGACCAGCTCGGCGTAGGTGCCGTGCTCGACGGCGTCCTTGCGGACGTAGCCGTACACCTCGTCGCCCGGGGCGAACTCCGTGATCCCGCCGCCGACGGCGCGCACCACGCCGGCCAGGTCCCAGCCCATGACCAGCGGGAAGTGCGCGTCGAGGATGCCGTCCAGGGCGCCGTCCCGGACCTTCCAGTCCACCGGGTTCACCCCGGCCGCCCGGACCTCGACCAGGACGGAGTCGGGTCCGACCTTGGGGTCGGGCAGGTCGGTGTACTCGACCACCTCGGGGCCGCCGTAGCGGTTGATCGCGATTGCTTTCATGGCTCAGCCATACCCGCGGGCTTCGAAGTATCGATTCGGCCACGCCGGACTGCCCCGAATCGGCTATCGGGCTCCGCCGGGGGTCCGTTTCGGCGAGCGGTTCTCGTCACATCGACAGGATGGCCATCGTCACTCTGACGCTAAGCGGTTAGAATAGATAGCGTCAGTTAGACGAAAAGGCCCCACCGCTAGCTCGGCCGCACAGAAGGGCACCCGCCCGTGACCACCACCATCACCGAGACCCACGGCGTCGACCCCACTCCGACGCCGCTCGCTCTGCTGCTGCTCGGCCGCGAGGCCGATCCGAACAGCGAGCGCGGCGTCGAATGCCCCGGTGACCTCCCCCCGGCCTCCGACCCGAACCTGGTCGAGCGCGCCCGCGCGGCCAAGGCCGCGCTCGGCGACCGCGTCTTCATCCTCGGCCACCACTACCAGCGCGACGAGGTGATCGAGTTCGCCGACGTCACCGGCGACTCCTTCAAGCTCGCCCGCGACGCGGCGGCCCGCCCCGAGGCCGAGTACATCGTCTTCTGCGGCGTGCACTTCATGGCCGAGTCCGCGGACATCCTCACCAGTGAGCGGCAGCAGGTCGTCCTGCCGGACCTCGCGGCCGGCTGCTCGATGGCCGACATGGCCACCGCCGAGCAGGTCGCCGAGTGCTGGGACGTGCTGACCGACGCCGGCATAGCCGACGTCACCGTCCCGGTCTCGTACATGAACTCCTCCGCCGACATCAAGGCCTTCACCGGCCGGCACGGCGGCCTCATCTGCACCTCCTCCAACGCCAAGCGCGCCCTGGAGTGGGCCTTCGAGCAGGGCCAGAAGGTCCTGTTCCTGCCCGACCAGCACCTCGGCCGCAACACCGCGGTGCGGGACATGGGCTTCTCGCTGGACGACTGCGTCGTCTACAACCCGCACCGGCCGAACGGCGGCCTGACCGCCGAGCAGCTGCGGGACGCCAAGATGATCCTCTGGCGCGGCCACTGCTCGGTGCACGGCCGGTTCAGCCTGGACTCGGTGAACGACGTCCGCGAGCGGATCCCCGGCGTGACCGTCCTGGTGCACCCCGAGTGCAAGCACGAGGTCGTCGCGGCCGCCGACATGGTGGGCTCGACCGAGTACATCATCAAGGCGCTGGACGCCGCCGAGCCCGGCTCCAAGTGGGCCATCGGCACCGAGCTGAACCTCGTCCGCCGCCTGGCCAAGGCGCACCCGGACAAGGAGATCGTCTTCCTGGACCGCGCGGTCTGCTTCTGCTCGACCATGAACCGGATCGACCTGCCGCACCTGGTGTGGGCGCTGGAGTCGCTGGTCGAGGGCCGGGTGCCGAACGTGATCACCGTCGACCCGGAGACCGAGAAGCACGCCAAGGCGGCCCTGGACCGGATGCTGGCCCTGCCGTAGCCCGTCCCGCGGACAACGGCGAAGGGCGGGCCCCCTCCCACCGGAGGGGGCCCGCCCTTTCGTCTGGCAGCAGCCGCGGGCGCTACTCGGGGAAGCCCGGGATCACGCCCTCGCCGTCGGCCATCAGCAGCTCGCGGACCTCGTCGATCGTCGCGTCGGCGCTCGGCAGGATCAGCTCGGACGGCTCCAGCGAATCCAGCGGCACCGGGGTGCCGTACTGCTTCACCGCGTCGATGAGCTTGCCGTAGGCCTGGCGGAAGAGCGTCTCGTCCCCCGAATCCACCGCAGTGACGAGCTCGGCGTCGAGCTCGTTGAGCAGGTTCAGGTGGTCGTCGCCCACCTCGTACTGCCCCTCACCCATGACCCTCATGATCATGCCGTGCGTCTCCCTGGTTCGTGGGTCGAGCTCAGATCACTTGTTGTAATTGATGCGCGGGGTGTCCTGCTGCGGCTGCGGCTGGACGTCCTGCTTGCCCTGCTCGATCGCGGCGGGGCCGGTCGAGGAGGGGCCGGACAGCTCGGCCTTCATCCGGGCCAGCTCCAGCTCGACGTCGGAACCGCCGGCCACCCGCTCCAGCTCGGCCTCGATGTCGTCCTTGCGGCCGAGACCGCTCGCGTCGTCGAGCGCGCCCGAGGCGAGCAGCTCGTCGATCGCACCGGCCCGGGCCTGCATCTGGGCCGTCTTGTCCTCGGCACGCTGGATCGCCAGGCCGACGTCGCCCATCTCCTCCGAGATCCCGGAGAAGGACTCGGCGATGCGGGTCTGCGCCTGGGCGGCCGTGTACGTCGCCTTGATGGTCTCCTTCTTGGTGCGGAAGGCGTCCACCTTGGCCTGAAGTCGCTGGGAGGCGAGCGTGAGCTTCTCCTCCTCGGCCTGGAGCTGCTGGTACTGCGTCTCCAGGTCGGTGATCTGCGACTGCATGTTGGCCTTGCGGGTCAGCGCCTCGCGGGCGAGGTCCTCGCGGCCGAGCGACAGCGCCTTGCGGCCCTGGTCCTCGTACTTGGCGGACTGCTGCTGCAGCTGCGTCAGCTGGAGTTCGAGCCGCTTGCGCGAGGTCGCGACGTCCGCGACACCACGCCGTACCTTCTGCAGCAGTTCGAGCTGCTTCTGGTAGGAGTAGTCGAGCGTCTCACGGGGATCCTCCGCCCGATCCAAGGCCTTGTTCGCCTTGGAGCGGAAGATCAACCCCATACGCTTCATGATTCCGTCGCTCATGGGCCTCGGGTGCCCCCTTCTCCGGCCTGCGGTCTTTATCTCGTTACCAGACACGACGAGTGTATGTGCAGCGAGCCCGTCGCCGCAGTGCACCTGCCTGCAACAAGACTGCTACAGCGACCAGTGGCGTTTCCTCCTCCCCCGGGTGGATCCGCCCCTCATACCCCCCATCGTCCATCCGACTGATCCCCTACGGGAAGGCCCCGGGAAACCCGCTTCGGACGGCGACCTGGCGGTATCGATATGCGTTTGGGTCCGAGGGCACCCGTGGAAGCCGCGTCGCACCCCGTACGCTGGTGGTGTGTTCCGACGCCGTTCAGATGATGCCGCCGCCTCCGCCACCGTGCTGGAGAAGCAGGACGAGACGACCCAGGCCCGCGATCCGCAGGCCAAGAAGGGCCGCCCCACCCCCAAGCGCAGTGAGGCCGAGGCCAACCGGCGTACCCGGGTGACCGTGCCCAAGGACCGCAAGGAGGCCGCCCGCCAAGGGCGCGAGCGGATGCGCACCGAGCGCGAGAAGCAGCGCCAGGCCCTGATGAACGGCGACGAGCGCCACCTGCCGGCCCGCGACAAGGGCCCGGTGCGCAAGTTCGCCCGCGACTACGTGGACTCCCGCTGGTCGCTCGCCGAGTTCTTCCTGCCGGCCGCCGTGGTCATCCTGGTGCTCAGCATCGTCAAGGTGCCGACGCTCCAGCTGCTCTCCACCCTGCTGTTCCTGCTGTTCTTCGTGCTCGTGATCCTGGACTTCGTCCGCCTCGGCTTCGGCCTTCGCAAGCAGCTGGCCGAGCGCTTCGCCGGGCAGAACACCCGCGGCGCCGTCGCGTACGGCATCATGCGCACCCTCCAGATGCGCCGGCTGCGCCTGCCCAAGCCGCAGGTGCGGCGCGGGGAGAAGCCCTGACCGCCGAACCGGTCGACTCCGGCTGGGCCCCCCCGTCCTGGGAGGGGCCCGGCCTCTACGCGCTTCCGGGGCAGGGGGACGGCGGCCACGACCGTCTCGCCCAGGAGCGCAGGCTGCCCTCGCGCAGCGGGTCCTTCGCGGGCGGCACCGGCGCCTGGCTGGACCGGCTCGGCGGGCTGCGCAACTTCGTCCGCCAGGAGCTCGTCGCCCGCCAGCTCGCCGAACAGCTCGCCGGGCGCAGCGCGCAGCGGGTGCTCGACATCGGCTGCGGCCAGGGCACCCAGGCCCTGCGGCTGGCCCGGGCCGGCCACTACGTCACCGGGATCGACTCGGACCCGGTCGCGCTCGGCGTCGCCCAGGGGGCGCTCGCCGAGGAGCCGCCGGAGGTCCGCGGCCGGATGCAGCTGCTCAGCGGCGACGGCCACCAGTGCGGGCGCTGGTTCGGCCCGCGCAGCTTCGACGTGGTGCTCTGCCACGGCGTGCTGATGTACCTGCCCGACCCCGATCCCATGATCGCCTCGCTGGCCCGGCTGCTGGCCCCCGGCGGGTTGCTCTCGCTGCTGGTCCGCAACCGCGACGCGCTCGCCCTGCGGCCGGCCGCCGCCGGGGACTGGCGGGCCACCCTGCACGCCTTCGAGAGCGACCGGTACTACAACCGGCTCGGGCTGGCCGCGCGGGCCGACCGGCTCGGCGACCTCACCGTCACCCTCTCCGAGGTGTCGGTGCCGCTGCGGCACTGGTACGGCGTGCGGGTCTTCACCGACAACGCCCCGGACGACGCGGCCCCGCCGGTGGACGGGCGGCAGCTGGCCCAGCTCCTGGAGGCCGAGTACCGGGCCGGCCGCACCGACCCGTACCGGCAGGTCGCCGCGCTCCTGCACGTGATCGGGGCGAAGTAGCCCCGGGCGGAGCCGATCCGGCCGGAGCCGGTCGGGGGCGGAGCAGCCGCCGGGCGACCGCCCCACCCCGTCGGGCCTACTCCTCGCGCAGGCTCATCGCATAGACGACGCGGTCGTCGTCCAGCAGCACCGCGGTGTCCACACCGTCCTCCGCGAGCTGCTTCCAGGTCTCCCCGATCCAGGTCTCGGCGTCTCCCTGGCCCGCGAACTCCTCCTGGCCGCCGCCGGGCGTCACCGCGCTGCCGTCCGCCTTCTCGTACCGCCACGTCCAGACCATGCCGGCTCCTCCCACTGACCACGCTGCCTGTGTTGCTGCGCACCATAGCCTGCCCGGCCCGATCTTCCGTATGCCTGGTCCGGCGGCCCGGTCCGGCAGGATGGGCGGCATGGCGACCCCCTCCGAGCCCACCCGTCCCCCGCTGCCCCGCACCCTGCTGCTCGGCGGCGCCCGCTCCGGCAAGTCCACCCGCGCCGAACAGCTGCTCGCCGACCACCCGGACGTCCTGTACGTGGCCACCGGCGGCACCCGGGACGGCGACGCCGAGTGGGCCCAGCGGGTCGCGCTGCACCGGGAGCGCCGCCCGTCGAGCTGGCGCACCGCCGAGACCTGCGACCTGGAGACCGTGCTGGCCGACCCCACCGACCCGGCCCCGGTGCTGGTCGACTGCCTGGCGCTGTGGCTGACCTCCGTCATGGACGAGTGCGACGCCTGGGACGACGAGGTCTGGGCGGACCGGGGCGAAAGCGCGGTCCAGCGCCGCTGCGAGGCGCTGGCACGCGCCTGGGCGGCCACCGGGCGCACGGTCGTCGCGGTGAGCAACGAGGTCGGCATGGGCGTCGTCCCCGCCACCGCCGCGGGCCGCCGCTTCCGCGACACCCTGGGCCGGCTCAACATGGCCGTGGCGGACGCCTCGGAGCGGGTCCTGCTGGTCGTGGCCGGGCAGGTGCTGACCGTCAAGCCAGCCGCAGGCTGAACACCTTCGGCGTGTAGCCTTCCGGACGATGGACACGACCGTGGATCTCGATACGTTCTCCTCGCTCGTCGAGCGCCCCGACGAGAGCGCCCGGCGGGCCGCCGACGAGCGCTGGCAGGCGGCCGACCGCCCGCGCGGCGGGCTCGGCAAGCTGGAGGAGCTGGGCAGCTGGCTGGCCTCCGTGCAGGGGCGTTCCCCGGTGCGGCCGATCTCCGCTCCCAAGGTGCTGCTGTTCGCCGCCGACCACGGCGTCGCGGCGCTCGGGGTGTCCCGGATGCCCGCCGAGGGCGGCACCGCGGCCCGGGTGCGGGCCGTGCTCGACGGCAGCGCGCCGGTGTCCCGGCTGGCCGCGCGCTACGGCGCCCGGGTGCGGGTCGTCGACGTCGCGGTGGACGCCGACCCGGCCGACTTCCCGGACGAGGTGGTCACCCACCGGATCCGGCGCGGCTCCGGGCGGATCGACGTCGAGGACGCGCTCACCGCGCAGGAGACCGTCCGGGCGTTCCGGGCCGGCATGGCCGTCGCCGACGAGGAGGCCGACGCCGGCACCGACCTGGTGCTGCTCGGCGACCTCGGGGTCGGCGCCACCACGGTGGCCGGCGTGCTGGTCGGCGCGCTCTGCGGGACGGACGCGGCGGCGGTGACCGGGCGCGGCTCCGGGATCGACGACCGGGTGTGGATGGTCAAGTGCGCCACGATCCGGGACTCGCTGCGGCGGGCCCGGCCGGTGCTCGGCGACCAGCTCGCGCTGCTCGGCGCCACCGGCGGGGCCGACTTCGCGGCGATCACCGGCTTCCTGCTCCAGGCGGCCGTGCGGCGGCTGCCGGTGGTGCTGGACGGTGTGGTCTCGGCGGCCTGCGCGCTGGTCGCGCAGCGGATCGCCTTCCGGGCGCCCGAGTGGTGGCGGGCCGGGCAGTCCAGCGGCGAGCCGGCCCAGGCGAAGGCGTACGACCGGCTGACCCTGACGCCGTTGCAGGACCAGGGCATCACCATGGGCGAGGGCTTCGGCGCGCTGCTGGCGCTGCCCCTGCTCCAGGCCGCGGGGGACGTGCTCGCGGACGAGGCGCCGAAGCCGTTCGTGCCGATGGCGCCGAGCGCGCCGAAGGAGCAGCCGAGGCTGCCCTCGGCGGCGGACCTGCTGCGGAAGCTGTAGCGAACCGGCCCGCGCCCCCGGCCGACGGCACGACAACCCCGGGAACGCCCCTGCCAGGGGCGTTCCCGCCGTGAGAGGAACGTGTTCATGGCGAGCGGCACCGATCGGGCCACCTGGGCCGACGGCCTGCGGTTCGGGTTCGGGACGCTGTCCGTACTGCGGGTGCGGGTGGAACGGTGGGACCGGGCGGCGGCGGCCCGGGCGATGCTGACGGCTCCGCTGGTCGGACTGGTGCTGGGCGCACTGGCCGCCACGGCCGGGGCCCTGGTGGCCTGGCGGGCGGGCGGGCCGCTCGGCGCGGTGACCGCGGTGGGGGTGCTCGCCGGGCTGACCCGCGGACTCCACCTGGACGGCCTGGCGGACGTCGCCGACGGGCTGGGCAGCGGCAAGCCGGCCGAGGACGCGCTGCGCATCATGAAGCAGTCCGACATCGGTCCGTTCGGCGTGCTGACCCTGGTGCTCGTCCTGCTCGCCCAGGTGGCCGCGCTGGCCGGACAGTTCGCCCATTCCCCGCTGCGCGGCGCGCTCGCGGTGCTCGCCTCGGCGACGGCCGCGCGGTGCGCGCTCGCCTGGGGCTGCCTGCGGTCGGTGCCGGCCGCCCGGCCGGGCGGGCTGGGGGCGATGGTGGCGGGCACCGTGCCGCCCGTCGGAGCCGCCGCCGCGACGGCCGCCGCGGCGCTCGCCCTGGCCGCGGCGGGACTGTCCGACGGATGGTCAGCCCTCCGTCTCCCGCTGGCCGTTGTGCTCGGCACGGGCTGCGCCCGGCTGCTGCTCGGACGGTGTGTGCGCAGGTTCGGCGGGATCACCGGTGACGTGCTCGGCGCGATGGCCGAAACCGCCGCGACCGCCTCGCTGTTCGCCCTGGCGTTGCTCGGCTGATACCGGGCGGCGCGTGATCCCAGCATGCGGACTACCATGCGTGGAGCACCGCAGCCCTGCACCGTGGCAGGTCCTGCCCGCCCGGCGCGTACCGAGGAGCCGGGGCCTCTGGTGTGCGCGGCCGCCTCGGACGGACGCGCGCGCCAGGGGGCCCGGACCCCGGAGGCCCGCCGGCGGACGACCTGCGACGGCGGGCTGCGCCGGTGCGGCAGCCTCGCCGTGGCCGGCCGTGGACCGCGAAAGAACAGGACGCATTACGTGACTGCATTGTCTGTGAGCACCTCCTCCGCCGCCTCGCTGCGCGCGGACGCCCTGGTGATCGGTGTCGCGAAGGGCCCGAAGGGCATCGTGCTGGCCCCCGGCGCCGAGGCCGTCAACGAGGCGTTCGAGGGCAAGCTGACCGAGGTCCTCAGCACCCTGGGCGCGACCGGCGCCGAGGGCGAGGCCGTCAAGGTCCCCTCCCCCGCCGGCCTGAAGGCCGCGCTCGTGCTCGCGGTCGGCCTGGGCGAGGCCGCCGAGGCCGGCTACCAGCTGGAGGCGCTGCGCCGCGCCGCCGGTGTCGCCGCCCGTACGCTGGCCGGCGCCAAGAAGGCCGCGCTGGCCCTGCCCGCCGAGTCCGCCGCCGACATCGAGGCGGTCGCGCTGGGCGGCCTGCTCGGCTCGTACGCCTTCGGCACGTACAAGGCCAACGGCAACGGCAAGGAGCCGGTCGGCGAGCTGGTCCTGCTGGCCGCCCGCAAGGGCAGCAAGGACGCCAAGGCCGCCGTGGAGCGCGCCGCCGCGGTCGGCGAGGAGATGAACCGGGCCCGCGACCTGGTCAACACCGCGCCGAACGACCTGAACCCGAAGAGCTTCGCCGCGATCGCCCAGGCGGCCGGCAAGGAGCACGGCCTCAAGGTCGAGGTGCTGGACGAGAAGGCGCTGACCAAGGGCGGCTTCGGCGGCCTGCTGGGCGTCGGCGTCGGCTCGGAGAACCCGCCCCGCCTGGTGAAGGTGGCCTACACCCACCCGAAGGCCAAGGCCACCCTGGCGTTCGTCGGCAAGGGCATCACCTACGACTCGGGCGGCATCTCGCTGAAGCCGGCCGGCCACAACGAGACCATGAAGTGCGACATGGCCGGCGCCGCCGCCGTGTTCGCCGCCGTGGTGGCCGCCAAGCGCCTGGGCCTGGCCGTCAACGTGACGGGCTGGCTGGCGCTGGCCGAGAACATGCCGTCCGGCTCCGCCACCCGCCCGGGTGACGTGCTGAAGATGTACGGCGGCAAGACCGTCGAGGTCCTGAACACGGACGCCGAGGGCCGCCTGGTGCTGGCCGACGCGATCGTGCGGGCCGGCGAGGAGAACCCGGACGTCATCGTCGACGTGGCCACCCTGACCGGCGCCATGGTGCTGGCCCTGGGCAACCGCACCTTCGGCGTGATGGCCAACGGCGACGAGCTGCGCGAGGAGCTGCACGTCCTGGCCGGCGAGGCGGGCGAGCAGTCCTGGCCGATGCCGCTGCCGGCGGACCTGCGCAAGGGCTTCACCGAGTCGACCATCGCCGACCTGGCCAACATGGGCGAGCGGATGGGCGGCGGCCTGGTGGCCGGCCTCTTCCTGAAGGAGTTCGTGGCCGAGGGCATCGACTGGGCGCACCTGGACATCGCCGGTCCGGCGTTCCACGAGGGCGCGCCGTACGGCTACACCCCGAAGGGCGGCACCGCGAGCGCGGTGCGCACCCTGGTCCGCTTCGCCGAGCAGAGGGCGAACGGCAAGGCCTGATCCAGGCATGCCCTGAACCAGGCACCCCCGGACCCGGGGCGCTCCCTGGTCCAGGACCCGCTGCGACGGGGCCCGGCGCGTGTGCGCCGGGCCCCGCCGTCGTTCCGGCCCGGTTACCTGCGAGTAGGACCGGCGGCCGTGGCGCACCTCTGTTCGCTGCGGGCGAAACTTTGTTCCGCAGTACGGAAGAAGCTGTGACGAGCAACGCGGAAGACGCCCGTCCGGCGGCTGTCAACACCGCGCTGAGCTGCGATGATGCCCTTCCGTCGGGGGTGCTCCCGCCCCGGTGACCGCTCCGCGGGACACCCCTGGGGCGGACCCGGACATCAGCCACCGTGAACAAGTGCGAAGATGTATTTCCGGCACGACTGGGCGCCCCACAAAGGCTTCCGACCCACCGGACCGCGACCGGCCCGGCGACCCACCCCATGCATGGAGGACGTGACGTGGCGAACGACGCCAGCACCGTTTTCGACGTAGTCATTCTCGGAGGCGGAAGCGGCGGTTACGCCGCGGCGCTCCGCGCCGCTCAGCTGGGCCTGAGCGTCGCCCTGGTCGAGAAGGGTGAGCTGGGCGGCACCTGCCTGCACCGCGGCTGCATCCCGACCAAGGCGCTCCTGCACGCCGCGGAGATCGCGGACGAGACGAAGGAGGCCTCCGAGTTCGGCGTTCTGGCCACCTTCCAGGGCATCGACATCAACGGCGTCCACAAGTACAAGGACGACGTCATCGCCGGCCTGTACAAGGGCCTCCAGGGCCTGGTGGCCTCCCGCAAGGTCACCTTCATCCAGGGCGAGGGCAAGCTCTCCTCGCAGACCTCGGTGGACGTCAACGGCCAGCGCATCGAGGGCCGCCACATCGTCCTGGCCACCGGCTCCGTGCCGCGCTCGATCCCGGGCCTGGAGATCGACGGCAACCGCGTGATCTCCTCCGACCACGCCCTGAAGCTCGGCTTCATCCCGAAGTCGGCCGTCATCCTCGGCGGCGGCGTGATCGGCGTCGAGTTCGCCTCGGTCTGGAAGTCCTTCGGCGTCGAGGTCACCATCGTCGAGGCGCTGCCGCACCTCGTCCCGCTGGAGGACGAGAACTCCTCCAAGCTGCTGGAGCGCGCGTTCCGCAAGCGCGGCATCAAGTTCGAGCTGAAGGCCCGCTTCTCGGGCGTCGAGTACACCGAGACCGGTGTGCGCGTCTCCACCGAGAACGGCAAGCAGATCGACGCCGACCTGCTGCTCGTCGCCATCGGCCGCGGCCCGGTCTCCTCCGGCCTCGGCTACGAGGAGAACGGCGTCGCGATGGACCGCGGCTACGTCCTGGTCGACGAGTACATGCGCACCAACGTGCCCACCATCTCCGCCGTGGGCGACCTCGCCCCGACCCTCCAGCTGGCCCACGTCGGCTTCGCCGAGGGCATCCTGGTCGCCGAGCGCCTGGCCGGCCTCAAGCCGGTGCCGATCGACTACGACGGCGTTCCGCGCGTGACCTACTCCAACCCCGAGGTGGCCTCCGTCGGCATCTCCGAGGCCAAGGCCGTCGAGCTGTACGGCAAGGAGAAGGTCGTCACCCTGAAGTACAACCTGGCCGGCAACGGCAAGAGCAAGATCCTGAAGACCGCCGGCGAGATCAAGCTCGTCCAGGTCAAGGACGGCGCCGTGGTCGGCGTCCACATGGTCGGCGCCCGCATGGGCGAGCAGGTCGGAGAGGCCCAGCTGATCTACAACTGGGAAGCCCTCCCGGCCGAGGTCGCGCAGCTCATCCACGCGCACCCGACCCAGTCCGAGGCCCTGGGCGAGGCGCACCTGGCGCTGGCCGGCAAGCCGCTGCACGCGCACGACTGATCACGCCCCACCCCCCTTCCCGGTACTTCCCGTACGCAAGTACCTCCCGTACGCAAGACTTGATAGGAGTCGCTGAAACCATGGCGGTCTCAGTAACACTGCCCGCGCTGGGCGAGAGCGTTTCCGAGGGCACCGTCACCCGCTGGCTGAAGGCCGAGGGTGAGCGTGTCGAGGTCGACGAGCCGCTGCTGGAGGTGTCGACCGACAAGGTCGACACCGAGATCCCGGCCCCGGCCTCCGGCATCCTGGCCTCGATCAAGGTCGCCGAGGACGAGACCGTCGAGGTGGGCGCCGAGCTGGCGATCATCGACGACGGCTCGGGCGCCCCGGTCGCCGCCGCGGCCCCCGCCGTCGAGGCCGCGCCCGTCGCCGCCCCGGCCCCGGTCGCCGCTCCGGTCGCCGCTGCCCCGGCCGCCCCGGCGCCGGCTCCGGTCGCCGCCCCGGCCCCGGTCGCCGCCGCGCCGGCCGCCGACGCCACCCCGGTGCTGCTGCCCGCGCTGGGCGAGTCGGTCACCGAGGGCACCGTCACCCGCTGGCTGAAGGCCGAGGGTGACACCGTCGAGATCGACGAGCCGCTGCTCGAGGTCTCCACCGACAAGGTCGACACCGAGATCCCGTCGCCGGTCGCCGGCACCCTGGTGAAGATCCTGGTCGGCGAGGACGAGACCGCCGAGGTCGGCGCCCAGCTCGCGCTGATCGGCGCCGCCGGTGCCGTCGCCGCCGCCCCGGCCCCGGTTGCCGCCCCGGCTCCGGTCGCCGCTCCGGCCCCCGCTGCCCCGGCCGCCCCGGCTCCGGCTCCGGTTGCCGCCCCGGCTCCCGCTGCCCCGGCGCCGGCCCCGGTCGCCGCCCCGGCGCCCGTTGCCGCTCCGGCCCCGGTTGCCGCTCCGGCCCCGGTTGCCGCCCCGGCTCCGGTCGCCGCCCCGGCCCCGGTTGCCGCTCCGGTGGCCGACAGCGGTGACGCCTACGTCACCCCGCTGGTGCGCAAGCTCGCCGCCGAGCACGGCATCGCGCTGGCCTCCGTCGCCGGCACCGGCGTCGGCGGCCGCATCCGCAAGCAGGACGTCATCGCCGCCGCGGAGGCCGCCAAGGCCGCTCCGGCCCCGGTCGCCGCTGCCGCCCCGGCCGCCGCGCCGAAGGCCGCCGCCTCGCCGTCCGCCCTGCGCGGCCAGACGGTCAAGATGACCCGCATGCGCAAGGTCATCGGCGACAACATGCTGAAGGCTCTGCACGAGCAGGCCCAGCTGACCAGCGTGGTCGAGGTGGACGTCACCAAGATCATGTCGCTGCGCGCCAAGGCCAAGGAGGGCTTCCTGGCCCGCGAGGGCGTCAAGCTCTCCCCGATGCCGTTCTTCGTCAAGGCCGCCGCCCAGGCGCTGAAGGTCCACGCGGTCGTCAACGCCCGGATCAACGACGCCGAGGGCACGGTCACCTACTTCGACACCGAGAACATCGGTATCGCGGTGGACTCCGAGAAGGGTCTGATGACCCCGGTCATCAAGGGTGCGGGCGACCTCAACATCGCCGGCATCTCGAAGAAGACCGCCGAGCTGGCCACCAAGGTCCGCGACAGCAAGATCACCCCGGACGAGCTGTCCGGCGCCACCTTCACCATCAGCAACACCGGCTCCCGCGGTGCGCTGTTCGACACCGTGATCGTGCCGCCGAACCAGGTCGCCATCCTGGGCATCGGTGCCACCGTCAAGCGCCCGGTGGTCATCGAGGCCGACGGCGGCACCGCCATCGGCATCCGCGACATGACCTACCTGTCGCTCTCCTACGACCACCGCCTGGTGGACGGCGCCGACGCCGCCCGCTACCTGGTCGCGGTCAAGGAGATCCTGGAGGCCGGCGAGTTCGAGGTCGAGCTCGGCCTCTGACCCCACCAGGTCCCCGCGGAACCCCGCGTACGGAACCCCGCGTCGTCCCCGGACGGCGCGGGGTTCCGCCGTTCCCGGCCCCCGGACACGCCGAGTCCCGGGTCGCACCGAGTCGCGGCATGCGCGGACGCGGCCGAACGGGGATGCTTGAGCGGTGATGGACGAGACGGACTTCTGGCAGATCATCGACGAGACCCGGGACGACGCCGACGGCGACCCCGACGAGCAGGCAGACATCCTGGTGGAACGGCTCCTCCAGCTGACCCCGGACGATGTGATCGACTTCGCCCGGCTGTTCCAGGCGCGGTTCCAGCGCGCCTACCGCCACGACCTGTGGGGCGCGGCCTACCTGATGCTCGACGGCGCCTCCGACGACACCTTCGACTACTTCCGGTCCTGGCTGATCGGCCAGGGCCGGGAGGTCTTCGAGGGCGGGCTCACCGATCCGGACGACCTGGCGGACCTGCTGCCCGAGTTCGACGAGGAGGAGGACGGCGAGGCCGAGGACCTCGGCTACGCCGCCGACGAGGCGTACGAGCGGCTGACCGGGCTGCCGCTGCCCGAGGTGGGCGTGCGGCAGCCCGAGCGGCCGGCCGGGCCGGGGCTGGACTTCGACGACCCGGACGTCATGGCGAAGCGCTTCCCCAAGCTCTGGGAGCGGTACGGGGACTGAGGGCGGTCAGGTGCTGCTGCCGGAGGAGCTGTCCTGCTTGATGCCCTTGAGGATCTGGTCCAGCACCGCGAAGTCCGGCGCGGCCGGACTGTCGTCCACGCCGCCCTCCATGACCACGTAGCCGCCCCCCTTGGCCGGGAGGGCGGCCAGCAGGACGTAGCCCTGGGTGCCGTCCGTGGTGCGGATGTGCCAGCGGGTGGCGTAGCCGAGCACTCCGGCCACGCTGATGTACCCGGAGCCGGCGTCGGTGTGCGAGCTGACGCCGGAGAAGACCTGCCCGGCGTAGGAGGGCATCTGGGCGTCGGCGGCGGCCTTGGGCGTGGTGCCCTGGATGATGTCCTTCTCGACCGAGAACTGGCCGCGGATGCAGGAGCTGCCGTCCGGGCAGGTGTAGCGGTCGGTGCCGAGGTAGACCGTCGAGTGCGGCGGGTTGTCGGACACCACCCAGCCGTCGAGGACCGGCACGGTGATCGCGTGCTCCGGGTCGGGGACGGTGCTCTTGACCGCCGGCAGGGGCTTGGGCGCCGCGGGGCTGCTGGTGGGCGCGGTGGGGCCGGGGCTCGGCGTGGGGCTGCTGCTCCGGGGCGCGGTGACCGTGGGGTCCGGGGTCGGGTCCGCCCGGTGGTCGCCGCCGCTGTTGAAGACGACCCCGGCGACGATCCCGGCCACCGCCAGCACGGCGACCGCGATGCCGATGATCAGACCGGTCTTCGGTCGGGCCGGCCCGGCCGGCGGCGGGTAGCCCGGGCCCGGGTAGCCGTAACCGGGGCCGTAGCCGGGGCCCTGGGGCGGGTAACCGCCCTGGGCCGGGCCGGGGTAGCCGCCCTGGGCCTGGTAACCGCCCTGGGCCTGGGCCTGGGGCTGGTACGCGTCCTGGCCCGGGTAGCCGTAGGCGGGTGCCTGGTGGGCATCCTGGCCCGGGTAGCCGTAGGTCGGGGCCGCCGGGCCGCCCGGGTACCCGTAGCCGGGCTTCCGGTCGGACGGCGACCCGGTCTGGGTGGGGGCGTCGGCGAGTCCGCCCGCGACGCCGCCCTGGAGCGGTCGGACCTCGGCCGTCCAGGCGTTGCCGTCCCACCAGCGCTCGTGACCGGGGGTGCCGTCCGCACCCGGGACCGGGTACCACCCGGGAGGCGTCGAGTTGCTCACGGGCGTACGGTACCCGGCACGGCGGCGCTCCAGACAGGTCGGGACTGTCACGACTCTGCACCGCCCGGCGGGCGGCCAACCTCCCTTGGCGGCAGGCCTGTTCGAACGGCCGGCGCGCGGGCGGGGCGGGAGGACCGCGCGGGTGCGGGCAGGGCGGCTGCCCTGCCGCTCAGTCGGCCAGGCCGCGGGCCATCCAGATGTCGTCCACGTACCGGCCGTCGATCAGGAACTCCTCGGCCAGCGAGCCCTCGACGACGAAGCCGCAGCTCTCGTAGAGGCGGCGGGCCGGAGCGTTCCACCCGAGCACCCGCAGGCTCATCTTGCGGGCGCCCTCGGCCCGGGCCGCCGCACAGGCCGCGTCGACCAGCCGCCGGCCGATGCCCCGGCCGCGGACGGTGCCGTCGACGGCCAGGCCCTGGATCTGCCGCACGTGCCGGTTGCTCGCCAGCCGGGTGGCCGGGACCTGCCGGATGTAACCGACGATCCGGCCGTCCAGCACGGCCAGCAGGTAGTGCTCGGGGGCGTGCCGCTCGTCGAAGAGCGGGTCCTCGACGGGCGGTTGCGGGGAGACGTCGGACAGGACGGACCAGGCCGCGTGGTTGAGGACGGCGAGTTCGCGCTCGTCCTCGCTCCGCGCCGTACGGATGATCAGATCGTCGTCAGGCATGCGCGTCATGCTAACGGCGCACGCGGAGGTGACGGCCGGTCGGGAACACCGCGGGAGCGCGCGGGAGCTGCGAGGATGGGCGCATGCGCATCGCTGTCACGGGTTCCACGGGTTTGATCGGTTCGGCGCTCGTCCGCTCCCTGCTGGCGGACGGCCACGAGGTGGTCCGGCTGGTCCGGCACCGCTCGAAGACCGGCCCACGGCCGGACGGCAGCACCGCGATCGGCTGGAACCCGCTGCTCGGCGAGGTCGAACGGGACGGACTGACCGGGGTTCAGGCCGTGGTGCACCTGGCCGGCGCCGGGGTCGGCGACCGCCGCTGGACGGACTCCTACAAGCGGGAGATCCGGGAGAGCCGGGTGTACGGCACCGAGACGCTGGCCGTCGCCCTGGCCGGGCTCAAGGAGCCGCCGCAGGTCCTCGTGAGCGCCTCCGCGGTCGGCTGGTACGGGCAGACCGGCGACCGGGTGATCGACGAGGACTCCCCCGCCGGCGACGACTTCCTGGCCGAGGTCTGCCGGGAGTGGGAGGACGCCGCCCGGCCGGCCGAGCGGGCCGGGATCCGGGTCGTCCACCCGCGCACCGGCATGGTGCTGTCCGCGGCCGGCGGGGCGGGCGGGCGGCTGTTCCCGCTGTTCAAGCTGGGTCTCGGCGGGCGGCTCGGCGACGGGCGGCAGTACTGGAGCTTCATCTCGCTGCACGACGAGGTGGCCGCGCTGCGGTTCCTGATCGACCACGACGACCTTTCCGGCGCCTTCAACCTCACCGCGCCGAACCCGGCGACCAACGCCGAGCTGACCACCGCGCTGGGCCGGGCGCTGCGGCGGCCGACGCCGTTCCCGGTGCCGGAGGCGGTGCTCAAGGCGGTGCTGGGCGAGCTGGCGATCGAGGTGGTCGGCAGCCACCGGGTGGTGCCGCGGCGGCTGCTGGACGCGGGCTTCCGCTTCACCCACCCGGACGTGTACTCGGCGGTGCTCGCCGCGATGTGACGGGTGCGCGGGGCGGCGTCAGGGGCACGCGCGGAGCGGGTGCCGGGCGACGGGACGGGCGCGGCCGACGGGACGGGCGCGGCCGACGGGACGGGCGCGGCCGGCGCACGGGTTGGTGCGGCTCCTGGGGCGGGTGCTGGGCGGCGGGCGCGCGGGGTGGCTGCGCGCGCCGGGGGGGTAGGCGGGCGCGCGGGTCGCGCGGAGCCCGTACGTACTCCGACGACGGTATCCGCCCTGGCCAGCGGCATATGCCGAGCGGGGCCCGAGGGGGCCCGGGGAGGGGGCGCACGGGAGCACATGGTGGGCGCGTCGCACGCCCCCGGTGACCGTACGCGCCCACCGACCCCCGAACCCGGCCACCACGGCGCACTGTCCGTGACCACTCCCCCGCCCGGTGCCGCAGGACCCTCCCCGGCCTTCGGATCCGGCCCGATGCGCTTGTCTGATGCTCACACTGACTGGGCATCACCCTCCACGGACCGTGTCCCGGCACCCCGCTGCCTGCGTCGGCCGGAGCCCCGGGACCAGGGAGGGAGCACCCCAGTGCCCACGTACGACTTCACCCGCCGCGCCCGCCGGCCGTCCGACCCGGACGTCGTCGTGGTCGGCGCCGGACTCGCGGGCCTGGCCGCCGCCCGCGCGCTCACCGGCCACGGCCTCACCGTTCAGGTCCTGGAGACCACCGACCGGATCGGTGGCCGGATGGCCACCCGCGAGCAGGACGGATTCCGGCTCGACGACGGCAGTCACCTGTTGAACACCGCCTTCCCCGAGCTGCGCCGCACGCTCGACCTCGACCGCCTCGACCTGCGCCAGCTCGCGCCCGGCGTGCTGGTGCACAGCGCCGGCCGCCGGTACCGCGCCGGGGACCCCCAGCTCACCGTCGCCCGGCAGGCCGCCGCCCGGGCCCCGCTCGGCAGCCCGCTGGACAAGGCCCGGCTGGCGGGCCGGCTCGGCCGGCTCGCCGCCACCCCGGTCGGCCGGCTCCAGGCCCGTCCGGAGACCACCGCCGCCCGCGCACTGGCCGGCCACGGCCTGGCCCAGCGCACCGTGGACGGCTTCCTGCGACCGCTGCTCAGCGCCCTGCTCTCCGATCCGGCGCTCGGGACCAGCAGCCGGGTCGCCGACCTGGTGCTGCGCTCGTACGCGCGTGGGCGGCTCTGTCTGCCCGCCGCCGGGATCGCGGCGGTGCCGGCCCAACTGGCCGCCGCCCTCCCCGCCGGCACCGTCCGCACCCGGGTGCGGGTCACCTCGATCGCCGCGGACGGCGTGGAGACCGCCGCGCACGGGCGGATCGGCGCCCAGGCCGTCATCGTCGCCACCGACGCCCGCTCCGCCGCCGAACTGCTGCCCGGGCTGCGGCTACCGGACTTCCACCCCGTCACGACCTTCTACCACGCCGCCGACGCCGCCCCGCTGGGCGAGGCCGTCCTGCTGCTCGACGGCGACCGGCCGAACGGGCACCCGCCGCTGGTCTCGCACTCGCTGGTGCTCAGCGAGCTGCACCCGTCCTACGCCCCGGCCGGCCAGTCGCTGATCGCCACCACCGTGCTCGGGCGGCGCGCCTTCGACGTGGGCGGCCCGGCCGGTCTGGAACCGGCCGTCCGGGCCCGGCTGGCCGAGCTGTACGGCGGCTCGACGTCGGGCTGGCAGTTCCTCGGCGTGCGGCACGTCCCGGACGCGCTGCCCGCGATGCCGCCGCCGCACAACCCCCGCCGCCCGGTGCGGCTGCTGGCCGGGCTGTACGTCGCCGGGGACCACCGGGACACCAGCACCGTGCAGGGCGCGCTGGTCTCCGGGCGGCGGGCGGCACAGGCGGTGCTGGGCGACCTCGGGGTCCCCGCCGACGCCCGGGAGGCGGAGGCGGCGGCCTGACGGCCCGGCCCGCGCCCGGGCACAGGCGCGGGCGCGGGCACGGCGAGCGGCATCGGCAGGCTCCTCGGCTCCGGCGGGCGTCGCGGCGCCCTGCCGGAACGGCGGGCACCGCGTGGCCGGTGCCCGTGTTCCTGCCGCCGTTCCCGGCCGTTCCCGGCCGTCCGCGGGCCGCTCCGCGCCGGTGACGGCCGCCGCGGAACGGCCGGAGGTCCGGGCCGGGGCCGCTGGGCCCGGACCTCCGTGCGCCGGGTGCGTGGGGCGGGCCCCACCCGTCCTTCGGTCAGATCACCCCCGCCTGCCGGGCCGTCTCCTCGAAGGCGCGGGCCACCGGGCTGCCGCGGTAGGGGGTGAGGCGGCGGTGGAAGTCCCGGACGTACTCCAGCGAGCGGGCCGAGCGCATCTCCCCCGCCGCCCGCAGCGCGTCGGTGGCCATGGTGCAGGCCTCGTCGAGGTCCCCCATGCCGAGCCGGGCGGTGGCCAGCACCAGACGGCAGAAGATCCGGCTGCGGGCGTAGGCGGGCGAACGCAGCCGCAGCGACTTCTCGGCGTGCTGCGCGGCCGTCCGCCACTGCTGGAGGTCGCGGTAGCAGTGGGCGAACTCGTCGGAGAGCTGGGCCTCGTCGAAGTACCGCGCCCAGGAGGGCAGTTCGTCGCCCGTCCGGGCCGCCGCCAGGGAGCGCTCGGCGCGCACCAGGGCGGTGGTGCAGGACCGGACGTCACCCAGCAGCCCGTGCCCGCGCGCCTCGGCGGCGTGCATCAGCGACTGGACGACCGGCGGCACGGCGGTGCCCACGCCCTGCTGGGCGACCCGGGCGAGCTGGACCGCCTCCCGGCCGTGGCCCAGGTGGACGGCCTGCTGGCTCATCGTCACCAGCACGTAGCCGCCGAGCGCGCGGTCCCCGGCGGCCTGGGAGAGGCGCAGCGCCTGGACGAAGTAGCGCTGGGCGAGGCCGTGCGCGGCGATGTCGAAGGACGTCCAGCCGGCCAGCCTGGTGAGGTCGGCGACCGCGCCGAACAGGGCCCGGCCGATCTGTTCCCCGTAGCGGCCGCGCAGCATCGGCTCGGCCTCGCTCTCCAGGTAGCGGACCAGCGCCTGGCGGGCGTGGCCGCCGCCGTAGGCGTGGTCGAGCGCGCGGAAGAGGTCGCCGACGGCGCGGATGGCGGCGATGTCGCCGCGGCCGACCCGCAGGGTGGGGCGGGACTCGCGGGCCGGGTCGGTGTACGGCGGTTCGACGGCGACCGGCGGCCGGCGGCTCTGGATCGGCACCCGGCCGATGGTGGGGGCGGTGCCGGTGGTCCCGGCCGTGCTGCGGGCGGTGGGGGCCCCGGGGACGCCGGGGGCGGGGCCGCGCGCCGGGCTCCCGGGGGACGCGCCGGGCGCGCCCGGCGCCGGGGCGCCGGTGATGGCCGCGGAGGTGGCGCTGCCGGACGGCGGGCCGGCGGCGGCGTCCGAGCGGGTCAGGGTGGAGCCGTCCCGGGCGACCCGCTCGTCGGTGCGGCCGATCAGCCAGTCCCGGCTGGGGACGACCAGGCCGGCCGGGGTGAAGGCGATCCGGCGCAGCTCGGACTGCGGGCCGTTGTCCTTGCGCCACATGCTCGCCACGATGTCCACCGCCTCCTGCGGCGTCTCGGCGAACTCCAGACCGGCGTAGACCGGGGCGCAGGCGTCCAGGCCGAGGTCCTGGGCGGTGAGGCGGCGGCCGAGGCGGCGGGTGAAGACCTCGGCGATCAGCGCCGGGGTGGCCCCGCGCGGCTGCTGGCCGCGCAGCCAGCGGGTGACCGAGGTCTTGTCGTAGCGCAGGTCCAGGCCGTGCTCCAGGCCGAGCTGGTCGACCCGGCGGGCGAGGCCCGCGTGCGAGAAGCCGGCCTCCTCGATCAGCGCCGCGAGCTGGCCGTTCTGCGGGGCCGGGCCGGAGTGGCCGGGGCCGCGGGGAGGGCCGGGCACGGGCGCGGCGGGGTTCTCGTGCCGGTCGGGTGTGGCCTGCACCGGCAGCCGCCGGTCGTCGGCGTCCGGGGCGTCGGCGGTCAGCGTGTCGGCGGTCAGGGCGTCGGGGGCGTCCGGAAGGGTCCGGCCGACCGTCCCTCGGTGCTGGCCGAGCGGGTCGAGCGGTCCGTACGCCGGGCTGTCGGTTGCAGGCCGTTGGGGCATGTCTGTCAACACCTCTCGGACGTCGCACCGGGCCTCACCAGCACTTCGGCGGCCCGGGGCGGCGCCCCCTGTCGGGAATCGGCGTGAATGTAGCGAGCATTCGGGCGCTATGGGTGGATCTGACCGAGCAATCCACCGAACGGGTGAAGCAACCGCGCCCATTGTGGGGAAGCGGGGCCCTCTCGGGTTTGGTCGTCCGGGGTCGAACCACCGGCCGTTCCAGGGGCTTCCCCGAGGGCCTCTCCGAGGGTCGATCCGCCGTTCGGACCCCGCTCCGGTGTCATGGCGAACGACACCACAGCTCAGCGGACTGCTGTGGCGTTCCGCCACATGGGAGCGGGGCCGCCGGATTCCTACCGTTCTCGGCCATGGACACCTCTACTGCCCGCCCGCTCGCCGGCCGCACGGCCATGGTCACCGGGGCCGCCTCGGGCATCGGCCGGGCCTGCGCCGAGGCCTTCGCCGAGGCCGGCGCCCGGGTCTACGTCGTCGACCTCGCGGCCGGCCCGGCCGAGGAACTCGCCGAGCGGATCGGCGGTCGCGCGATCGTCGCCGACCTCGCCGACCCCGGGGCCGTGGACGCCCTGCCGGACGACGCCGACATCGTCGTCAACAACGCCGGCCTCCAACACGTCGCGCCCGTGCACGAGTTCCCGCCCGACCGCTTCACGCTCATCCAGCGCGTCATGGTCGAGGCCCCGTTCCGCATCCTGCGCCGCACCCTGCCCCACATGTACGAGCAGGAGTGGGGCCGGGTCGTCAACGTCTCCTCCGTCCACGGCCTGCGCGCCAGCGCCTTCAAGTCCGCGTACGTCACCGCGAAGCACGCGCTGGAGGGCCTCAGCAAGACCGTCGCCCTGGAGGGCGCGCCGTACGGCGTCACCAGCAACTGCATCAACCCGGGCTACGTCCGGACTCCCCTGGTGGAGAAGCAGATCGCCGCCCAGGCGCTCGCCCACGGCATCCCCGAGGACGAGGTGGTCGAGCGGATCATGCTCGACCGCACCGCCGTGAAGCGCCTCATCGAACCCGAGGAGGTCGCCCAACTCGCCCTCTGGCTCTGCTCCCCCACCGCCTCCTACATCACCGGCGCCAGCCTCCCCGTCGACGGCGGCTGGACCGCCCACTGAGCGGGGAGCGCCCGGCGATCAGGCCTCCCCTCTCATAGGGCAGGAAGGCACATTCGACCCCGGGACTGTGTGGGCCGTCCACATAGTCCCGGGGTCGGGTGCTTCCTACCTTGTGGCGACATCGTCTCCCCCCTGGTTCTGGAAGTGGTGGCCATGAGCACCTCCGCACGAGGTACGGCGGCGAGCAGTTCACTCCCGAGAGTGGTGGCTGCGAGCCTGATCGGCACGACCATCGAGTGGTACGACTACTTCTTGTACGGAACGGCGGCGGCGCTGGTGTTCGGGAAGCTGTTCTTCCCGCACAGCGATCCGCTGACCGGGACGCTGCTGTCCTTCCTGACCTACGCGATCGGGTTCGCGGCACGGCCGCTCGGGGCGCTGGTGTTCGGTCACTTCGGGGACCGGGTGGGACGGAAGAAGCTGCTGGTGGTGAGCCTGCTGCTGATGGGCGGGTCGACCACGGCGATCGGGCTGCTGCCGACGTACGACTCGATCGGGGTCGCGGCGCCGGTGCTGCTGACGGTGCTGCGGCTGGTGCAGGGCTTCGCGCTCGGCGGCGAGTGGGGTGGCGCCGTGCTGCTGGTGTCGGAGCACGGGGACCAGCGGCGGCGGGGGTTCTGGGCGTCCTGGCCGCAGGGCGGGGCGCCGGCCGGGAACCTGCTGGCGGCCGGGGTGCTGTCGCTGATGACGGCGGTGCAGTCGGACGCGGCGTTCCTGGCGTGGGGCTGGCGGGTGCCGTTCCTGCTGTCGGCGGTGCTGGTCGTGGTCGGGATGTGGATCCGGCTCGCGGTGGACGAGTCGCCGCTGTTCAAGGAGGCGCTGGCGGCGCAGCACAAGCGCCAGGAGGAGCGGAGCACGGCCGAACGGCTGCCGCTGGTGGAGGTGTTGCGCGACCACTGGCGGGAGGTGCTGGTGGCCATGGGCGCGCGGATGGCGGAGAACATCTCCTACTACGTGATGACCACGTTCGTGCTCACCTACGCCGTCACCCACGCCCACTTCTCCAAGCAGACCGCGCTGAACGCCGTCCTGATCGCCTCCGCGATCCAGTTCACGCTGATCCCGCTGTTCGGCGCGCTGTCCGACCGGGTCGGGCGCAGGCCGGTGTACCTGGTGGGCGCGGTCGGGGTGGGCGCCTGGGCCTT
The DNA here is from genome assembly GCF_055589745.1 of Kitasatospora sp. NPDC041917. Taxonomy (NCBI): domain Bacteria; kingdom Bacillati; phylum Actinomycetota; class Actinomycetes; order Kitasatosporales; family Streptomycetaceae; genus Kitasatospora; species Kitasatospora sp. NPDC041917. The sequence goes on along the minus strand of NZ_JBVJBI010000025.1, from coordinate 53,833 downwards.
CGTGTTCTTCGGGATGGTCGACACGAAGTCCTTCGGCTCGCTGGTCACCGCCGTGACCGTCGGCCTGGTCTTCCACAGCGCCATGTACGCGCCCCAGGCGGCCTTCTTCTCCGAGCTGTTCGCGACCCGGATGCGGTACTCGGGCGCCTCGATCGGCGCCCAGTTCTCCTCGGTGGCGGCCGGCGCCCCGGCGCCGCTGATCGCCACCGCGCTGCTCAAGGACTACGGCAGCTCCACGCCCATCGCGGTGTACGTCGCCATCGCGGCGGCGATCACCGTGCTGGCGGTGCTGTGCGGCCGGGAGACCAGGGGTCAGGACCTCATGGACGTCGAGGGACGGGACGGCCGGGACGGCCGGGACGGCCGGGAGCCGGACACCGCATCGGCCGAAAAGCCCGCCGTCGCCTGAGGAGCGAGCCGATACGATCACGGTTTCTCGGAACCGACGGAACCGACGCCGATTGGCAGCACGCACCATGAACCACCCTCACGAAAGCGCCGCGCCCGCGCTGCGGCGGCTGCTCGACCTGCTCGCCTCCGGAGCCGCCACCGAGGACTTCGCCGACGTGCTGGCCGACGCCCGCCGCCGCGGGGCGCCGGCCGCCGTCCTCGCCGAGATCGACGACGCCACCTGGCAGGCCCTGCGCGTCCACCGCACCCTGCGTCAACACCGGCGGCGCGAAGCCGAGTTGACAGCCCTGTTCGACACCGCCGGGGACCTCGCCGCCTCCCGGGACCTGGACACCGTGCTCCAGGCGATCGTCCGCCGGGCCCGGATGCTGCTCGGCACCGACACCGCGTACCTGACCCTGCCGGACGAGGGCGCCGGCGACACCTACATGCGGGTCACCGACGGCTCGGTCTCCGTCCTGTTCCAGACCCTGCGGCTCAGCCTCGGCGACGGCCTGGGCGGGCTGGTCGCCCAGACCGCCCGCCCGTACGCCACCCCCGACTACCGCACCGACGAACGCTTCCACCACACCGGCACGATCGACGCCGGTGTGCTGGACGAGGGCCTGGTGGCGATCATCGGGGTGCCGCTGCTGCTCGGCGGTCAGGTCATCGGTGTCCTCTTCGCCGCCGACCGCACGCCGCGCGCCTTCTCCCCCGACGAGGTCGCGCTGCTCTGCTCGCTGGCCGCGCACGCCGCGATCGCCCTGGACACCGCCAAGTCGCTGGCCGACACCCGGGCCGCGCTCGCCGAGCTGAACGCCGCCAACGAGCTGGTCCGGGCCCACTCCTCCGCCGTGCAGCGCGCCGAGCAGGCGCACGACCGGCTCACCGACCTGGTGCTGCGCGGCGCCGAGGTGCCGGACGTCGCCGCCGCCGTGGCCGCCCTGCTGGGCGGGGAGATAGCGGTCCTGGACGCCGAGGGCGAACCGCTGGCCGGACGCTCCGCACCCGCCGCCGAACTGGCCGAGGCGGTCGCCGCCTCCCGCGCCGAGGGCCGGTCCGTACGGCACGGCGAGCAGTGGGTCTGCACGGTGCTGGCCGGACACGACGCGCTCGGCACCATGGTGCTGCGTGGCCGGCCCGACCTCGACGACGCCGACCGGCGGCTGTTCGAGCGGGCCAGCGTGGTCACCGCGCTGCTCCTGCTGCTGCGCCGCTCGGTCGCCGAGACCGAGAACCGGGTCCGCGGCGAACTGCTCACCGACCTGCTGACCGCCCCCGAACGGGACCCGGGCGGGCTCACCGCGCGCGGCCGCCGGCTCGGCGTCGACCTCGCCCGGCCGCACCTCGTGCTGGTCGCGGAGCCCGCCGACGGGAAGGCCGACGACCGGGCACGGCTGGCCGGTGCGGCCCGGCGCTACCTGTTCGGCTCCCGGGGCGTCAGCGCCGAGCACGCCGAGACGGTGGTACTGCTGGCGCCCGTCGAGAGCGGCAGCACCGACGACCCCGAGGAGACCGCCCGGCAGGCCGCCGAACGGCTGGCCCGGCTGGCCGGGTTCCCGGTCACCGTCGGCGCCGGCCGGCCGGCCGCCGGGCCGTCCGCGCTGGCCGCGTCCTACGGCGAGGGCGTGCGCTGCCTCCGGGCGCTGCGGGTGCTCGGCCGCGCCGGGGAGGGCGCCTCGGCCCGGGCGCTCGGCTTCCTCGGCGTGCTGCTCGGCGACGGCCACGACGTGGACGGCTTCGTCGGCTCGACGCTCGGCCCGCTCCTGGCATACGACGCCCGGCGCGGCACCGAGCTGGTCCGCACCCTGCGCGCCTACTTCGACTGCGGCGGCAGCCTGACCCGGGCCAAGGACGAGCTGCACGTCCACGTGAACACCGTGGTCCAGCGGCTGGACCGGGTCGAGGCGCTGCTCGGACGGGACTGGAACCAGCCGGAGCGGTCGCTGGAGCTCCAGCTCGCGCTGCGGCTGCAGCTGCTCGCGGGCGGCTGAGCCCGAACAGGCCGACGGCTCGCCCGGGGAGGGCTGCCGCTCCCGGGCCGGGCTGCCGCCCCCGGGCCGGACCGCTGCCCGGGGCGGGGCAACTGACCCCGGCAGGACGGCCGGACCCGGCAGGACCGCTGCTCATGGGCGGCCGAGGGGGTTCGACCGGGCTGGGCGTACAGTGGCGAGGTTGGTCTCGAACGCCCGGCAAGGAGCGGCAACGGTGAGCGAGAACGTGCGTTTTGTTCGCATGGGCATAGGTGAGCGCACCGTGCCCTACCAGGAGGCCTGGGAGGAGCAGCAGCGGCTGCACGCGCTGCGGGTCGCGGACGAGATCCCCGACACCGTGCTGCTCCTGGAGCACCAGTCGGTGTACACCATGGGCAAGCGCACCAACCCCGCCGACCTGCCGCTGGACGGCACCCCGGTGGTCGAGGTCAACCGGGGCGGCGAGATCACCTGGCACGGCCCCGGCCAGCTGGTCGGCTACCCGATCGTCAAGCTGCCCGACCCGATCGACGTCATCGCCTACGTCCGCCGGCTGGAGGAGGCGCTGATCCGCACCGCCGGCGAGTTCGGCATCGGGTCCACCCGGGTCGAGGGCCGCAGCGGCGTCTGGGTGCTGGGCGAGTCCATCCCGGACGCCGTGGTGGATCCGGCGCAGGTGGTGGACATCGGCAGGCTGACCCTGCGGATGGGCCTGCCGCTGGGCATCGACCCGCGCCTGGCCGGCCCCGAGTACGCGCCCTCCAACGCCGGCCAGCGCGGTGACGACCGCAAGCTCGCCGCGATCGGCGTGCGGGTCGCCCGCGGGGTGACCATGCACGGTTTCGCGCTCAACTGCGACCCGGACATGACCTGGTTCGACAAGATCGTGCCGTGCGGCATCAGGGACGCGGGCGTCGCCTCGCTCACCGGCGAGCTGCAGCGCGGACTGTCCGCCGCCGAGGCCGCGCCGGTGGTCGAACGGCACCTGTCGGACGTCCTCGCCGAGCTGCCGGAACCGGTCCTCGGCCACTGACCCGCCCGGCAGCGCCGACGCACCTTCCGCCGACGGCCGCCGAAACTGCCGGCGGCCGCTGGGAATCTACCGACCGGTAGCCATGTTGCCCTGCGATTGCAGGGCGGCAGGCCCGGCGAAGGCCGTACAACCACAGGCGTACCCTGGGGGTACCCCGTCTAGTTCTAGGAGTCGCACGTGTCCGCTGTCGCGCCCGACGGCAGGAAGCTGCTCCGCCTGGAGGTCCGCAACAGCGAGACCCCCATCGAGCGGAAGCCCGAGTGGATCAAGACCCGCGCGAAGATGGGCCCGGAGTACAACGCCCTCCAGTCGCTGGTGAAGAAGGAGGGGCTGCACACGGTCTGCCAGGAGGCCGGCTGCCCCAACATCTTCGAGTGCTGGGAGGACCGCGAGGCGACCTTCCTCATCGGCGGTGACCAGTGCACCCGCCGCTGCGACTTCTGCCAGATCGACACCGGCAAGCCCGCCGAGTTCGACCGCGACGAGCCGCGCCGGGTCGCCGAGTCCATCGTCACGATGGACCTCAACTACGCCACCATCACCGGCGTCGCCCGTGACGACCTGGAGGACGGCGGCGCCTGGCTGTACGCCGAGACCGTGCGCCAGGTGCACGCGATGACCGCCGCCCGCGAGGCCGGCCGCACCGGCGTCGAGCTGCTCATCCCCGACTTCAACGCGGTGCCCGAGCAGCTGGCCGAGGTCTTCTCCTCCCGCCCCGAGGTGCTCGCGCACAACGTCGAGACGGTGCCGCGGATCTTCAAGCGGATCCGCCCGGCGTTCCGCTACGAGCGCTCGCTGGACGTCATCACCCAGGCGCGTGCGGCCGGACTGGTGACCAAGTCCAACCTGATCCTGGGCATGGGCGAGACCCGCGAGGAGGTCAGCCAGGCGCTGGCCGACCTGGTCGGCGCCGGCTGCGAGCTGATCACCATCACCCAGTACCTGCGCCCCTCGCTGCGCCACCACCCGGTCGAGCGCTGGGTGAAGCCGCAGGAGTTCGTCGAGCTCCAGGAGGAGGCCGAGGAGCTGGGCTTCGCCGGCGTCATGTCGGGCCCGCTGGTGCGTTCGTCGTACCGGGCCGGCCGGCTGTACCGGCAGGCGCTGGAGCGGCGCGCGCAGGCCGCGGTCTGATCGCGGTCCGATCACGCGTGTGACGGCGGTCCGACGGCGGCCTCCCGGTCCACCGATCGGTTCGAGCCACGGGAAGGGCGGAGCTTCGGCTCCGCCCTTCCGGTTTTCACCACGCTTTGACTGGCTGGTCACGGGCTGGTAACACGGGGTGGGGACTCTGGACGCCTGGTGAGCGTTCGATTCTTCTCAGCCACGAGAGGAGCTGTTCGGCATGCGGGTTCAGATGCGGATCCGGTCGGTGGGGGTGGCGCTGCGGTTCGCCGAGAGCGTCCTGCTCGCTCCCGGCCAGCGGCACGCGCGCCGCAACGCGTGGGCGGCGGTGTGCGAGAACCGCCGGTACGCGGCGGACCGCCGGCACGACGACGCGGCGGCCCGGACGGCACAGCCGCGGCCGGTCCGGCGGTAGTGCTCCGGCGCTGACGCATCGGCGTCGGCGGTAGTGCTCCGGCGGTAACGCATCGGCGTCGCCATCGGCGATAACGCTTCGACGTCACAGGGCCCCCCGGCGTCGCTCTGTGCGACGGCGTACGGGCACACGGGTCACGGTTGGGGCGAACGGGTACCCGGGCTTGGATATCCCGTACCCGTGCCACGTACCATGAGCGTTATGGCGAGGGAAACATCCGAGAACCCCGGGCGACTGAAGCAGATCCGTCTGGCGTACACCATGACCAAGAAGGTCGACACCAAGATCGGCCTGATCATCGCCGGCGTCGGCCTGCTGACCTTCGGCGTGTTCCTCGCCATCGGCTTCGCGATCGAGCATCCCGTCTACCTGGGCATCCTGGGCTTCATCGTGGCCGTGCTGGCCATGGCGATCGTCTTCGGGCGCCGGGCCGAGCGGGCCGCGTTCGGTCAGATGGAGGGGCAGCCGGGGGCAGTCGCCGCGGTGCTGAACAACATCCGGCGCGGCTGGAGCTCCAACAGCACCCCGGTGGCGGTCACCCGTAACCAGGACGCGGTCTACCGCGCCGTGGGCCGGGCCGGCATCGCGCTGATCGGCGAGGGCAACCCGAACCGGGTCCGCCAGCTGCTGGCCTCCGAGAAGAAGAAGATGGCCCGCGTGGTCGGCGACGTGCCGGTGCACGACATCGTGGTGGGCAACGGCGAGGACGAGATCCCGCTGAAGAAGCTCCAGATCCACCTGATGCGCCTGCCCCGCGCCATCACCGCCGCCCAGGTCACCGAGACCAACGACCGCCTGCGCGCGCTGGGCGACCTGCTCTCCAAGGCGCCGATCCCCAAGGGTCCGATGCCGAAGGGCGCCCGGATGCCCAAGGGCGGCCAGGCCCGCTGATCCTCCCCCGCCCCTGACGACACGAGAACGGCCCCGCCGCGGAAGCTCCGCGGCGGGGCCGTTCCGACGTTCGTACGGCGTCGGGGGTGCATCCTGGCCTCGACCAGGGCCGGGACCGGAGGCCGGATCCCGGCCGGAGGCTAGATCCGGACCTCGACGGTGCCGACCGCCTTGTCGTGCAGGCCGCGGGTGTCGCGGTCCCAGACCAGCGGCGGCACCACCAGGCAGAGCAGCAGGGTGCGCAGCAGGACCTGCGGGATGGTCGCGCGGCTGCCGTCCAGCCGGACCACCCGCAGGCCGAACAGCCGCTTGCCGACCGTCGTGCCGGTGGTGGCCAGCAGCAGGGCCGCGACCAGGAAGAACAGCGGGCTGGTCCACAGGTTGGCCTCGGCCTGGTCGCCGCGGGCGATCAGCCCGTACGAGATCAGGGCGACCAGCCAGCCGTCCACGAACAGGGCGCCGATCCGGCGGCCGGGGCCGGCGATCGAGCCGGGGCCCTCCTTGGGCAGCCCGAGGCGCTCGCCGCGGTGGCCGAAGTCGGCGCCCATCTTCTCGGCGGCCGCCCGGGGGCCGTCGATCCACGATCCCAACGCTTCTCTGGTGTCCACGAATCCACACTAACCGGGCTGACGGCGTACGCCGCCACCGGCTCCCCTCCGGTCGGGGCATCACCCCCGACCGGGTGAATCGTCGTTCCGGCGCTTTCCAAGTGGTCCAGACCACTTGCGGGAGGACGCCCAGTCGGGCAGGGTGATTTGTACCGTCCCGTACGTCTTTGCCAGCCGCCCGGCAGCCGTGGTTAACATCTAGGAAACGAGCGGGTCACCGAATGGAAACGACCCATTCCTATGGTGAGCCCAATTCGCACGCCGAGGAGGATGGATGTTCAACAACGCCGCCGAAGTGAAGCAGTTCATCCAGGACAACGACGTGAAGTTCGTCGACGTCCGCTTCTGTGACCTGCCGGGCGTCCTGCAGCACTTCTCCGTACCTGCGGCGACCTTCGACCCGTCCGAGATCCTGATGTTCGACGGCTCGTCGATCCGCGGCTTCCAGGCCATCCACGAGTCCGACATGGCCCTGGTGCCGGACCTCGCCACGGCCCGCCTCGACCCCTTCCGGGCCGAGAAGCACCTCAACATCAACTTCTTCATCCAGGACCCGGTCACCGGCGAGGCGTACAGCCGCGACCCGCGCAACGTCGCCAGGAAGGCCGAGGCCTACCTCGCCTCCTCCGGCATCGCCGACACCGCGTTCTTCGGGCCCGAGGCCGAGTTCTACGTCTTCGACTCGGTCCGCTTCGACACCAGCGCCAACGCGTCCTTCTACCACATCGACTCGGAGGCCGGCGCCTGGAACAGCGGCGCCGCCGAGGGCGACGTACGCGGCTACAAGGTCAAGTACAAGGGCGGGTACTTCCCCGTCCCGCCGGTCGACCACTTCGCCGACCTGCGCGCCGAGATGTCGCTGGAGCTCGCCAAGGCCGGACTGGAGGTCGAGCGCCAGCACCACGAGGTCGGCACGGCCGGCCAGGCCGAGATCAACTACAAGTTCAACACCCTGCTGCATGCCGCCGACGACCTGATGCTGTTCAAGTACATCATCAAGAACGTCGCCTGGCGGAACGGCAAGACCGCCACCTTCATGCCGAAGCCGATCTTCGGCGACAACGGCTCGGGCATGCACGTCCACCAGTCGCTGTGGAGCGAGGGCACCCCGCTCTTCTACGACGAGCAGGGCTACGCCGGGCTCTCCGACACCGCCCGCTACTACATCGGCGGGCTGCTGCGGCACGCCCCCTCGCTGCTGGCCTTCACCAACCCCTCGGTGAACTCCTACCACCGCCTGGTGCCGGGCTTCGAGGCGCCGGTCAACCTGGTCTACTCGCAGCGCAACCGCTCCGCCGCGATCCGCATCCCGATCACCGGCTCCAACGCCAAGGCCAAGCGCATCGAGTTCCGCGCGCCGGACCCGGCCTCCAACCCCTACCTGGCCTTCGCCGCCATGCTGATGGCCGGCCTCGACGGCATCCGCAACAAGATCGAGCCGCTGGAGCCGGTCGACAAGGACCTCTACGAGCTGGCCCCCGAGGAGCACGCCAACGTCCCCCAGGTGCCCTCCTCCCTCCCCGCCGTCCTGGAGGCCCTGGAAGCCGACCACGAGTACCTCCTCGCCGGCAACGTCTTCACCCCGGACCTCATCGAGACCTGGATCGACTACAAGCGCACCAACGAGATCGCCCCGATCGCCCTCCGCCCCCACCCGCACGAGTTCGAGCTCTACTACGACCTGTAGAAGTGCCTCTGACCTGCGGAAACGCAGTTCGACCTCTCATCGTTTCCGCAGGTCAGACACGCTTCCGACCTGCGGAAACGCTTTCTTCGAGCCTGCCATCGACCGTCTGGTGGTTCACGATGTGAAATGAGAGTGAAACGGAGAACGGGCTCGTAGAATGCCCGAGCCCATCAACTTCTCCCATGCGTGGCCGACAGGTGACCCTCGTCGGACGGGAAGCCGATACCAAGGATCTTGTTGCGCGCGCCGTGTTCGAGCTGTACCCCGGAAGCCGGACCCGGGACGGCTGGACCTGCGGCTGCCGGGCAGGAGGGCGCTGGGCAAGGTTCGACCAGCGGCGCTCCTCTGCATCGGAAGCGTCGGGCAACTGGGCCGGGCTGTCTGCTCCGTCCGGTGTCCTCCTTGCAAGCAGGGATGTCCGCCGGCTCAGGGAAGTGGCGGCTGCTGCGTGGCCGTTCCCGCGATCGGTGGCCCGGGCCCGGGAGGGCCACAGCCACCTGGCCCGCGGGCACCAAGGCTGACTATTCGTCAGTACAGCAGAGCAGCCTGCACCGGCGCCCAGCTATACCGCCGAAACCCTCAAGGTGCTGTACGCGAGTGCTGTGCATTGCGCCTACCCGACCTGCCACGAATCCTTGACCGTTCAAGACCGGGAGAGGAACGTGAACATCGCCGAGATCGCGCACACTCGGTTAGGGCAAAAGGGCGGGCCTCACTACGACCCGGCGTACCAGCAGCTGCTCCCCAATCGCTCTGAGGGCCTGCTAGGACCCCTGCATCGCCATGACCTGCGGACTCACGTGCTCACCGGGACTTTGCAACGGCCCTGGGCCGCCGGCTGCTAACGTTCCGATCTTTCGACCAGGTCCGCGACGCCAAAGGCACCAACTTCGAGCAGCTGGTCAATGAGATCGAGAACCTTCGCTCGCTTCGTTCGCATGGCGGCTTGGGCATATGCCCGAATGAGGAGCTTACCGACATACTGAGCATCTCCTGCCGCACCGGTTCTCATGTCAGCAGAATCTGCGCCCTTGACTTCAATGAAACGTTGCGAACAGGCCAGGACCAAGTCATCTACGCGATCAGGGGCATGCTTCAGCGTGATAAACAGCTGAGGCAATGCAGCTGAGAACGAAGCTGAGGAGATCAGGCGAGACAGGGGTTCACTCACGGGGCGAAGGCGCTTGCCGCGGAGTGCAGCAGCCGCTTCGCCAACCGCATTCTGCACTGCCTTGTCTGAATCATTCATAAGCACCTCAAACGCGCGCCGGACAACGATAGAATCATTTACATCCGACAATCTGTGGGCACACAGCCGTGCAGCACCCTCCCGTTGCGCCACATCACCAGTGGACAGGATCGCATCAAGAAGGTCCGACACACTCCATTGCACTGCGGCCAGGGCGGCAAGTTGACCCGCAACTCTTCGCACTTCCGCTATCTGAGATTGAAGCATTCGTGCGATCACGGGGCGGACTGCATCTGGATCTTCCGACCCAATGTAGACGATCAATTTGATGACTGTGTGGGTCGCGAAAAGGTTGTCGTCGTCTGTCTCGATAAGTTCAGCGAATGCATCAAACGCCTGCGGCCGTGCGTGCCGCATGGAAGCGTGAATTAGATGTGCAGCACATGAACGAACCGGGGTAGACGCATCTCCGGCTAGCCGATTCAGTATTGGAAGAATATGTGAGGTACGACTTCCGTCCGTGTCGTAGATGAGGAGATCCCCCAAGGTTTCAGCTGCCGCGCCACGAACCGAGTTTATTCCAGCCCCGTAGACATCACGACCGATGTTTCTATCGTCATCGGATGACCAAGTATCTGGATCTCTCCGACCAGGACTATCCGAACGAGCCGCGTAAGCAACAATCGTCTCTACGAGGTCCAGAGGGACTGACTTGTAGTAGTGCCGAAGTGCATGACCAACCCATCGAGCATTGTCGTCCCGGTCAAGTGATGAAATGTGACGGACGGCATCGAATACTGGAGCCCCGTTATCGAGGGCCTCTGCTGCCCCCAAAGCTATGAGAAGCGCAGTGCCATAAGCCGGGTGCGTGTTGCGATCAAAGCGCAGGGCGAGGGCTGAGAATCTTGCAGGATCACGCTCCGCTTCCTGGCGCAACACGCTTGAAAGTTCCTGGGCACCACCCGTGAATGTGCTCCAGTTAGTTCTATCTGCACTGTGCTTGGCAACAGCACCTAGCCATTGCTGATCGGTCATTCGCTGAGCGGCTTCCGGGGGAATCGGAGATCCAATGCCCCCTCCCGTTATACCTTCGGGCTCAGGTGGCTGCTCCATACCTGTAGCTCTCCGCAGCTCGCCTAGACGACGCTTGGCTACATCAGAAAGACGCTGCTCATCCATCCCGGACAGGAGGTTAAACATGTACCAACCTGGCCGCCGGCCTTCCCATGGGAAGCGGAGAGCTAGAATCGATGCTTCTAGCTCGCGGTACGACTCCTCGGCGCAAAAATGGCTCGTCGCCTGGATCAGCTGACGCGCCGTCCATACACCATTCGAAGAGTACCCACTCATGAAGCGGTGGGTTCCCTCCAGCAGGAGGCGAGTCGCCCACTGCGCGTACCGCTCACCATCTACCCGCAAGCCCTCGTACAAGAGCCACTGCGCCGTCTCATAGTGACTCGACGCAAGAGTCTCAAGAATAGGCCGAGCCAGTTCCGAGTCCTGTCGAACCAAGCTGCGGATGGCGGAAGCCATCCCAGCCAGGATGGCTTCTTCGAGTTCATGCGCATTGAGATCCGGATAGCGATGTGCAAAGTGTCGATCGAGAGTTGGCCGCTCATCACTCTCATAAGAGGCTACTTCCATTACACGGAGCATGTATGGCAGCAGTAGGTTACAAAATGAACCAGGAGCACCCTCAGCCCCGAGCCGCACCAGTTCAATCGCACTGTGCTCTCTACTCACTAGGGCTGCAACCTTATTGTTTGAATCTACGACCATAGAATTAGGACGATCGGCGAGGAAGGCGGCGAGGAGTTCAACTGCCCAAGCAGGCTGATGCTGCGCAAGGTCGCGGGATGAAAGCCAAAGATCGTGCTCTGCATCTCCATCATAGTGCCCGTTGCGAACTGCGTGCAGAACCAATTCAAACAGGGGGCGACTTTCGTGGATGTCAGCAAATCGAGTCACCCACCGCAGCCGAGCAGGAAAATCACTCTCAGTAACATGTGCCTGAAGAAGCGCGGCCAGGCGGTCGGGGTAAAATTTAGCTGCCCCTCCCATGATTTCAAGCGCCCGCCCTACTTCAGCACCATCACCACTCGTCAGCCACTCCTCAATGAGGCCTTCCGCATCAATGCGTTCAAACCACTCAGCGCTACGCAACGAGCGCCATAGCCGCTCCTCAAAGGAGGGATGCGTTTCCAGTACATCAGTCACCATCTCCCATTCTTGCGAGGTTGGTTTTGTTAGCGCACTCAAAAGAGTAAGGATGACATCCTTGATATGAAACCGGACGTCAGGGCTTGTCAACGTATCCGCTACTTCAGTCACAAACCGATCCGGCTCAAGTTCACGCAAGTGATTCAGAATCTGCCGTACTTGTGCACGCCGAAAGAGTTCCTGCTCTCCACTCTTTAGGAAGTCGAGGAGAGATTCGTTGCGATCGACCCATCCACGCGCGAATGCGTAGTCGAAAAATGCCTCATGGAAGAATGCGATCTCTTGGCCGTCTCGAACCAACATGTGCTCAGATACCAGTACGCCGGCATCGACAGCGAGATTGGCCCGGTCAAGAACAGTTGCGGGGACCGATAGGCGCTGTCGAACGCTAATCGCCCCCGCGAGTGTTGAAATCACCTCGTCAAATCTCACCGTATCGCGCCTCTGTGTGCAGTCAATCAGTTTACGCTGCCAGAAGGCGTCGAAGAGATTCTTAGTCGTCTGGAATGCGAGAGCCTCAGAATCAGCACCAGCCCCTCGTAGCAAGACGAGATTCAATGGTGACCGGAGGAGGTTCTTCTGGTGAGTACTCAGAGCAGCAACATCCAGCCCCATAGCCTTGACAGCCTCAGTGACTTGAGCCTCGGAAAGCTCCTGTACTTCGACGCGCTCACACTGCTTAGCATCGACCAGCTCCCGAATGCGGTGATCATTCTCGACATCGAATTTCCGGCAGACCAGTAGTACCCGCATCTTCGGAAAGGCAGACGCCTCACGGACAAGGTCAGCCACTGAGTCAAAGTTTCTGGGCATACGTCCTGATACCAGGCTGACGGCATCAACCTGGTCCACGATAAGTACGCAGGGGCGTTCCCTAGCTACAGATGCCAGGGCTGCCACAGGTGAGATATCTAGCCCGATCCGCTGACCTAGCTCTGTGGTCGATGCGAAGGGTTCGAGTCTGTCAAGCCGAAAACTCAGGAGGGGGGTTTCTCGCTCCTGAAGGTTCCGAACGGCCTGAAGAAGAGTGGCGCTCTTTCCGCCACCTGCTGCCCCCATCAGAAGCGTCAGCTTTTCTGAATCCGCATCGAAAAGCTCAACAAGCTTATCAGCTTCAGTGCGTCGGATTGCAGGCTGAAGAAGCTCACGCTCGACGCTGGCAGCCCATACCGTTGTAATCTCACGAACCTTGCTGGAGACGGTGTTCCCGAAGAGGAGTGCTGAGCGTCGAAGGCCATACTCTTCTAGTCGAGACTCGATGGTTGCGGAATCCAACGTGGAGCCAAGACCGTAATAGTTAGCTAGATCCCCGAGCCCGACAGCTGCGAGACGTCCGGTCGCGCCGCTTAGAAGAAGCTCTGCAAGGGCTGCGTTCCCGCGGACGAGATCATTTTCGTCAGGCCAAGAGACCCAGAGGCCTCGTAGCACCTTCCAAGCTACGTCAGCCGATCCATAGATAGCAGAGGATGAAAGCTCATCGAACGCATCTTTGAGTCCCTTCGTCAGCCGATCGCTGATGAACTCCATGAGATCATCAGCACTTCTGGCTCTTTCGGTGAGCTCCTGGATAGGGCGAGCGGGAACGATGGATACAAAGTGAAAATGCCGTCCTCGCTCCACGTGATAGCGAGCGTTCTCCCAAATCTCCTTCTTGTGTAGAGATTTTACATTCCAGCTATTAGCATTGCCGTTTTGGCGTTTAACCTGATGAACCTCGACAGTGTCGCCGTGGCGGTACGTGAACTCGGCACCCTTGCCTAGAGCGTCGATATCTTCAATCTTGATGGATTGAGCATTCCCCAGAAGTACGTACAGCAGGTGTCGGACTGTCCAGACGCCCTCGTATCGGTTGCCGAACTTATCGGTCTCTCCGCCGGCGCGAGGGCTCACTTCAAGCTCCTATTTTGGGTGTTCGTCTTCCATGGGCGCATCAGCACCACTATGCTACTGCTTTGTGCTACACAAGCGCTACGAACTGTGAATTTGCCCGCGCGACTTCCGCCAGGGGCGGAGTCGATGTCTTTCCCTGACGCTCGCATCGTCAAACCTTCATCGCGAGAGACAGGGCGATCCCTAGGCTGACTCCTACCGAAAGAAGAGAAAGATTCTCGATGATTGCAGGTTGATTCGAAACGCGTACAACGTTTACTTATCCACGCCTCAGATGACTCCACCTCTGTGGCAGGGGCGCTTCAAATTCCCGGTGATCAGGTGAGTCCGCAGTCGCGGCGGTACGAGGGGTATGGACTGGGTCGTCACGAACTTCACAGGAAGCCTCGCCCCAGTGCTTCGGCCAGCTCGCCAGGTCGCAGTGGACCATCGAGAACCGGCCCCACTTCGTCCGCGACACCACCTTCGCCGAGGATGCCTCGAAGATCCGTACCGGCCACGGCCCGGAGAACATAGCGACCCTGTGCGCAGCCTCCCGATCAACACCATCCGCGCCGCCGGGCATCGCTACATCGCCGCCGGTATCCGGCACGCTCCTACGAGCCCTTCATCCGCCCGCTCGACCTGCTGGGCATCATCTGACCAGCGCAATCTCGCAGGGGAACGAAAGACATCGCGGCGCTGGCACAAAGCAGCCGCAGCCTGTACCCGCCGCCATGCGTAACAACCGAAGCCTGCAGCTGGCAGGAGACACTCACCACCGTTCGACACTTCTCGACTCGCCTCATCCGTTGAAGCCGCCCAGTGTGCACCGGTTGTGAAATGATCTTCTTTAGGGTTCATGTTTCCGCAGGTCAGAGGCATGTTCGATCAGAACTGCGACCTGTAAAGGTGCCTCTGACCTGCGGAAACGCAGTTCGATCTCTCATCGTTTCCGCAAGTCGGCGCCTCGCCGACCTGCGGAAATGTCCACGGAAGAGCTGGGCGTCGTGACGGTGAGTAGCCGTTGGCTGTGCGCCGTCGTCCCGACTGCCACCTGACGGACGAGTTCCTCGGATCACGTGTGGTTGATCAAGGCGCGCATAGTCCGTGCATACGCTCGGCTGGGGTTCCCCGGCCGACCTCCCACTTCCCAGAGCCTCCGCCAGCACGCCAGCCTCGCTTGCCTCAGGTCCAACCGCCCCGCGGCCCACCGGCGAACCAGCGCCAACCTACCGGATCGGCCTCTGCCCACGGCCCCCGAGCGATGCAACTTGCGTGCCATCACGTGACACCAGTGACAAGCGGCATGGCCGACGGACAGCAGCACCGGCACCCCGTGCCGCTCGGTCTCCTGGAATGCCTCCGGGCCCCAGGGCCACCAGTCGACCCTGTCGTCGGCGTGCTGGAAGAGCACCGAAGCTCCCCTGACTGCCCGTTCCACACTGTCGCCCCACAGTGCGGGTTGCCACAGCAAGCGCGGCACATTCGGTGATTCCCATCACGAACGTGACCACCACCATCGCCACGATCACGGATGATCAGATGGTGACCGCAGTCCACGCCAACCTGGCGGAGCGGGACCTGCTGCCCGGCGGGCACAGGGTGGACACCGGCTATTCCAGTGCCAGCGCCTTGGTCTCAGCGTGCCGAGAACACCACGTCGCTCTACAGGTCCTGATCTGGCCGGCGGCCGTTCCGCACACTCGCACCGTATACCGCAGGATGCCTGCGCCATCGACTGTGACAATCAGCGCGTGACGTGCCCGAACGGGGTGACCGGCGTCCAGTGGCACCAGCGCCGTTCCAGAACTGGAGTGCCGACCATCCGGGTCCGGTTCTCCAGGCCGACTGCCTGTCCTGCCCTGCGCTGCGGGAGTCCGTCAACTCGCCCAGAGCGGAGCGCCGGGAAGTCAACCTGCGCCCCCCGCGAGGATTACGAAGTACTCCAGCACATCCGCGAGCTCCAGCAGAGCGACGAGTGGTAGGCCCAGTACGAGATCCGCGCTTGTGCCGAGAGAACGATCTCCCAAGTGGTCAGGGCCTGCGACCTGCGCAGAGCCCGTTACCGAGACAGCGAAGACAAGCCCCCAGCACCGACTGACCGGCGCGGCGATCAACCTCATCCACCTCGCCGCTTGGCTCACCGACACACACCCCACGCCCCCGGCCCCGCACCAGCACCCTGGAGCACTTCGGACAGAAGCGGTCGCCGTCCCTGACCATCGGCTGCCAAGGCAGTACCCGAGCACCCGGAGTATTTGTGACCACGAACACCGTCCATCGGGCCGCCCGGTTCGCCGCCGTCTACGCGTTGCTCAGAGCTTCGGCAGACGTGGCCGACCACTGGATCCAGACCGACTACCAGGCCGCCACCAAAGCTCAGCGGGACGGCGTACCAGGGCAGTCCGGAGCAGCCGGCCGCCGGGCCTGTGCCGCCCACGTGGCGTCCTACACCGCGACACAAGCCGCTGCCCTGCTGTTCGCGAACCGAGCTCTCGTGCTCGGGCTACGACCCTCCCGCATCGCGGTCGCGCTGCTCCTCTCTGCCACCAGCCACTTCGCGGCCGATCGCCGCGAGTTACTGCGCCGACTGGCCCGTGCCACTAAGGGCGGCCGCTTCATCGACCTCGCGGACGGCGGGTTGAACGGCGCCTACCTGATGGACCAGGCCTGGCACCACGGGTTCGAGGCGTGCGCCGCCTTCGTCGCCTCGGGCTGATCGGCAACCCGGTCAGGTCAAGGCTTGCACGTCAGCCGCGCAGTCCGGACACGCGCTCCGCCCAACGTGCCAGGTCGATCGTCAGCATCCCCTTGCTGTGGAAGCGCCCGATCCAGAGGTCGTCCAGCAGTCCCCGGGCCCTGCGGTGCCCTAGCTGGAGCCCCTGAGCCAGATGATCCCGGCTGACCTTTAGTACCACCTGACCGGTCCGGCTGCCGGTCTTACGGAGTTGGTCGCGGACGAGCGGCCGCACCAGGGTGGCCAGCCGGACTTCCGCGTCCCCGCGCCCCTGGACCACTGACATCTCGTGCGCTCGGTGCGCGAGGTATGTGGTCAACAAGCGCTCAGCTTTCTTGAGTACCAGGAAACGGTTGAGGCGTTCAGCTTGTCCGACCAGCACCACCACCCGTGTGTGCGCAACGACCTGGGCGGTCCTCGGTGCTTCCGGCTCGATCATGGGCGTCTCTCCGACCAGGTCATCGCTGGCCCGGAAAGCCAGCACCGCCGGCTGGTCGCGATCGTCCTCCCACCGCTCGATCCTGAGGGCGCCGCGCTGCACCGCGAAGACCTCGTTCGAGGAGGAACCCTGGAAGATCAACGGATCGCCCGCTTCGAGCACCTTGGACCGCCATCCGTCGGTCATTTCCGTCCACCAACCACCCATCAGGCCCCGAAAGGTTGTGTCCCCTGAGAGGGTGCGACGTTCATTCCCACTGTCGTACATGCCCAGCAAGATATGGCATTTCTTCCCACGTCCCGTTGATTCGACGGGTGTTGACGTGTTCTCGGACTGATTCCACTCTCCGGTGCTACTCTTCCGAGCTCTTTCCGGGCGCGAGCTTCACCTCTTCTCATCGCGCGCGTAGCACTCCTCGATCCCGCGTCGTACTGCCAACGGCACCAAGCCACGGCCCCTCGCCGCGCCACACTCGTGAAGAGACGAGAACGGACGGCCGGACCGGCAATCCGCTGCCGGCCGGGACAGCACGCGCCCAGGAGGCTCGATGACCAACCCTGCCCACAGCGACCGCACCTTCCGGGGCATGCCGCTGCCCGACCACCGCGGCGTCGTCGTTCTGGACCAGGAGGCGTTCACCCAGCAGCCGGGTTCAATCCAGGCCGAATTCGCCACGGTGATCGGCGAACTGACCGACGAGGCACTCTCCCGTGCCGGCCTTGAGTCGGTCCGGGAGAACAAGCTCTTCCTCCGCGACAGTGGCGACGGGTTCGTCTTCGGATGCTCGCCGAAGCACCTTCCAGGACTGTTGGACCAGTTCCTCCCCGAGCTTCAGGCAGGCCTCGCCCGCCACAACACCACGCCCGGCTGTCGGCAGTTGCGGCTGCGGGCGGCCATCGCGTGCGGCCCGCTGCCCGCCGAGGGCGGGCCAAGTGATGGTTACGGCGCGGCCCGCAACGAGGCCCACCGGTTGGTGGATGCCGGCATGCTCAAGTGGGCCATGGCAGAGGCGAGTCCGGCCGCAACCCACCTGGGGGCGATCGTCTCGGACCGCGTGTACCAGGACGTCGTGGTCGGCAGGTACTGTGCGCTGCACCCAGACCGGTTCGTCAAGATCATCGCTACCGTGCCGGGCAAGACGTTTCACGCACCAGCCTGGATCTACGTACCCGCCCCGTCTGGCGGCCTGCTCACCGTCCCGCCGGCCCCGCCCTGTTCATCGCCCGAGCCGGCGGTGCCGAGCCCGCTCCCGGCAGGCGAGGACCCCACCCGGGCCCCCGGGGCCCGGATGCGGACAGACACGGTTCAAGACGTGGGCCAGGGAGTGGCGTTGGCAAACAGCTCCACCGGGGACGTGACCCTCTCGTTCACCACAACGACGGACCGTGAGGGACTGCGCCAGTGACAGCGCCTCCTGCAATCCCGCCACCGGGCCCGGCATCCACGACAGCCGATCACCCACCGGACTCCTTCCCGGCCGGCAACTACCAGCAGTTGGTGCAATCCGTCAAGCAGGGCATGACCGTGAACGGCCTGACGGGCAACGTCACCATCACCTTCCAGCTCCCCTGCCAGTGCGATCCGCCGCACTCCTGCGAACGTCGCACCTCTCACGCTGCACACGGCCTCACCGTCGGGCTCCAGGAGTTGTTCCACGAGCTGCGTGTGCAGTGGCGGCGGCTGGTCGGCCCGGTCGGTCCAGGCACCGCGCCACCCGGCCGTCCCGGAGACACCGACCCGTGAAGGTGATCCCCCGCGCTCCCGGCGTCACCTGTGGTGGCGCCGGCCCGGGGACCGTGCATCTCCCCGAATGGCCATGACAGCGCCTCACACCCAAACTAGTTGGAGGACTTCGTATGACCGCCGGTACCTCGTCCGCCCTCGTACTCGCCCAACCGACCGGGCCGGGACCGTTCACCGGTCCCGGGATTCGCGCGGTCGACCAGTCGCAGAGCTGTTTCGTCATCGGCCCGGCCGGGGAGCCGCACGCCGAGATCGGCTCACCCACCCAACCGGCTCGTGCGACCGCCCTGCTGGTCTTCGAGATGATCGTCGAGCCGGCCTGTGCCCGGCTCGACATCGGACCGATGCGGTCCAACCAGATCTCCCGAACCGGCGAGATCACCGAACAGGTCTGCCGGCAGCTACTGGCAGCCGATCTGGTGATCGCCGATGTGAGCGGCGGCAATCCGGGTGTCATGTATGGGCTGGGCCTGCGGCACGCCACGGGCAAGCCGGTCATTCAACTCGGGGAGACTGGTCAACTTCCCTTCAATAGCGCACTGTTCCGAACCATCACCTTCAGGCGGTCGCCCGCCGGGATGGTCGAGGCCAGGGACGAGCTGATCGAGGCGCTCTCTCTAGTGCTACGTGAGGGCTTCGACCCGCTCATCCCCGCCCGCGCCCTCCGTAGCGCGACCAGGCCTGACACCGAGGGGCCGCCGGCTGACCGCCCGGCCGGAACTGCGGCCCCCTCAGGGGACCATCCTCCCGGCCTGCTGGAACGGTTCACCGAGCTGGCACCGGACTTGGAGGCAACGTCCAGCCACATCGCGGCGATCATCGCGCTGGTCACCGACATCGCCGCAGCAGCCGAGCAGTTCGGCCCCGACATGCGGCGTGCGGCCCGGGACGGAAGTCCGATGAGCGTCCAACTCGCCTTTACCAAGCGGCTGTCGGCCGCACTCATCGGTCCGGCCGCCGAGCTAAGGGAGTCCGCGCAGCGGTTCACCGAGCGCATGGCCGACATCGACGCCACCGTACAGGCCGCGCTCGACCTCTTCGAAAGGGTCCTGCCGGCTCATTGGAACGCCGATGACTGGGGGTTCCTGAGCCGGCTCGTCGACGTCTCCGCTGTCGCCCGCCAGGGCGCAGAGACGCTCGCCCTGTTCCGAACCATCACCGACGTGATGATCGCCGTGCATCGCGAACTCCGTGGTCCAGTCCGGGACATCGCCACTGCAGTGGAACGACTCAGTGATGCGATGGCTGTGCTGGAGACATGGGCCCAGCGGGCCAAGCGGCTGGCGGCCTGAGCACGGACTCGACCACGAACTCTCGAGGACAGCAACCGCCGTTCACTGCGGCCTGTCCGGCGAGGGGTCGGCTCTCCGCAGTTCTCTCCACTCTTCTCATGAATCAGATCGGACACCCGAGGACCGGATGTCGAAATCCGGCGATGGGCGACAACCACGGATTGAGGCGCGCAGCATGTCAGGCATCTTCCATCAGATCGAGTCGAGCGCCCGGAAGATCTTCGGGGACGAACCGGTCTGCGTGCACGTGGGGAACGTCCAGGACTGCGACATCAAGCGGCACCCCACGTATCCGAAGTTCCGCACCGAGGCAATCCTGGCGGGGGTCCGCTCCGCTCCGAGTTCCCGGCTCTGGGAGTCCTTGATCGCCATGGGCAGGCTGTGCGACCTGGACGGTGACGACACCTGGCGGCTGGTCATCCTCGACTGCATCGTCCCCTGCTTCCGCTCGCTCTCCACCCGGATCGCCCGGGACTTCCGAGTCGAGCTCGAGGAGATCCGCTCGGCGATGGTGGTGACCGCACTGGAAGTCTGGGCCGCCACTGCTGCGGGCGTTCCACCGCGCCTCGTGAGGGATCGCATCGTGAAGGCGGCCTTCGAGGTCGCCTTCCAGCGGGGGAAGACCAGCTCACCTGAGCTCATGACAGACCGGCTCGATGTCTTCGCCCCACCGGAGATTCCCGTCGTCGACCACACCATGCAGGCGTCCTCGATCATCGACGTCAGCCGCGTCCGTAGTGCGGAGGTCGCGGAGCAGATCAGGGGCGAGCGACTCGGAGCGCTTCTCCACGGACTGGGCTGCTTCGACGCCGTGCAGGACTTCCACGAGGACATGCGCGCCGGCCGCCGATCGGGGTCGATCAGCCAGGCAGTCAAGGCCACAGGCCTGTCCCGCTCGCGGTTCTCCAACAGCAACCTCTACTACTACGCCTCGGACCTCTACCCATCGTTCATCGGGCTCCGGGAGGCAGCTGGCGTGATCGGGCTCCCGGAGTCCACCGCGTACCGGCTGATCCGGGCGGGCCAGTTCCCCCTTCCGGTGGCGAGGGCGGGCCGCAGCTACAAGGTCTCCGTCAGGGCCCTCATGCACTTCACGGACATCCCGGACACCATCGTCCACGCCGACGACATCGAGAACGGCGCTCTCCACGCGAGGGGCGCCGCGCAATGAGCACCTCTCGCCAAGCCCGGATCGAGTACCGGCCGGATGCCAGTAGCGGCTCAGCCGGCGAACGGGTCGACGAGGCCTATCAGGGTGCGTGTCACCTTCAGTCCACTGTCCGGGAAACGAATTCCGACCGTGTAGTACCCGGCTCGAGAACGGCCGACCGGTTCGAGCATCAGGGCGGTGACCAGCGCGCGCAGATCCCGTTGCGCCTGCTGCACGCTCCGACCCTCCGCATGCTCGTGGTACGAACGCCTCACACGGCCGGCCATGGCGACATCGTGCAGAGTCGTCACCCACCCACTCGTCCGTATCAGCGACCTCGACAAGGTCGGCGAGCAGACCCCAGACCTCGCCGACCTGTCTATCCGGACCTGCACGGTCTGCGCCTGCTGGTGGTAGGTGGTCAAGCTGGAGCGGGCCGGACTGGGGGCGTCCTGGTCGGACAGGCACTCGGAGCCCCGGCGTGCCTACTCCCGTTCGCCGACTCGCGGCAGCCCACGCACAACGGGCCATCGCGCCCCGGCGGGTGGGGGGCGCCGACGCGATTGATGTCGGTCTAGTTCTAGAACGCTGCGTAGCGACCTACGACGAGCGGCCGACACGATCTCCTCGTCACCACTCGGTACTTATCAGCGCGCCTCATCAGTTGTGGCAGCGGCATGTGCACCGGTTGTGAAATGATCTTCCGCGAGACCCATATTTTCGCAGGTCAGAGGCATGTTCGATCAGAACTACGACCTGTAGAGGGCCGTGGGGCTGACAGCACGCGCCGGGCGGGCGGTCCGACGGAGGTCGGGCCGGCCGCCCGGCGCGTACTGCTTTCAGCCGCGGGGGTGGGGTGGGTCAGTAGGAGTCGGGGGTGTGCTGCTGCGGCGGGTGGGTGTCCCTGGGGGTGAAGGCGGTGGCCCAGGGGGTGGTGACGGTTTCCAGGGCGCCGGGGGTCCGGGTCGGCGGTGGGGCGGGCTGCGGGGGGAGGGGTTCGGCGGCGCGGAGCTCGTCGATGCTCCTGGTCATGCCGGTCTTGAGGCGGGGCGTCAGGGGCTTCTCGATGAGGCGGTGGGCCAGCCAGGAGGCGACGAGCATGCCGGCGGTGACGACGGCGACCGCCGTCCAGGGCTTGACGTCGCGCTCGTGGAGGGCGCGCAGGGCGGTCCAGCCCATGGTCTCGTGGAGGAGGTAGAGGGGGTAGGTGAGGGCGCCGGCGAAGGTGAGCCAGCGCCACTGGATCCGGGATCCCCAGCCCAGGGCGACCACGATCATGACGAGGTAGGAGAGGCTGGTCAGCAGGACGGCGGGCCAGGTCGGCAGGTCGACGCGGCCGAGGTAGGGGTTCACGTCCTTCTGGTGCTGGATGGTGTAGAGCACCGAAAGGATCCAGCTGATGCCGACGATGCCGAAGAGCATGAGGTTGGGACCGTACCGGTGGACCAGGTAGAGCGCGAGGCCGGCGACGAAGAACGAGGAGACCTGCGACATCGCGAAGAAGTCGAGCACCGGCCACTTGGTGCTCGCCGCGACGATGCCGGCGACCGTCCAGATCGAGCAGAAGGCCACGATCCGCCGGTAGGTCACGCCCCGCCAGACCACGATGGCGAACAGCAGGTAGAAGCGCAGCTCGATCCAGAGCGTCCAGTAGACGGCGTCGACGTCCTTGATGCCCAGGCCCTCCTGGAACATCGTCAGGTTGGCGAGCACCTGCTCCGAGGGGAGCGGCTGGCGCACGAGCGGCCACACCGTGACGACCGCGGTGGTGAGCAGGACGGCGAACCAGTACGCGGGGTAGAGCCGGATGACCCGGGAGCGGACGAAGTCGCCCACCGGACGGCCCCAGCTGCTCATGCAGATCACGAAGCCGCTGATCACGAAGAACAGGCAGATGCCGGTCCACAGATAGGCGCCGAGAAAGGAGGCGCGGTGGAACACCTGATCGACCGGCTTGCCCCAGGCACTGTCCTCGGGCTTGGTACCGCCGCCGTAGCCGACGTAGTGGTGGAAGACCACCATCAGCGCGGCCAGGATGCGCAATCCGTCCAGGACCGCGAGTCGGCCGCCCTTGGCGGACTTGCGGCGGCCCGAGGAACCTGATCGTTGCCGGGGGAAAATGCTCACGGCAGAAGATAGCGCACACACGTTCAATTGCCCGGTGCAGGCCCGGAGGCCCGCTCACTCGGGGAGGCTCGGCGGCACGGTCCGGACGACGGCCAGGGACGCCACGGCGGCCGCGAAGCCGAGCAGCGCGCCCGCCGCGACATCCCCCGGGTAGTGCACGCCGGTGTGGACCCGGGAGTAGCCGACCGCGGTCGCCAGCGCGCCGAGCGGCAGCGCCAGCGGTGGCAGCAGCACGCCGACGGCAGTGGCGAAGGCCGTCGCCGAGGCCGTGTGCCCGGACGGGAAGGAGGCCGACTCCGGCATCGCCACCTGCCGGCCGACGGTCACCCTCGCCAGCTCCCGGTCGGGCCGGGGGCGGTGGACCAGCTGTTTGCCGACCAGGTTCGCCGCCACCGAGGCCAGCGCCACCGCGCCGACCCCGGCCACCGCCGCCTGTCGGGGGCGGCCGGGCCGCAGAGCGAGCAGGGCGGAGACGGCCAACGAGATCTTCGAGTGGTCGGCGGCCCTGGAGAGCCGGCGCAGCGCGGAGTCGAGCGTCGGGGTGGAGGTGGCGGCGACGGCCGCGTAGACGGCTCCGTCGAGCGCCCGCAGGTCGGTGAGTACGGACGGCGGTACGGACGGCGATGCGGGAGGCGGGACGGGCGGCGGGACGGGAGGGGTGGCGTCGTGGTCCGGGTGGTCAGTCACGGGTCGGCCCCTCCGCAGTCGGGTCGGAGCTGTGGCCGGAGCTGTGGCCGGAGCCGGAACCGGAGCTGTCGCCGGTGCCCGGGTCGGAGCGGCCGAACGCGAGGGCGGCCAGCCGGCGCCAGTTCACGGACGGCACGGGGGCGGGGACGCCGGGGCGGTCGCGCGGCACCAGGACCCGCAGGGCCCGCGGGCGCAGCGTGCACACGACCGGGACGGGCATCCGCAGCGTCTCGCCGTCGACCGCCACCGGGATCTCGTCCTCCTCCGCGGTCACCTCCACCCGCCGTGCGGTCAGCGCGGTCAGCCCGGTGGACTGCGTGCCGCGTACGGCCAGGTCGGCGGCCTGGGCCGCACCCTCCACCCGGATGCCGAGGACACCGAGCAGGCCGCTGTCGATCCGGGGTCGGCGGCCGCCGATGCCGAGGTCGTCGGTCGAGCCGTACGGGTTGTTGCTGACCAGCAGCGCCTGCTGGGCGGTGAGCACGGTGGCGTCGGCCCTCACGTCGACCCGCCGTACGCCCTCGCCGACCAGCAGGTCCGGCAGCAGGCTGAGCGCGGTGCCGGCCTTGGCGTCGCGGTACTCGGGGCGCTCCACGACGTCGGCGTACACCCCGAAGGAGACGGTGTTGACGAAGGCCCGGCCCGCGACCTCGCCGAGGTCGACCCGCAGTTCCTCGCCGTCGGTCAGCGCGTCCAGGCAGCGGGAGGGGTCGTCGCGGTCGAGGCCGAGGTCCATGGCGAAGTGGTTGCGGGTGCCGGCGGAGATCACCAGGAACGGCAGGCCGTGCTCGGCGGCGACGGCCGCGACCAGCGCCTGGGTGCCGTCGCCGCCCGCCACGCCGAGCAGGTCCGCGCCCTCGGCCACGGCCGTGCGGGCCAGCTCGGCGACGTCGGCGGGGGCGGCGGGGTCGAGCAGGACCACCCGGGCGCCGTATCCCTCCGCCCGCTCGACGAGCCCGAAGCGGCCGACCTTCCCGCCGCCGGACTTCGGGTTCATGATCAGGACCGGTCGCAGCGGCCGGGTCGCGGCACGCCCGCGCATCGGCGGCTCCGGACGGGCCCGGCGCAGCGCGGCACGGGCGAGGGCCAGCGCGATGCCCCAGATCAGGACGAGGAGCAGGGCCGTCAGCCACAGCCGGTGGTGGGCGAAGAACACCAGCACCGCGACCGGCGCCGCGATCGCGACGAGCAGCCCGAACAGCCGGACCGCGCCCCGGTAGGCCAGGAACCACCAGACGCCGGCGGCCCAGACGACCAGTCCGAGCAGCCCGGCCGCGAGCACCAGCAGCCCTCCCTCCCCCAGCGCGAACAGCAGCACCCCGACGGCCCCCGCGACCGTCAGCAGGGCGCAGCGGGCGAGCAGCGTCGCGCCCGCTCCCCCGGCGTGGTCCGCCGTCCGTGTCCTGTCGATCTCGTCCTCCCGTGCCGCGCGCCAGGGCGTGTCCGCCCCGGGCCCGGTCGGGCCCGGTCGTTGCCAGCAGCCTGCGCACTCCCGCGCCCGGGGGCATCCCGGCGGGCCCGTCCGGGTGACCGGGGCGACGGGCGGCGAACAGCGGGCGACAGGAAGGACGAGGGCGGGAAAAGCGGTTGCCGGGCCGAGTTGGATGGGGCCATGGGACACAGGGAGAAGGTCACCCCGACGGTGTACGTGTCGGTGGACGTGGAGTCGGACGGGCCGATCCCGGGGCCGTACTCGATGCTGAGCTTCGGGGCCGTGGTGGCCGGCCGGCACGACGGGGAGGGGTTCCGGCGGCCGCCGGCGGGGGCGGCGGCGTTCTACCGGGAGCTGCGGCCGATCAGCGCGGAGTACGTCCCGGAGGCGCTGGCGGTGTCGGGGCTGGACCGGGCGGCGCTGCAGGCGGACGGGGCCGATCCGGCGGCGGCGATGCGGGAGTTCGGCCGCTGGGTGGAGGGGGTGCGGCGCGGGCCGGGCGGGCAGCGGTACCGGCCGGTGATGGTGGGCTACCCGGCGGTGTACGACTGGCAGTTCCTCTACTGGTACCTGGTGCGGTTCACCGGCTCCAGCCCGTTCGGCCACTCCGGCTGCCTGGATCTGAAGACGCTGTACGCGGCGCGGGCCGGGGTGCCGTTCGCCGGGATCGGCAAGCGGTCGATGCCGCCGGAGCTGCTGCCGGACCTCCCTCATACACACCACGCCCTGGACGACGCCCGGGAGCAGGCGGAGCTGTTCGCGAACCTCTGGGAGTGGTCCGGGCCTACGGGACGTCCGGAGTGAGGGCGAGGACGGCGAGGTCGTCGGCGAGCAGGCCGGCGTACCGGTGGACGTCCTGGGCCAGGAAGGAGACCACCCGGTCGGGGGCGGTGGTGCCGAGGGCGGCGAGGCGGGGGGCCAGCGGGTAGAAGGCGCCGGCGGTGTCGCGGGCCTCGCTGACGCCGTCGGTGTAGAGCAGGACGGTGTGGCCCGGGGGCAGCGCCACGGCGACCGCCTTGCTGCGCTCGTCGGCGGGGCCGAGGTGGCCGAGGCCGAGCGGGAGCTCGTCGGCGCAGGACACCGGGGTGATGCCGCCCCCGCCGAGGAGCAGCGGGGTGGTGTGACCGCGGTTGACGATCTCCACGCAGTCCGAGCCGGGCCGGTACTGGAGCAGGACGGCGGTGACGAACAGCTCGTCGTCGCCGCGGTCGGCGGCGTCGCGCAGCACCGCGCGGTCCAGCTGGTCGGCGAGTTCGACCAGCCCGGGGGTGTCGTACGCGGCCGCCCGGAACGCGCCGAGGACGTCGGCGACGGTGCGGACCGCGCCCAGGCCCTTGCCCCGGACGTCGCCGAGCAGCACCCGCACGCCGAAGCGGGTGTCGCAGACCTCGTACAGGTCGCCGCCGACCAGCACGTCGGCCTGGGCCGGGCGGTAGAGGCCGGCCACCCGCAGCCCGCCGGCCCGCTCGGGCACCGGACGCAGCACCGTGCGCTGCAGGGTCTCGGCGACCGTACGGGCCTGGAGCAGGTTGCGGTTCTGCCGGGTGCGCTGCCAGGACAGCGCGGTGCCCATGACGCCGGAGAGCAGGGTGGCGATGTAGACCCAGACGTGGTGCTGCTCGTTGACGTGGTCCGCGCGCAGCGCCAGGCCGAGCTGGAGCGCCAGGGAGCCGGCCGTCGTGACGGCGGTCAGCACCGGGCCGTAGCTGAAGGCGGCCACCACGGGCAGTGCGGTGAGCAGGAAGCCGGCGGCGACGGCGTCCGGGACGACGGCCTCGGCGACCAGGTCCAGCACCAGCAGGAGCACCGGCAGCCAGGGCACCCAGCGCGGAACCCTGGGCTCCAGCGCCGCGGGGCGCGGCGGGCGGGGTGCTGTGCGCACGGTGGGACCTCCTGGCAGGTGGCCGTTCCGGGTGATCGGTCCGGATTGGCCGCTTTCGTCCCTCCATGCTCTCCCACGAACGGCCCAGCCACGAACGGCCGAACGTCCCGGTCCCCGGGGCCGGAGGAGCCAAATCCCCGGCCCCGGGGACCGCGCGTCACCCGACGGTCACCGGACGGTCACCGGCAGGGTCTCGTAGCCGCGCAGCACCAGGCGGTCGCGCCGGGTCGGGACGCCGCCCGGGGCGAGCCGGGGGAACCGGTCGAGCAGGGCGGGCACCGCGACCTCGGCCTCCAGCCGGGCCAGCTGGGAACCCAGGCAGAAGTGGGTGCCGCCGCCGAAGCTGAGCGGCTGGCTGTCGGTCCGGGTCGGGTCGAACACCTCGGGGTGCTCGTACCGGGCGGGGTCGTGGTTGGCCGAGCCGATCAGCAGGGTCACCGCGTGGCCGGGCGGGATCGGCAGGCCCTCGACACTCAGGCCCTTCTCCAGCGCGACCCGGCCGGTGGCCTGCACCGGGGAGTCGAAGCGCAGCACCTCGTCGGTGAACCCGGCCGGGGTGATCGCGCCGCTGCGCAGCCCGGCGGCCGCCTCGGGGTGGCGGAACAGCAGGGCCAGGCCGTTGCCGAGCAGGTTGGTGGTGGTCTCGAAGCCGGCCACCAGCAGCAGCACCAGGTTGGCCAGCAGCTCCTCGGCGGAGAGCCGCTCGTCGTCCGCGGCGGCGATCCGGGCCAGGTCGGTGACCAGGTCGTCCTGCGGCCGGGCCAGTCGCTCGGCGGCCAGCTCGGTGAAGTAGCGGGCCAGCTCGTCGGCGGCCTCGTCGGCGGCGGCCAGCTCGTCCAGGTCCTGGATGATCTCCAGCGCGACGGTCAGGTCGGAGGCGAGGTCGCGGAAGCGGTAGCGGTCCTGTTCGGGGACGCCGAGCAGCTCGCAGATCACCCCGACCGGCAGCCGGAAGGCGAAGGCGTCCATGAAGTCCACCGGCGAGCCGTCGGCGCCCTGCTCGGCCATGCCGTCCAGCAGCCGGTCGACCGCCGTCTCCACGGCCGGGCGCAGCGCGGCGACCCGGCGGGCGGTGAACACCGAGGCGATCAGCGAGCGGACCCGGGGCTGGTCGGGGGCGTTGCGCTGGAGGATCGAGCGGCCGAACAGGGCCAGCGAGGAGTGCACGGCGTACTCGGGGGCCAGTCCGGCCATCATCTCGGCGGTCGCCACCCCGAAGGCGGGCGTGCGCAGCACCTTGTTGACCGCCGCGTAGCCGCTCACCACGAACATGCCGTCCCCGGCCGGGACCACCGGGCCCAGCTCGCGGGCCCTGGCGTACAGCGGGTACGGATCGGTCCTGACCTCCGTGGTCATCAGCTGTTCGATGATCGCCGCGCCGTCCATCCGGTGCTCCCCTCCCGAGATCACGCTTCCTGTCCGGTCAACCGCCGTCGGGCGCGGCGGAGTTCCCGTACCCACCGGAATCGCGCGGCGGGGCGGGGCGGGCCGATGCGCGCGGCGGGGCGGGGCGGGCGCGGACGGCTCGGTAGGGTGACCGGCATGGAGATCTGGATCAACCCGCGGTGCGGCAAGTGCCGGGCCGCACTCGGCGAGCTGGACGGCGCCGGAGTCGAGTACACCGTGCGGCGCTACCTGGAGCAGCCGCCCACCGCGGCCGAGCTGGTACAGGTGCTGGAGCGTCTGGGCCTGGAGCCGTGGGACATCACCCGCACCGACGAGCAGGTCGCGAAGGACCTGGGGATGAAGGGCTGGCCCCGGGAGGCGGGTGAGCGCGACCGCTGGATCGCGGCGATGGCCGAGCACCCGATCCTGATCCAGCGCCCGATCATCACCGCGGACGACGGGCACGCCGTCGTGGCCCGCACCCCCGAGGCCCTCAAGTCCGTCCTGCCGTAGGGGCCTTGCGGCCGGATCGGCCGGTCAGTGGACCTGGATCCGCTCCACCGGCCGACCCGGGTGCCAGTTGTGCACGAGCAGGTGGTCGCCCTCCACGGAGGTGTGCACCACCTGGTCGAGCTCCAGCCGGAACGCGTGGAACGGGCCGGGCGGCGCCTCGGGCAGATCGGCGGCGAAGGCGGCGAGTTCGGTCTCGTCGGTGACCTCCACCGCCCTGCCGGAGACCTTGGAGTCCCCGCCGGCCATGGTCTCGTCCCCCGGGTGCGCGTGCAGTGCGAAGCGGGCGTCGCGCTGGAGGTCACGCGCCTTGACCGCGCCGTACATCGACCCGATCCACAGGTCGGCGCCGACGAACTCGACCTCCGTGCCGCTCACCCGGGGCGATCCGTCCTTGCGCAGCGTCGCCATGACGTGGTGCTTGTTCGCCTCGAACCGGGCCCGGACCAGGGGCGCCAGATCGGGGGCCTCGTGCTCGAAATCCTGCCAGGTAGCCATGGCGCCAGTCTGGCACCCGGCACCGACGGCCGCCGTGCGCGGACGACCGGACGGGCGGGGGCCGGGACGCGAAGGCGGGCGGGGCAGGACGGCGGACGCGAAGGCGGGCGGCCGGGCGGGGCGGTCCCGCGGAGCAGGGGCGCCGGGCCGCTGTCAGTGGCCGGTGCCACACTGACCGGGTGACCACCACGACCACGTACATCGCCTTCCTGCGGGCCGTCAACGTCGGCGGCCGGACGGTGCGGATGGAGCGGCTGCGGGCGCTGTTCACCGAGCTCGGCCTGGGGAACGTCCGCTCCTACATCCAGAGCGGCAACGTCTTCTTCACCACCGACGAGCCGGACCGCGCGGCGCTGACCGCGCGGATCGAGGAGCACCTGGAGCAGGCGCTCGGGTACCCGGTGCCGGCGCTGCTGCGGACGGTGGACGAGGTGGCCGGCCTGCTCGCCGCCGAGCCCTTCCGGGGCGTCGAGGTGACGCCGGACGTCCGGCTGGTCGTCGCCTTCCTCTCCGAGCCGCTGCCGGGCGAATTCACCTTCCCGTACCGCTCGCCGAAGGGCGACGTCGAGGTGCTCGGTGCCGACCCGGGGGCCGCGTACGTGGTGATCCACCTCCGGGACGGCAAGTGGGTCACCAAGGACATGTTCGGCAGGGCCTACCGGGGCACGGTCACCTCCCGGTTCCTGCACACCACGGAGAAGATCCTGGCCGCCGCCCGCAAGGCCTGACGGCCCGTACGGCGCCCCGGAACGGGCCGGGCGGCACGGCCGGAGCACCCCGCCCGGGCGGCCCGGAACACGCGGAACCGCCCGGCCGGAAAGGGCGTCTGGACTGCCGTGACGTACGAACCCCGCGCCCGTGCACGGCGTGATCTGGACAGCCCGAGTCGGCCGCGCCGACAATTTGGCCATGACGACTCCTGAGCTCCCCACCGGCGCGGCCGGTCCGACCGGCGCGGTCCGACCCTCCGACGCCGAGCGGGACCAGGCGCTCGGGGTGCTGCGGGACGGCGCGGGCAGCGGGCGGCTCTCGCACGACACCTTCCTCGGCCGGATGGACATCGTCCTGCAGGCCACCAGCCGCGGCGAGTTGGACGCGGCGGTGGCCGGGCTGCCCACCGGCGGGCCGGTCGAGCGCTTCGTGCTGCGCACGGTCGGGCGGGCGTCCGCCTTCGGCGACCGGCTGGGCCGGGCCTGGCGCACCGAGCGGCTGCCGGGGCTGAGCCTGCCGCAGGCCGGGGCCGGGCAGTTGACGATCGGCCGGATCCCCGGTTCGGGACTGCGGCTGCACGACGCCTCGGTGTCCCGGCGCCACGCCGAACTGCGGCACGAGCAGGGCGGCTGGGTGCTGTACGACCTCGGCTCGACCAACGGCACCCATGTGAACGGGCGCCGGATAGCGGGCGGCGTACCGGTCCGCCCGGGCGACCAGGTGCGGTTCGGGAACCTGGAGTTCCGGCTCGCCGCGTTCTGACCGGCGTTCCGCGCCCGCGCTCCGGATCAGTGCGGGAACTGCCGGGGCGGCCGCCGGCGGGGCAGCTCGTCCTGGAACTCGGCGATCACGGTGGCGATCTGGCGGGTCAGCACGGTGTGCTCCAGCCGGTCCAGGTACCGGTTCCCGGCGGCCAGCGCCTCGACCGTGACGCCGAAGTAGAGCGTCATCAGCGGATTGACGAAGAGCTGCTCGTCCTTGGTGCGCTCGGTGAAGCGGACGTCGCCGAACTCGCCGCGCAGCGCCGCCGCCACCGAGCCGTTGACGATGCTGGGGTGGTCCGGGAAGGCGGCCCTGGCGTGCTCGACGGCGTCCAGGTAGAGCACGCCCTCCCGGCTGTCGCGCGGGATGGAGAAGGCGCCGAGGTAGCCGCCGGCCCGGTCGATCGCGGCGAGGTTCTCCAGCACCAGGGAGTGGTTGACGCCGTGGTAGGCGTCGACGCCGAAGCCGAGGCAGGCGACCAGCCGCTCGGGCACCTCGGACAGGCCGGCCACCGCGCCCAGGCTCGCCATGTCCTCCTCGGGGGTGCCGAGTCCTGCCTCGTCGCCGCGCATCAGGATGTCGGTACCGCCGTCGACCAGCAGGATCGCGTCCACGCCCAGGCGGGCGACCAACGCGCGGTAGGCCTCGCGCAGCGGCTGCACGCCCACCGTCGGGAAGGCCCACACGGTGTCGGGCATGCCGTGCCGGTTCAGCCAGCGGGCCAGGGTGCGCTCCGGGAAGTAGCCCTCGGGGGCGGCGGTGTCCGGCCCGATCCGGGCCACGTCGGGCTCCGCCCAGACGTCGAGGGGCAGGCCGTAGAGGTGGGTGAAGGAGAGGTTGGCCAGGTGCACCTCCTTGCCCGCGGCCCGCAGGGCGAGGGCGATCGGCAGCCCCGCGTACACGTCGAAGCCGCCGCCGGCTCCGGCGATCAGGATGCGCTCGGCGGCCAGCAGCCGGGTGATCAGCGGTGGTTGCAGCAGAGAAGTCACCGGCGGACGGTAGCAGGGCGGTATCGGGACGGCGGCGCCGGAGGCCCGGGCGTCGCACCGGAGGCCCGGGCGTTGTCGGCGGCGGGTGCGAGGATGCGGGCATGACCGAGGAGACGGTTCCCACCCCCGACGTGCTGCGCGAAGCCCAGGAGCGGGCCCGCGAGTTGATCCGGTGCGGCTTCCAGGAGCCGGACGAGATGGCCGAGTCCCTGGTCGAGCACCTCGACGACCGGGGGCTGACGCAGGAGGAGGCGGAGCGGATCCTCGCCCCGCTGTGGACCGAGCGACTGGCCGAGCAGGCGGCCTGGCCGGAGACCACCGACGTGGACCGGCTGGCGGACGCCTTCGACGCACTGGAGGACCGGGGCATCGTCGCGGCGATGGACTTCACCTGCTGCGCGGGCTGCGGCTACGCGGAGATCGGCGGCGAGGCCGGGACGGACTCGGTCGGCTTCGTCTTCTTCCATCAGCAGGACACCGAGGCGGCGGCCGCCGGGCGGGGGCTGATGCTGCGCTACGGCGGGTTCCGCGCCGGGGAGGAGACGGCCGAGGTGTCGGAGCGCCGGACGGTGGAGGTCGGGCGGGCGGTGGTCGCCGCACTGGAGGCGGTCGGGCTTCCGGCGGAGTGGGACGGCTCGCCGCACACGGCGATCCGGGTCGCCCCGATGGAGTGGCTCAACCGCCTGCCGGGGTAGGCGCCGGGGAGCGCTTCGTCGTGGCCGGGCGCTTCGTCGTGGCCGGGCGCTTCGTCGTGGCCGGGCGCTTCGTCGTGGCCGGGGAGCGCTTCGTCGTGCCCGGGGCGGTCAGTCCCGCTCGATGTGCACTTCGGCGTAGTGGTCGTCCTTGTTGGTCTTGCGCAGGGTGATCCTGACGCCGCCGACGGAGGTCTCGGAGTCCTTGGTGGCGGTCTTCCTGTCGTCACCGACGGTCACCTCGGCCGAGTTGTCGCCGATGTGGCCGACGGTCATCCTCATCGGGTTGTCGCCGCCGAAGACCTTGACGGTCTTGGTGCCGTCGGCCTTGTCGGTCTTGATGCCGACGGTGCACTTGTGGTCGTCCAGGCAGAGGGCCACGCCGCCCTCGCAGGCGGTCAGTCCGGCGCCGAGCACCAGGACGGCGCCGGCGACGAGGAACGCGGGGCCGCGTCGGAGGCGGGTCCCGGGGCGGGTGCGGTGCGGGCCGGGTGTGCTGCGCGCTGTGGTCATGCGGTCGACGGTAGTGCGGCGGGCACGGCCCGCCATCAGCCGTCGGCGTGACGCCTTCCCTGGTGCGGCCCGGAGCGGCCGGGGCGGCCCGACCCCGAGAGCGATGGGTCGAATCCCCTAGGGGGCATGGGGAGTTGAGATCTCCCCCGCTCTGGGGACCGGCTCGGCATATGCCGCGGTCCCCTGCCTCCGGCTCATGCCACGCGCGTAGATCAAGGGCCCGCGAAGAGCCCCGGAGTCAGTCCGCGATGCGCCCCAGTCCGTCGAGGCCGAGGCCGGCGCCGGCGCCGGCGCCGGCGCCGGCGGCCGGAGCGTCCGGCGGGCCCCACAGCGGCGAGGTGCAGCGCTGGTAGGTCGCGTGCCAGTGCGGCCAGTTGCGGGCCACGTCGTCGTCGCACTCGGCCAGCAGCCGCTCGACCAGTTCGGGCTCCACGCCCTCCAGGAGCCAGGCCAGCGCGTCCGCCGTGCCGGGGCCGTCGGCCAGGCGCAGCAGGTCCAGCAGCTCGCCCAGCCCGCCGAGCCGGGAGCCGTCGGCGATCACCCGCTCCATCCGGGGCAGCAACTGCCGCTCCTCGATCCGCAGGTGGGTCTCCAGCCGGGCCGCGAGGTCCTCCATCGCGTACGCGACCGGCCAGGCGCTGCCGGTGTCCCGGCTGGCGATCCGCACCAGCGTGGTGACCCGGGTGAAGGAGTGGTCCAGGTTGTGATGGTCGTCCTCCAGCCAGTTGAGCAGCAGCCGCAGCTCGGGCGCGAAGCGGCGCACGATCGGCCACAGCCGGGTGTCCTGCTGCTCGTGGTGGCAGGTGAGCATCGCGGTGATGAAGTTCCAGTGCCGCAGCAGGGCCTCGCCCTTGTCGTCCTCGTCGGGCTGGAGCAGCCGCAGCCCGTTGGGCAGCCGGGCGAGGTCCCGGCGCAGCGCGGCGTGCACCAGGCGGAGCCCGGAGAACCGCAGGACGGCCGGCTCGTCGGCCGCGGCCCGTCCGTACGCGTCCGCGCCCAGCGAGGCGGCTCCGGACTCGCCCTGCGCGGGCACGGTGGGGACGGGCTGGGGCACCAGGTGGATCGGCATGGCACTCTCTTCACGGCTTGGGGCACGGCGGGTGGTGGCGGCCGGTGGAGGACCGCCCCAGCCAAGGTGCTCGCAGTCGATCAGAAGCGAATCAATGTCCGATTGACGCGCAGGTCACGGGCCTGCGGACGGGCGGCGCAACCTGCTCGGCGCCGCCGGAAAGCAGGACCGCCGGCGTCGGGAGCGCGAACGCGTCCCGGCACCGGCGGTACGGGTGAGAGCAGTACGGCAGTCCGAGCAGTCCGAGCGGCACAGGCAGTGCGGGCAGTGCGGGCAGTGCGGGCCGTGCGGGCAGTGCGGGCCGTGCGGGCAGCGCGGGCCGTGCGGGCAGCGCGGGCAGCCGAAGGGCGGGCCCTCAGTCGGCCGCCGGCCCCGCCAGGTGGGCGGAGAGCCACACCAGGGTGTCCGGGATCATCTTCTTGAAGTCCGAGGTCAGGTGCTTGCCACCGGGCTGCTCGTGGTACTGGAGGGTCACCGGCGGGACCGCCTTGTCCACCCAGGTCTTGACCACCTTGGTCTCGTACGGGTTGGCGCCGCCCGCGGTCACCAGCATGCTCACGTCGGCCTTGCCCTGGGCGACCAGCACGTCCGGGTTGTTGGCGGCCCGCTCCGCGTCGTGGCCCTTCCACAGCCCCGAGTCCGGGATGAAGTAGCCGTCGATCGGCACCGCGGCCTTGTAGACCTGCGGGTACTGGAGGGCGAGCTTGGCACTGCAGAAGCCGCCGGTGGAGGCCCCCATCACGCCCCAGCCGTCGCGGCCCTTCACGGTGCGGAAGTTGGCGCGGACGAAGTCCGGGAGGTCCTCGGCCATCCAGGTGGCCATCTTGGGCTGGCCCGGGATGTCGGAGCAGTCCAGCGCGTTCTTCTCGTCGCTGTTGAAGTTCTGCACCGGCATGATCATGATGAACGGGTGGGACTTGCCCTCCTTGACCAGCCGCTCGTTCTCCTCCTGGATCGGCAGCTGGTTGTCGGTCCAGGTGTTGTAGCCGTTGCTCTGGCCGCCCGCGAACAGGGTCAGCACCGGGAAGCCGGTCTTGGCGAACTTGGGGTCGTTGTACTCGGGCGGCAGCCAGACCCAGACCTGGCCGGTGACGCCGGACTTGGCGCCGGTCACCTTGGTCATCATGATCGGGCCGGCGCCGGTGTCCCGGACCTTGTTGAGGGCGGCGGCGGGCCCGGTGGGCATCAGCACCTTGCCGGAGGAGGCCGCGGTGGCGGTGCCGGTCGCGGCCGGGCTGGTGCCGCCGGCGCTCGGGCTGCCCGCCGAGCTGCTGCCGCCGGCCGGGGTGGCGTTCTTGGCACTGTCCCCCTTCCCACCGCCGGAACTCCCGCAGGCCGCGAGCGAGGCGGCCAGGGCGAGCACGGCGGCGCCGGACAGGACGGCGCGGGAACGGGACGACTGCCTAAGCACGGTGAGGACTCTCCGACCGATGTCGCGCCCGGTCCGTCTGACCGGGCGGCGGCCCCCCGGTGGGGCCGGACAGACCGGGGGCACAGCGCTGGCGCGTCCCCCGGAGCGATGGCGCGCCGCCCCTCGCGGGGGTGCGCCTTCCTGCGATCTTATGACGTGGGCCCGGGTGGCCCGGTTGCGCGGTGGCCACCGGAAATCCAATGTTTGTTCGCGATCGGGTCAAGGCCTTCACCACTCCCCCCGGTCGGCGGGGGTCGGATGGCGGGGGTGACCGCCGGGCTCTCGCCGAGCCGTCCCGATTTCGGTGGCTTTGACCAGTGACGGCGGGTCGCCGGTCCGCGACGATCTCCAGGGCACGCCCAGGGCCGACCGGGAACAGTCATCGAGGAGGGTGCCATGAACCAGCGGATCGCCGTCGTCACCGGAGCCGGAAGCGGCGTCGGCCGCGCCGTGGCGGTCGAACTGGCCGCGGACGGCTGGCGGACGGTGCTGGCCGGCCGGCGGCCCGGACCGCTGCGGGAGACCGCCCGGCTCTGCGCCGCCCCGGCCGACGTGGTGCCGGCCGACGTCACCGACCCGGAGGCGGTGGACGCGCTGTTCGCCGCGGCCGCCGGGCGTCACGGCCGGGTGGACCTGCTGTTCAACAACGCCGGCGTCTTCGGCCCGGCCGTCCCGCTGGAGGAGCTGTCGGTCGAGGACTGGCGGGCCGTCGTCGACCTCAACCTGACCGGCGCCTTCCTCTGCGCCCGGGCCGCGTTCCGGCAGATGAAGGCGCAGGACCCGCAGGGCGGCCGGATCATCAACAACGGTTCGATCTCCGCGCACGTCCCGCGCCCGCACTCGATCGCCTACACCGCGACCAAGCACGCCGTCACCGGCCTGACCAAGTCGCTGTCGCTGGACGGCCGCCCGTACCGGATCGCCTGCGGGCAGATCGACATCGGCAACGCGGCGACCGACATGACGGCGGCGATGGGCGCGGGCGTGCGTCAGGCGGACGGCCGGATCGCCCCCGAGCCGACCATGGACGTGGCCGACGTGGCGCGCACCGTGCGGCACATGGCCGGGCTGCCGTTGGAGGCCAATGTGCAGTTCGCCACCGTGTTGGCGACGGCCATGCCGTACATCGGGCGGGGGTGACGGACGGCCGCGCCGCCCGCCTCCCGGCCGCCCTCGCGGGGGATCCCCGCCGGAGCGGGCCGACGGGGATCCGGGGCGGACCGGGACCCGCGGCTCACGGCCGCCAGGTGTCGTTCAGCGCGACGGTCCCGCCCGAGGGCACCGTCGCCGTCCGGTTGGCGCCGGACTCCCAGGTGACCGCGCCGCTCGCGTCCTTGCGGACGTACTTGTACTGGAAGGACGTGCCGGCCGGCAGCGACAGCGCCAGCGACCAGACCGGGTAGCCCGCCGAGGAGAGCGGCAGGGCCTTCGCCGGGTCCCAGGCGCCGAGCGCCGCGGCGTCGCCGACCACGTAGACGTTCTGCCCGACCGAGGTGGTCGCGTTGACGTTGAAGGAGGCGCCGGAGACGCTCGCGCCGGACTGGACGTACAGCGCGACCGCGTCGCCGGCACCGACCGTCGCGGTGAACTGCCCGTTGGCGCCCACCTGGTACGTCGGGCCGGTGCAGCCGCCGCCGGACTGCGGGTCGCCGTGCTGGACGTCGCAGTAGGTGCCGGCCGGCAGCCCGGTCTGGAAGGTCCGGGTGATCGCGCCGCCCTCGTGGTTGATCGCGACGTAGCCCTTGTTGCCGCGTCCGAAGGCGATCGCGTTGCCGCCGTTGGACCACCAGTCGGTCACTCCGGTGCCCGCCACCGCGTTGCGGAAGCCGACCATGTTGGCGACCTGCCGCCAGGCGTGGGTGCAGTTCCAGCCGTCCTGGTAGCAGGCGTTGACGGTGCCGCCGTTCGGCGGGCCGTCGTCCTTGTTGGCGAAGGTGTAGCCGGAGTGGATGTCGGGGGCGCCGTACGGCGAGGCCAGCAGGAAGACGTTGGCGAGCGTGTAGGTGTTGCCGTAGGTGTAGTTGAGGGTGGATCCGTTGCGCTCGGTGTCCCAGTTGTCGACGAAGGCGCGCGCCTGACCGCTCGGCAGGTAGCCCCAGGAGGCGCCCCAGCCGCTGAGGTTGGCGAGCTTGTCGGTGGTGAACATCCGCTTGAGGTCCGTGCCGACCCGGAACTCGTCCACGTCGCCGGTGCCGGTGTACTCGGTGGGCTGGACCGGCTCGCCGGCGCCGTAGATGACCTCCTGGACCCAGTAGGCCGCCGGGTTGGCCATCCGGGCCTTGATCGCCGCGAGGTCGGCGGCGGCGATGTGCTTGGCGGCGTCGATCCGGTAGCCGTCGACGCCGAGCGAGGCGAGGTCGTCCAGGTAGTGCGCGATGGTGGTCTGGACGTACGCGCTGCCGGTGTTCAGGTCGGAGAGGTTCTCCAGCTCGCAGTTCTGGACGTTGCCGCGGTCCTGGTAGTTGGTGATCGGCTGGCGGCAGGTGTGGAAGTCCTGGTCCTGGTACGTGCCGGGGTAGGTGTACTTGGTGTACGCGGTACCGCCGGTGCCGGTGCCGGAGCCCGCCGACATGTGGTTGACCACCGCGTCGGCGATCACCTTGACGCCGGCCGCGTGGCAGGCGGCGACCATGTCCTTGAAGGACGTGCGGTCGCCGAGCCGTCCGGCGATCCGGTAGCTGACCGGCTGGTAGGAGGTCCACCACTGCGCGCCCTGGATGTGCTCCTGCGGCGGGGAGACCTCGACGAAGCCGTAGCCCTTGGGGCCGAGGGTGGAGGTGCAGGCCTGGGCGACGGAGTCGAAGCGCCACTCGAAGAGGGTGGCGGTGACGTCCTTGCCGTTGTTGGCCGGCGGGGCGGCCTGGGCGGCGGGGGCGCCCAGGGAGGTGCCGAGCGAGAGCGCGAGCGCCGCCGAGGCGGCGAGCGCACCGGCCGCGCGGGCGCGCCTGGGGGTCCTCCCGGCCGAGGGCCGGGGGAGGGTGGGGGCGGTGGTGACCACGTCGTCTCCTGAGGGGGTGGCTGGGGTGGGGCAGCCGGAGGTGAAGCCTGCAGGAAGTTTCTGCAACTTGCCGAAACTTGCAGCGCCGAACCTAGAGGCGCCCGCGAGGGCCGTCAAGACCTCGGACGGAACCCCGGACGGCACGACAAGGGCCCGGCGGCCGTAGCCGCCGGGCCCCTCACCTGTCCTGGTTCACCGGCCCTTCAGGAGCCGGCCCGGGCTCAGCCGGTCTGGACGGAGGTGTCGTCGATCACGAAGCTGGTCTGGAGCGAGGCGTCCTCGGTCCCGGCGAACTTCACGGTGACCGTCTGGCCCGCGTAGGCCGACAGGTCGAAGGTGCGCTGCTGGTAGCCGGCCGCGGCGTCCACGTTGGAGTAGGTCTTCAGCGCGGTGCCGTTGACCGACACGGTCAGCTTGTCGTACGCGGTGCTGCCCGACTCGGCGGTGTCGATGTGCAGCCAGAAGCTCAGCGTCGCCTTGCAGCCCGACGGGATGCTCACCGTCTGCGACAGCGAGTCCGAGTGGGTCGAGCCGTAGCCGTTCATCCACGCCTTCCAGGAGCCGCCGTGGGCCGCCTGCGAAGAGCTGTTGTCCACCACGCCGCTGGACGCCGTCCACGGGGTGGCGGTGCCGGTCTCGAAGCCCGCGTTGCCCAGCAGCTGCGCCGGGGTGCAGCTGCCGCCACCGGTGGAGACGGTCCAGGTGAAGCTGGTGCTGCCGGTCTTGCCGGCCGAGTCCTTCGCCGTGACGGTCACGTTGTAGGTGCCCGCGGTGGAGGCGGTACCGGTGATCGCGCCGGAGGAGGAGATCGACAGGCCGGTGGGCAGGCCGGTCGCGGTGTAGGTCAGCGGGGCGGTGCCGCCGGTGGCGCTGACCTGGAGGTTCACCGCACCGCCGACGGCGGTGGACTGGTTGCCCGGGTTGGTGACGGTGACGCCGCCGCTGGGCGCGGTGCCGACGTTGACGCCCGCCCAGGCGGTGCTGACCGCGGTCAGCTCGGCGCTGCCGGCGCCGTACAGGTCGGTGGCCGCCTTCTCCGTCGCGATGCGCGCCGCGGCGTAGTTGGTGCTGGAGGTCATGTAGGTGGTCAGCGCGCGGTACCAGACGGCCGCGGCCTTGTCCCGGCCGATGCCGGTGACCGTGATGTTGCCCTGGGTCGGCGAGTCGTAGCTGACGCCGTTGATGACCTTCGCGCCGCTGCCCTCGGACAGCAGGTAGAAGAAGTGGTTGGCGACGCCGGAGGAGTAGTGGACGTCCTTGTTGCCGACGGTGGAGGACCAGTAGTCGGCCGAGGCACCGTCCTTGGACGGCTTGTCCATGTAGCGCAGCGGGGTGCCGTCGCCGTTGATGTTGATCAACTCACCGATCAGGTAATCGGGGTTGTCGGTGGGGATGTTGGCGGAGAACTCGACCATGGTGCCGAAGATGTCCGAGGTGGCCTCGTTGAGGCCGCCGGACTCGCCCGAGTAGGTCAGGTTGGCGGTGGCCGCGGTGACGCCGTGGCTCATCTCGTGGCCCGCGACGTCCAGCTCGGTGAGCGGCGCGGTGTTGTTGCTGCCGTCGCCGTACGTCATGCAGAAGCAGGAGTCGTCCCAGAACGCGTTCACGTAGTTGTTGCCGTAGTGGACGCGGCTGTAGGCGCCGACACCGTCGTTGCGGATGCCGTTGCGGCCGAAGGTGTTCTTGTAGTAGTCCCAGGTGGCCGCGACACCGAAGTGGGCGTCGACCGCGGCGGACTCGCCGTTGTTGACGGTGCCGTCGCCCCAGGTGTCGGTCGCCTTGCTGTACAGCGTGCCGGTGCCCGAGGACCCGTGGTTCAGGTTGGTGGTGTACATCCCACCGCGGGTGGTGTCCTTCATCTGGAACGTCGAGCCCGACTGGGTCGTGCCGATGGTGACGTTGCCGACGAAGACGCCCTTGCCGGAGCCGGTCTCGATGCCGTCCCACTGCTGGATGACCTGGCCGCTGGTGGCGTCGGTGACGACGTGCATCTTGCTCGGGGTGCCGTCCGACTTGGTGGAGGAGACGACGGTCTCCCAGGCCAGCCGGGGGCTGTTGTCCCCGGCCCAGACCACCAGGCGCGGCGCGGTGTCGACCGCGGTGCCCGACTCGGCGGCGAGCGCGGCGCTCTGCGCGGCCGGCGCGGCCAGCTTCGGCGTGGTGCTCACACCGCTCAGCGAGGCGGTGCTGGCCCGGTCAACGCTCTTGGTCGCACCGGTGGGCGCCTGGTGCACCACCAGGTCCCCACCCAGGACGGGCAGTCCGTCGAGGGTGCGCTCGTACCGCAGGTGGCGGGTGCCGTCCGCGTCCTGGATGACGTCCCTGGTGACCAGCTTCTCGGTGCCGCTCAGGCCCAGGGTCTGGGCGAGGGAGGCGGTCTGCTGGTTCGCGACGGAGATCAGCTGGGCGCGGCTCGCCTGCTGGGCCGCGACGGCGGCCGGCGCGTCCGGCGTGGCCGCCTGGGCGATCACCGGTATGCCGGTGACCAGCAGCGCGGTGGAGGCGGCCATGACAACCGCCGCCTTCCGGGCGTGAGCGTAACGGGACATGCGGACTCCTTTTCCGACCGGCGCCGGGTCGCGCACGGTGGAGAGAAACCTGGGCCGCGGTTGCGGCGCAGTGGGGGCCCCCGCCGGGTGCGACGGGAGTGCGGATGCGTTGCTCACAACTCGTTTGCAGGGTCGGGACGCGCTGCACCTGAACTGGAACAGCTGCACCGGGGGGTGGGGCCCCCTCGTCTACAGCCGGGGGAATCGTGGCAGCTACCGAGCGGTTAATGACAGATGCATGCCACGGATTGGCCGATTCATTACCGAAACCGTATGCAGGACGGTTCGTCAGTTGTGTTACCCCGTGACGAACTCGTGAACACGGTTTTCATGCCCCGGACAAAGTTCGATCACTGCCGACGGTCGGTGACCAGCACTCAGGGCCGCTTTCCCCCGCGGAGAGCGGCCGCCAGCGCCAGGCAGACCCGGCACATCACAGTTCCGGCCGTGCCATCAACGGTTTCCGGCCATTGTGCGTCCGGAACGGAACCTTGCCGTCCCCGAACCGGAGCCGGGCTCCGCACCACCTGAACAGTGGTACGGAGCCCGGGAGTTGTCGCAGTGTACGAATCAGTGTTGGACGAACACCGCCACGGTGCGGCCCGGCACGGTGAAGGTGCCGGTCGCGGCGTCGAAGCCGGACCGCTGCACCACCCGGTCCGCCCCGCCCGCCTGGACGGGGTGCAGCGCCTGGCCGGTGCCCCGCAGGGCCGGCACGGTCTGCGCCTGCGCCGCGGGGGTGGCGTTGAAGACCACCGTGATGCCCTTCTCCGCCCCCGACAGCCCGGTGCCGTCCAGGTGCAGGGTGATCACCCCGGGCGTCTCACCGGCGGTGCCGGAGAGCGGGTAGGAGAGCCGCTGCTGGACGGCGGCCAGGCTCGGCAGCGAGAACAGCGGCGAAGACCGCTTGATCCGCAGGAACTCCTGGTACTGCGCCGAGGCCGCCCGGATGTCGGCCGCGCCCACCGTCAGCTTCGGGTTCGCCAGCAGGGACCGCGCGGCCGTCCACTGCTCCTGGTTGTCCTTCGCCATCGGCAGGCCGCGGCCCCAGCCGTTGCCGTCGCCGGCGTCCCAGTGGATCGCGTTGAACCAGTCCCCCGAGTCGTAGGAGTTGGAGTCGAGCGACTTGGAGCGCAGCAGGTCGCTGCCGGCCTGGGCGAAGCCCGCGCCCTGGGTGAGCGCGGTCAGCGAGAGCGCGAGCGCCTGCATCCGGGCCCGGTCGGCGGGCGCGGTGCCGGTCGGCAGCTTGTACGCGAGGGCGTCGAAGAGGTCGGTGTTGTCGTGGGCGTCCACGTACTCCACCGCCTCGCCGGGCTTCGCCGCGTACCCGGTCGGGGCGCCGTTGTAGTCGACCTGGGCGCCGGTGACGGACTTTCCGGAGCTGTCGGTGAAGGAGTAGCCGGCCAGGTTGCCGGTCAGCCCGACCTTCAGCTGGTCCATCCCGTGCAGCAGCCGGGCCTTCTGCTCCTCCGGGGTGCCGTTCGCGGCCGAGCCGTTCGGGTCGGTGTACAGGCCCGAGGCGAAGCCCTGCTGCGGGGCGGAGTTCAGCATGAAGTTGCCGCCGCGGGCGGCGTCCCGGATCCGGTCGTCGAAGGTGGCAATGCCGGTGCCGGCCATGTTGGCCTGGGTGGCCTGCTCGAACCGGGCGTTGTCGGCGACCGCACCGAAGTTCCAGCCCTCGCCGTACAGGAAGACGTTCTTCCCGTCCACGCCGTCCGAGTCCGGCGTCATCCTCCGCAGCGCGGACTGCACGTCCAGCATGGTGGACTTCGGGTCCAGGCCCATCAGGTCGAAGCGGAAGCCGTCCACCTTGTACTCGCGCGCCCACAGCGTCACCGAGTCGACCACCAGCCGGTTCATCATGGCGTGCTCGGGCGCGGTGTCGGCGCAGCAGCTGTCCGTCGTCACCTTGCCGTCGGCGTCGAGCCGCTGGTAGTAGCCGGGGACCACCTTGTCCAGCACCGAGTGCTCGGCCTGGCCCGCGGCCGCGGTGTGGTTGTAGACCACGTCGAGCACCACCCGCAGCCCGGCCGCGTGCATCGCCTGCACCATCCGCCGGAACTGCACGGTGCGCGCCGTCCCCCCGGGGTCGGTGGCGTAGGAGCCCTCCGGCACGTTGTAGTGCAGCGGGTCGTAGCCCCAGTTGTACGCGTCGTCGGCGGCGACGGCCGCCACGCACTCCTGCTGCTTCGGGCCGTCCGGGGGAAGGGACTTGAGGTCACAGGCCGGCAGCTTCCGGTCGGCCCGGTTCTCCCGGACGGTGGCGATGTCGAAGGTCGGCAGCAGGTGGATCGTGGTCACCCCGGCATCGGCGAGCTCCCGCAGGTGCCGCATGCCGGCCGAGTTCGACTCGGTGAACGCCAGGTAGGTGCCGCGCTCGGCAGCCGGGACGGTGGGGTCCTCCACCGAGAAGTCCCGGACGTGCAGCTCCTGGATCTGCTGCTGCGCGGGCGGGACGGCCTGCGGGCGGGCGTGGTCGTCCCAGCCCGCGGGCTTGAGCTCCTTGGCGTCGAGGTCGGCGACCAGGCTGCGCCCGGAGTCGGTGGACAGCGCCACCGAGTACGGGTCGGTGACGGTGTTGACCACCGGCTGCTGGGTCGAGGGCGCCCAGACCTTCACCTGGTACAGGTAGTACTTGCCGTCCAACTCGCGCTTGTCACGGACGACTTCCCACACCCCGGTCTCGTCGTCGAGCTTCAGCGGCAGCGTCTTCGGGGTGCCCCCGGTGGCGCTGTCGAAGACCTGGACGGAGACCTCCTGCGCGGTCGGCGCCCACAGCGACAGCGCCACCTTGCCGTTGTAGTGGGCCGGTCCGAAGTCCACCTTGCCGGTCCGCCCGGCGTACAGGTCGTCCAGCACGCCCGGGATCTGCACCCCGGTGGCGGCCAGGACG
The DNA here is from genome assembly GCF_055589745.1 of Kitasatospora sp. NPDC041917. Classification (NCBI taxonomy): domain Bacteria; kingdom Bacillati; phylum Actinomycetota; class Actinomycetes; order Kitasatosporales; family Streptomycetaceae; genus Kitasatospora; species Kitasatospora sp. NPDC041917. Next base: position 9,960 of record NZ_JBVJBI010000025.1, on the reverse strand, counting down.
GCGCCGTTGGGCAGGTGTTCGGTGAACAGCAGCTGGCCGCGCAGCGCGGCCGGGACGCGGGCGGCGTCCCGGCCGTCCACGGTGAAGGCCCGGTAGCCCGCCAGGTGCGGGTACTTCGCCTTCTGGGCGTCGGTCGGCCCGCCCTTGACCGGGGTGAGCCGCAGCCACTGGCCGGGCTTGGTCAGCACGCCCTTGTCGGCCTTGATGCCGCCGGCCGGGTCGTACACCAGCTGGGCGCTGGTGCCGCCGGCCAGGGCCTCGTCGCCCGCGCCGTAGTTCGCCGGGACGACGACGGTCCTCGCGTCGATCCACTGCGCCTTGGCCCCGGCGAGGTCGATCTGCGCGGAGGCGGCCGGGTTCTGCGGCAGCAGGTAGCCCTCGCGGCCGCCGAGGATCCAGACCTCCTTGCCGTTGACGGCGAGGTCCAGCGACTGGTCGGCGGGCAGGTCCTTGTCGTTGCCCTTGTGCAGGATGTAGCTGAGGCTGGTCGCCCCGGGGGCCAGCGGCACCTCGAAAACGGCGCCGAAGGCGTCGCGGCGCACCGGCGCCAGCGGCTTGCCCCAGTCGGTCGGGGTGGCCGCGCCGGTCCAGTCGTGCAGTCCCCAGCCGTCGTAGTCGCCGTCGGCCCGGTTGTAGTGGATGACGGCGGTGTTCGCGGGCTGGGTGTTGCCCGGGCCGGGGTCGGCGGTGCGCACCGCCGGGTCGCCCTGCTTGAGCCACACCTCGCCGGTGCTGCCGACGTCGAGGTGCCGGTCCGCGTCGACGTCCTTGACGCCGTCCTTCTCCACGACGAACCCGACGTCCGAGGCGCCGGGCTTCAGCCGCACGTAGGCGAAGGCGCCGTACGCGTCCCGCCCGGTGAAGGCGTGCCCGGCCGGCCACGGGGTGGCCTCGCCGTCGGCGAGGTCGCCCCAGGCGTAGAGGTTCCAGCCGTCGTAGTCGCCGTCCGGCCGGTTGTAGTGGACGACGGCGTACGGGCGGGAGCCCGCGGTGGGCGCCGGCTTCGGTGCGGGGGCGCCGGTGGTGAAGCTCGCGGTGGCGGAGCGCAGGTGGCCGCCGGAGTCCCGCACGACGGCCTTGTAGCGGACCACCGTGCCGGGGGCGACGGCGCCGAGGTCCTGGGTGACCTTGTACACGCCGTTGTCGGCCGTGCCGAGGGTCTGCCAGGGCCCGTTGCCGATCTGGGCGGCGAAGCTCACCCGGTCGAAGCCACCGCCGTCGACCTTCGCACCGACCGTGACGAGTCCGCTCGAACCGTCCGCCGGCGGCTGCACCGCGAGCTGCGGAGCCGGGCCGACGGCCGCGAGCCGGGCGCCCGCCTTGAACACGACGGAGGACAGCGCCGGCACGGTGACGGTCGCCTTGCGGTCGGCGCCGCTGGTGATCCGGTCCCCCGCGGACGGGTAGATCCGGTCGAAGCCCGTTCCCGCCGAGAAGGTGTCCAGGGTGACGGTCTTCGCCTCGGCGGCGTTGTTGACCGCGACCAGGTACTCGACCTGCTGCCCGGCGTCGATCCGGGAGAAGGCGTACACGCCCGCGCCGTCGGCGGCGTACCGCTCGACCTGGGCGCCGTCGGCCAGTGCCGGGTTGTCCCGGCGCAGCCGGGCCAACCCGGCGATGCCCTGGTAGAGCTCGCCGCCCTGCCCGTAGCGGTCGGCCGGGCCGGAGGGCCCGCCGAGCACCCGGTCACCGTTGTAGGAGGCCGTCTTCGAGGCGAACAGGTCCTGCCGGGCGTCCTTGTCGCCACCCGCGCCGGTGAAGCCCTGCTCGTCGCCGTAGTAGACGACGGGCTGGCCGCGGGTGAGGAACTGCAGCTCGTTGCCGAGCCGGTCCTTCTTCAGCAGCGTGGCGTCGTCGGCGCCCGGGTTGTCGGCGAGCAGGAAGGAGCCGAAGCGGCCCATGTCGTGGTTGCCGAGGAAGGTCGGCAGCTCGTACGCGTCGGTGTCGGCGCCGGTGTAGCGGTAGTCCTGGCCGTAGACGTCGGCGAGGCCGCGCGCCGAGCCGCCCTGGGAGACGTAGGAGCGGGCCGCGCCCTGGAACGGGAAGTCCAGGGTGGCCTGGAGCCTGCCCTTGGTGACGTACGGCGAGGTGACCGCCGGGTCCCCGGAGTAGACCTCGCCGAACATGAAGAACTTCTTGTTGCCCTGCTTGGCGGCGAAGTCCTTGAGCGCGGGCGCCCACTGCTGCCAGAAGGCCATGTTGACGTGCTTGACGGTGTCGATCCGGAAGCCGTCCACGCCGGCGTCCTTGACCCACTGCTGGTAGACCTTCTCGAAGCCCTTCACCACCTTGGGGTTCTGGGTGTCGAGGTCGTCCAGGCCGCTGAAGTCGCCCTCGGTGGCGGACTCGCCGACGAAGGTCGAGTCGCCCCGGTTGTGGTAGAGCGCCGGGTCGTTGAGCCAGGACGGGGTCTTGGCCCCGGCGTCGGCCGGGGTGCGGAAGACCGGGGTGTAGGGGAAGGAGTCCTTGGTGGTCCGCGGCCAGGGCGCTCCCGCGTCGGCGACGGCGGTCTCGTCCACCGGGTTCCCGTCCGCGTCGAGCGTCGGGTAGGCGCCGGCGGAGCGGTAGCCGTACTGCTTCTCGGCGTAGTCGACGACGTCGGCGGTGTGGTTGGTGATGACGTCGAAGAAGACCTTGATGCCGCGGGCGTGCGCCTTGGCTATCAGCTCCTTGAGCTGCTCGTTGGTGCCGAAGTGCGGGTCGACCTGGGTGAAGTCGGTGATCCAGTAGCCGTGGTACCCGGCCGAGGCGTCGGCCCCGCTGCCCTGCACGGGCTTGTTCTTGAAGATCGGGGCCATCCAGATCGCGGTGGTGCCGAGGTCCTGGATGTAGTCGAGCCGCTGGATCAGCCCGGCGAGGTCGCCGCCGTGGTAGAAGCCCTTGTCGGCGGGGTCGAAGCCGTTCTCCAGCCGCCCGCCGGTGATGCCTCCGCCGTCGTTGGCGGCGTCGCCGTTGGCGAAGCGGTCGGGCAGGACGAAGTAGAACTGTTCGCGGGTGAGGTCGTGCCGCCCGGCGGTGGCCGCCAGCGCGGCGTCCGAGGGCGGGGCCGGCGGGGCGGCGGCGAGGGCCGCGGGGGCGCCGCCGAGGGTGGCGGCGGTCAGTGCGGCGGCCAGCAGGACGGCGGTGCGGCCCGGCGGTCTGCGGCGGCCGGTGGTTCGTCGGGCGGTGCTCCGTCGGGGACGGAGCGGGGCATCGGCCACTGAGGGCTCCCTTAGGGGAAGGGGCGATCGATTTTCCCAGGAAGCTAGCGGCCTGCAATATGTTTCAGCAAGATGCTGAAACCGTTTCGTGCCGGGAAATTTCCAGGTGGGCGACCGTCTCCGACCACCCCGATTACTCCCTCGGAGCGACGGGCGTGACAATGGGACGCATGTCCGTCCCACCGGTACGCACCGAACCCCAGAGCACCCCCTACCCCGGTGGGAGCCGGCCCCTAGCCCTCAAGGGGGACAGCCGGTGAAGAATCCACTTCCAGAGGATGAGCAGACGGCTACGAGCGGTCTGGCAGACTTGCCGTCCATGGGGGAACCGACCGAGATCCAGCGAGGCGACGCCGGGCGCGCCGACGCGGCCAGTGGTGGCGGTTCCGAAGCAGCGAAGGCCCTCCCCGGCCGCCTGCCCGATGGAGCCACCCGTGCCGCACAGTCCCGTACCGCCATCCTGCGCGGCCGCATCGGCGCCCAGCGCCGGTCACCGGCCAGACCGCGGATCTGGTTCGAACTGGCGCTGATCGGGATCAGCTACTGGATCTACTCGATCGTGCGCAACGCGGTTCCCGAACAGGAAGCGATAGCCCAGAAGCACACGCGCTGGATCTGGGACCTGGAGCAGCACCTCGGCATCGCCGTCGAGCGCTCGATCAACCACGCCGTGGACAGCGTCGGGTGGCTCATCACCGGGATGAACTACTACTACGCGACACTGCACTTCGTGATCACGATCGGCGTGCTGGTCTGGCTCTACCGCAGCCACCCCGGGCGCTACGTCGCGGCCCGCACCGTGCTGTTCGTGACCACCGGGATCGCCCTGGTCGGCTTCTACTTCTTCCCGCTGGCCCCGCCCCGGCTGATGACCGACGGCGGCTTCATCGACACCGTGAAGGTCCACGGCACCTGGGGCTCGATGGCCTCCGGGCCCGCCGCGCACGTCTCCAACCAGTACGCGGCCATGCCCTCGATGCACATCGGCTGGTCGATGTGGTGCGGCCTGGCGATCTTCTTCCTGGCCCGCCGGACGTGGGTCCGGGTGCTCGGCCTGCTGTACCCCGCCGCCACCCTGGTGGTCATCGTCTCCACCGCCAACCACTTCTGGATGGACGCCGTCGGCGGCGAGCTCTGCCTGGCGGTGGGCTTCCTCGCCGCCCGCTGGCTGTACCACGAGTGGGTCTACAAGCTGCCCAGGGTGCCCGCCCGGGAGACGGCGGCCGAGCAGCCGGTCACCGTGCCCGAGCAGTGGAGCGAGCCCGCGGTCAGCAGCGCACGCCGCTAGCGGCGCCGCGCCGGCCCGCCACGCCGGCCGCCCGGAACGTCGAAGGGGCCCCGCACGGGGCCCCTTTCGCGTGCCCGTCAGCCGGAGCCGTAGAACAGCCGGTCCACCACCACCCGGGCCCGCCGGGTGATCCGCCGGTAGTCGTCCAGCAGCTCGCCGCTGTGCCCGGAGCCGTACCCGAGGTAGCGGGCCACCCCGGCCAGCTCCCGGGCCTCCCCCGGGAAGCTGTCCCCGGGCCGGCCGCGCACCAGCATCACCGCCGCCCGCACCCGGGAGGCCAGCACCCAGGCCGCGTCCAGCACCTCGGCGTCCTCCGACCCGACCAGCCCGGCCCGCTCGGCGGCCGCCAGTGCCGCCCTGGTCCGGGTGGTGCGCAGGGCCGGCAGCTCGTGCCCGTGCCGGAGCTGCAGCAGCTGCACGGTCCACTCGACGTCCGCCAGCCCGCCCCGGCCGATCTTGGTGTGGGTGGTCGGGTCGGCCCCGCGCGGCAGCCGCTCGGCCTCGATCCGCGCCTTGATCCGGCGGATCTCCACCAGGTCCCGCTCCGGCACCCCGCCGCCGGGGTAGCGCAGCGGGTCGATCAGCTGCCGGAACCGCGCGCCCAGCTCCTCGTCCCCGGCCACCGGCTCGGCCCGCAGCAGCGCCTGGCTCTCCCAGGCGTGCGACCAGCGCCGGTAGTAGGCCGCGTACGAGGCCAGGGTGCGCACCAGCGGGCCGCTGCGGCCCTCCGGCCGCAGGTCGGCGTCGACCAGCAGCGGCGGCTCGGTGGAGGGCGCGCCCAGCTGGGTGCGCAGCTCGTGGCAGACCGCCTGGGCGGCCCGGGCCGCCTCCTCCTCCAGCGAGCCGAGCAGCGGCTCGTGGACGAAGAGCACGTCCGCGTCCGAGCCGTAGCCCAGTTCGTGGCCGCCGAAGCGGCCCATCGCGATCACCGAGATCCGGGTCGGCAGGTCCCCGTGCTCGGCCTCCCACCCGGCTACGCAGGCGCGCAGCGCGCCGCCCAGGGTGGCGGCGTTGAGCGCGGTGAGCGCCTCCCCCGCGGTGTCCAGCGCCTCGGCGGGGTCCTCCCCGAGCCGCCCGAGCACGTCCGCCGCGGCGGTGCGGAACAGCTCCCGGCGGCGCACCGAGCGGGCGGCGGCCACCGCGGCGTGGGTGGACCCGGCCCGGCCGACGGCGGCCAGCACCTCCGACTGCAGCGCCGCCCGGCCGCGCGGCTCCAGGCCGCGCGGATCGCCCAGCATGGCCACCGCCTCGGGGGCGCGCAGCAGCAGGTCGGGGGCGAGCCGGCCGGCCGACAGCACCCGGGCCAGCTGCTCGGCGGCGGCGCTCTCGTCCCGCAGCAGCCGCAGGTACCAGGGCGTGCGGCCGAGCGCGTCGGAGACCTGGCGGAAGTTGAGCAGCCCGGCGTCCGGGTCGGCGGACTCGGCGAACCAGCCGAGCAGCACCGGCAGCAGGGTCCGCTGGATGGCGGCCTTGCGGCTCACCCCGGAGGCGAGCGCGCTGAGGTGCCGCAGCGCGGCCGCCGGGTCCGCGTAGCCCAGCGCCTCCAGCCGGGCCCGGGCCGCGTCCGGGCTCAGCCCGGTGGCGCCCTGCGGCAGTTCGGCGACGGCGTCCAGCAGCGGCCGGTAGAACAGCTTCTCGTGCAGCCGCCGGACCTCCATCGCGTGCCGCTTCCACTCGCGCTGCAGCGCGGCCACCGGGTCGGCGCGGGTGTCGTCGTTGATCAGCGCCGCCAGCGAGCGGGCCAGCCGGCGCAGGTCCTCGTCGGCGGTGGGCATCAGGTGGGTGCGGCGCAGCCGGTACAGCTGGATGCGGTGCTCCAGCGAGCGCAGGAAGCGGTACGCGGCGTCCAGCGAGGCGGCGTCCGCCCGGCCCACGTACCCGCCCCGGGAGAGGGCGGCCAGCGCCTCCAGGGTGTTGCCGCTGCGCAGCGCCGGGTCGGTGCGGCCGTGCACCAGCTGGAGCAGCTGCACGGAGAACTCGACGTCGCGCAGCCCGCCCGGGCCGAGCTTGAGCTGGCGGTCCAGCTCGGTGGCCGGGATGGAGTCGACCACCCGGCGGCGCATCTGCTGCACGTCGGCGACGAAGTTCTCCCGGGCGGCGGCCTGCCAGACCATCGGGGCGAGCGCCTCGACGTACGCGGCGCCGAGTTCCGCGTCCCCGGCGACCGGGCGGGCCTTGAGCAGCGCCTGGAACTCCCAGGTCTTGGCCCAGCGCTGGTAGTAGGCGAGGTGGCTGGCGAGGGTGCGCACCAGCGGGCCGTTGCGCCCCTCGGGGCGCAGGTTGGCGTCCACCGGCCAGATCGTGCCCTCGCCGGTGGTGTCCGCGCACAGCCGGGTGAGGGCGGCGGCCAGCCGGGTCGCGGCCCTGATCGCCTCCGGCTCGTCCACGCCCTCGCGCGGCTCGGCGACGAAGACCACGTCCACGTCCGAGACGTAGTTGAGCTCGCGGCCGCCGCACTTGCCCATGCCGATCACGGCGAGCCGGCAGGCCGCGGCGGCCTCCGGGTCCTGCTCGGCGGCGAGGTCCAGGGCGGTCTGGAGGGTGGCACCGGCCAGGTCGGCGAGTTCGGCGGCGGTCTGCGCGAGGTCGGTGGTGCCGGTGAGGTCGCGGGCGGCGATGGCGAGCAGGCAGCGGCGGTAGGCGACGCGCAGCGCGTTGGCGGGGCCGAGGGCGTCGTCCCGGACGCCTTCGGCGAGGGCGCGGCGGAAGTCCTCCGGGCCGGGGTGCATGTCGCGCAGTTCGAAGGTGACCAGCACGTGCCAGTCGTGCGGGTGCCGGGCCAGGTGGTCGCCGAGCGCGGTGGAGACGCCGAGCACGCCGAGCAGCCGGTCGCGCAGCGGCTTGGAGGTGGTGAGGGTGTCGCGCAGGGTGTGCCGGTCGGCCTCGTCGGCGGCCTCCAGCAGCCGGGCCAGGCCGAGCAGCGCGAGGTCGGGGTCGGCGGTGGCGCCGAGCGCGTCCAGCAGCAGCGGGTCGTCGGCCAGGCCCTCCAGCCCGGGGCCCTCCAGCAGCCGCACCGCCCGCGCCGGGTCGGTGAACCCGCGCCGGACCAGCCGGTTCTCCGGCCGGCTGACCCGGCTCCCGGCCCGCTGCTCCTCGACCGCCATCGACCCCTCCGTCCGTCCGAGGACCGTCCTCGCACCCGCGTCCTCAGGGCCCGCCCCCGGATTCCCTGCCGGGTCCGAGCCGCGGGCCCTAGCAGGCTACGCGCCCCCGGTGCCCGCCGCCGGACGCGCCCGCCGGGTGGACACGGCCGGCCCCTCGACCGCCGTAGGCGTGACCTCGTCCCGGCCGCGCTCGTTCAGCCGGGCGCCGCAGCTCTGCCCGCGGCCCCGCCCCCTCCCCCGGAGCGCCGATGCCCACGACCGGCCCCGCCCGCCTGCCCTCGCTCACCGGGCTGCGCTTCTGGGCGGCCCTGCTGGTGGTGCTCTACCACCTCTCCCACAAGGTGGGCACGCTTCCGGTGCTCGGCCCGCTCGCCTGGTACGGCCGTTCGGGCGTGACGTTCTTCTTCGTGCTCTCCGGCTTCGTGCTGGCCTGGACGTACGGGGCCTCGCCGGCCCCGGCCGGGGCCCTGACCTTCGCCCGCCGCCGCTTCGCCCGGATCTGGCCGCTGCACCTGCTGACCACCGTGCTGTCCCTGGGCGCGGACGCGGCGATCGGCGCGGTGCTTCCGGTGGCGGCCGCGCTCTGGTCGCTGGCGCTGGTGCACCCGTGGGCGCTGCCCACCGTGTACGGCGGCAACCCGGCCTCCTGGTCGCTGGGTGCCGAGGCCTGGTTCTATCTGCTGTTCCCGCCGCTGCTGCGCCTGCTGGCCCCGCGCCGGCGCGCCTGGCTGCCGCTCGCGGCCCTGTGCACCGCGCTCGGCCCGGTGCTCTGGGCGGCCGGCGCCCTGCTGCCCGCCGACCCGACGGTGCGCGGCTGGCTGCTGGACTACCTGCCGCTGACCCGGACTCCGCAGTTCGTCCTCGGCGTGGTCACCGGCCTGGCGGTGCGGCACGGCGCGCTCCCCCGGGTGCGGTCGGCGCGGTCGGGGCTCCTGCCGGCGGCCGCCGCCGTGGCGCTCTGGCACCTGCTGCTGGTCCCCTGGCACGCCGCTGTCCCGGACGCCCTCTGGTACGGCCCGTACAGCGCCTCCCAGTTGCTCCCCGCGCCGCTGTTCGCGGCCCTGCTGGCGGCCGCCGCCCGGTGCGACGCCGCCGGGTGCCCGCCCCGGCTGCTGGCGGGCCGCACGGCCGTCCGGCTCGGCGAGTGGTCGTTCGCCTGGTACCTGGTGCACGAGATCGGCGTCCGCTGCTGGCTGTCCGTCCATGGCCGCCCGGCGCCGGGGGCCGCGACGTTCGGTGTCTGGCTGCTGCTGGCCGGCGGTTCGCTGGCCGCCGCGGGCGTGCTGTACCGCTGGGTGGAGCGCCCCTGCGAGCGGCTGCTGCGCGGCGCCGCCCGGGGCCGGGACGCGACGGCGCCGTTGCCGGCCCGCGCGGTGCGGGTGGGGCGGCAGCGGCGCCGTGGTGCGACGGGGGATCAGCCCTCGGTGGAGCCGTCCAGGTTGACGTAGGCGTAGAAGACGCCGAGGTCGTAGCCGTCCTTGTCGGTGTCGAACAGCACCTTGATGTCGCTGTCCCCGTTGCGCAGGAACGGCGAGATGTCCCAGCGGTTGGAGTCGTAGCCGAAGTTGTTGCGGTTGTACGGGGTGCGGACGAACTGGTCGGCCGGGGTCAGCTCCTCGATGGTGGAGTTGAACGCGTCGTTGGAGGCGTGGTTGAGGTCGGAGAAGATCGCCTGCGGGCCCTGGGTGGACTTGATGGCGAGGGTGTCGCCGGTCCACTTGAGGTCGCCGTCGTAGACCACGAAGCCGAGCTTGCCCGCCACCGGGCCGGTGGCCGGGGTCCGGAGCCCGGTGAGGTCGAACTCGCGCGGCGGGCTGTCGGGCAGCTCGACCCGGAAGCCGTCCCACAGGTGGACGTGCCGGTACGGCTTGCACTCGTTCTCGTAGGCGACCACGATCGTCCAGCCGCCCCAGCTGTGCGGCTTCACCACCGAGTCCATGTTGGCGACGGTGTAGGTGCCGTTGCCGGCCTGCCTGACCAGGTCGGTGATGTCGGCGGAGGCCTGGTAGCTGCTCTCCACGTCGGTGGTGATGTAGCCGATGGAGGGCTGGTCGTTGGCGATGTTGCGGTACTCGGGCTCGCCCGGGACCTTCAGGTACACCTCGTCGATCTGGTTCTCCGGCAGCACGACGTCGTCGATGCCGCGGGTGCCGCCCCAGTACAGCCGGGCGTACGTGACCCGGGAGCCGTCGATCAGGCCGAGGTCGGCGGAGCTGGCGGAGTAGATCGCGTCACCGAGCGGGCCGACCGAGCCCGGGTCGATGTTGATGTACTTCATCTCGTACTTGTTGTTGATCGGCCTGGGGCCGAGGCCCTTGCGGGCGTCCAGGCAGGGCGGCTGCTCCGGGTCGAGCGGCGCCTTGGTCTC